>CAZWJH010000005.1:0-57565 GCA_964634755.1 uncultured Clostridia bacterium
CTCCTTATCCAGAATTAACTATAGATAATAAAAAAAAAATAAAAGCAAGTCAAATAAAAAATCTAATTAGTTTTGAATCCTCCTCTGGTTTGTTCTTTCTTTTTTATTCCTATATAATAATTTAATGAATATACTTACTACGGGAGGTTCAGGTTTTGCCGGAAAGTATCTTTTAAAAGCTATTGTTCAAAATGGTTATAATGTTGTTAATCTTATTCACACTCATAGTTCTGAAATAGAAGGAGTAAAAGATATTAAAATTACGGAATATGAGGTTGATTTTTTTAGGAAAGTTACAAAAGGAGTGGATGTTATCATCCATCTTGCCGCTGTTCTTGGAGGATCAAAAGAAAGCAATGAATATTTTTATAAAGTAAATACAGAGTTTCCCGAAAAGTTGATTGTATCTGCAATTAATTCTAATGTAAAAAAGTTTATTTACATTAGCTCCGCTGGGGTTTATGGGAGGGGGAGTAAACATTCTATAGATGAGAGCTTTTTGCCTCAACCAGTGGACAGATATGAAAAAGCAAAACTTTTGGGAGAAGAGGCTGTTTTAAAATACAAAGACAAAATTAATGTTGTTGTGTTACGCCCTGGATGGATTTATGGTCCCGGAGATAAGAGAACACTCAAGTTATATAAAGCTATAAACACTGGCAAATTTTTTATTGCAGGTAAAGGTGACGAGAAACAGTCTCCGATTTTTGTAAAGGATTTTGTAGATGCAATACAACTGGTAATTGAGAAGGATATTAAGTCTGGAGAGATTTTTAATATAGCAGGAGACGAGCAAATCACGATAGAACGAATGGCTGAGATTATTGCAGATATTTTAGGAAAAAAGATTCTACCGTTTAAAGTTCCTTTAACTCCTCTTATCTTTATTTCGCATATTCTTGATTTTATAGATAATTTAACAGGTATCTCCTTCCCTATCACTCGATCAAGTTTAGCTTTTTTTGAGAGAAGCAAGCCTCTTTCAATTGATAAGGCAAGAAATCTTTTAGACTTTTTGCCCAAAACCGAATTTAGAGATGGTATAAGAGAAACTATAAGCTGGTATAAGGATAAAGGATTGCTTTGAAATTTATTTATATGTTATATTTTTTTTATGAGAATTAATGAAAAACTCATAAAAAAGATAGTAATAGAGTTAAAGAAGAGATCGGAAAGTGAACTTTCGGGGGTTTATAAATCTCTTTTTAAGGGAGAAGGGATAGAGTTTGAAAATTTGAGAGAATATACATATCTGGATGAATATAAAAATATTGAATGGAATACAAGTTCTCGTACGGGGAAGTTATATGTAAAGGAATTTAAAGAAGAAAGAAATATCCCTGTTTACATTGCTGTAGATATAAGTTCCTCCATGAATGTTTCCTTGAAAGGTAAAAACAAGATAGAATATGCGGCTGAGCTTTCTGCCATAATTGGAGCTGTTGCAATTAAAAACAGTGATCCGATTTCTCTTACACTCTTTTCTTCAACGATCGAAGCTTTTTTGCCTCCTATCAGGGATGAAAAAAGATTAATATCAAATTTTATGTTAATTTTAAAGAATAAATACAAGGAAACTGAGAGAACGGATTTTTCCGCTATCATAGAATTCTTTTCAAATAGTGTTAAAAGAAGGTCCATAATTTTCATTATATCCGATTTTTTACCTTTTTATTTTGAAAAAAAGTTTCTAGGATTAGCTAAAAAAAATAATCTTTTTTTCATTATATTGAGAGACCCCTTTGAAGTTACTCCTCCTGATTCAGGTGTTTTTCATCTATATGATCCTGAGAACCATATTTTTAAAGAAATAGATTTTTCAGACAAAGAAGCTTTGCACACATACAAAAGTACATATTACACGATGTATTCCCGTTTTAAAAAATCCGTTTTATCATATGGGATTGATTTTATAGATATTATAACGGATAAAAAACCTTTTAAAGAGTTTTACTCCTATTTTAAAAAGAGATATAAAGGGGGTAAGAAAATTTGAATGTTGATGAGAAAACAGAAATTTCTTTTTATATATTTCTTTTAGGATTTTTAACATCGGGTTTTTTTTCTATTTATGTTAGATTTTTTCTTGTAAATTTTGCTTTTAATATTGATAAAACTCTTTTTGTTTTATTTATATCTTTACTCTTTCTTCTGGGAGGCTTTTCTATAAAAAGGACAAACATTCAGGAAAAGGATTTTAAAAATTATATTCTTTGGAACTTTTTTGGATTTTATCTTGTTTTATATGTTTTGAGTTTACAAATTACCTTAAGTCCCTCTTTAATTAATATAAGGAAGATCTTCTTCTTTTCCCTTTTGACTCTTCCTCTGCCCTTCTTTTTTTCCGGAGTTGTGCTTAGAAAAATTGTGAAGAGTAAAGAGGAATTTTTTAGCTCAACAAAACTCTTATTAGTTTCCTTTGCGCTTTCTCCTCTTTTTATATTTTTTATTCTCTCAAAAAAACTTAACTTTTGGTTTTCGGGGGGGGCCCTTGGAATAATTTACATCGGCTTTCTTATAGTTTTTATAGAAAAAGGGAAAAGGAGATTAATCCCCATTTTATTTGTTGTTCCTATTTTTGCCTTCATGATTGTTGGGAATAAAGCAATCTTAAAAAAAATGGCATCTCCTTATAAACCGAATTTGTACTTTGAATCAGAACAGGGAACTTATTTTATTGTTTTTAGAGATAAAAAGGTAATTTTTTACAAAAACCTTTTTCTTTTGCACTCTTTTCCGTTTAAGGGGAGTTCTTGTAAAGAAAAAGTTTTAAAAATCATAAGAAATTCAAAGAAAAATATGGGAAGTGTTTTAATAATCGGAGAAAATCCTAAAATAGTGGATATCTTTTTTTCTGCAGGGCTTTTCAAAATCTATTATTCATTTGAAGATAAAGGGTTAAAAGAAAATATCCTTTATAATTATCCTTCCATTGTAGTTTATCTTAAAAAAGCCGGGGTAAAAATTTTAAATGATAATGCTTTTTTATTTTTAAAGAAAGACTCTGTTAAGTTTGATTTAATTTTATTTAATATTAATTTGCAGAATTTTGAAGGTATATATAAAGAAAAATATTGTTGTCTTTTAAAAAAATCATTAAAGAATGATGGAATGATTATTGTAGAGACAGAAGATAATATTAGTAAAGTATACAATAAAAAAGAATTAATTTTTAAATTTAAAAAATATTATTTATTACTATTTTTGTTCTTAGGTATAATACCTATTATTCTCCCATTTTTTATTAGAGGAAAAAGAACTCTCTCTTTTTCTCTCTTGAGTGGCTTTATTTTGAATTACTTTTTAGCAATGAAACTGTTTTCATTATTATCAGAAAAGCTGTATTCTTATTCCTCTCTTTTACTTTTTATTATCCTCTCTTCCTATTATATTTCCCTTTTATTTTTTGAGGCTTTTAAACCTTCTATTATTAAAATATCATTATTTTCTTTGCTCTTTTTATTTCTTGTCCTTATCTTCTCTTTATTTTTATATTTAATTGCTTTTTTTATATCTCTTTTCTTTTATTCTTTTTTCTATTTTCCTTTGTATTTTAAAAGAATTGCAGGTACAAGCGGGTTTTGATAAGCTTTTCTTAATAACTTCTGTCCCTCTTTGGAAATAAGGAATTTAACAAATTTTTCTGCTTTTTCCCTGTTTGGTGCTTTATTTAGAATACTTATTCCGTAAACTACGGATTTTCCATGTATCGTAACCTTTTTACCGCCTTTTTTAGTAAGCTCCACTTTTGCGGTTTTGTAAAAGTTTTCGTATTTAGGAGAGCTTAAATTTATCTTTTGAGGCAAAGGTACAAAAGGCAATTTGTGTTGAAGGGCAACAGAGCTGTACTCAAAAGCAGCATCCAACTCTCCTGTTTCAAGAAGGGCAAGAAGCTCCACTGATTTAGGCCTTATCCATTTATTGCCGATTTTTTTTCTCATTTTTTGATAAAAACCCTTTTCATTGTAATATTTTTCTGCAAGCTGCATAACCATAAGTGATCTGTAGCCACAAGGGTCAAGCTCAGGATCCGAGTGCCCTATCATAAAATCCTTTTTCTGGATTATTTTGTACCAATTATCTTTGTTTATTTTCTCTATCCATTTTGATTCGGGACTTATTGTAATTACTATTTCATTTGTGGCAAATTCATAGAGAGAGTCTGCAAACTTTGGAAACATCATTGTTTTTATCAACCTGTAATCTGCTGAAGCCACTATATCAGGAGTTTTCCCGAGCTCTGTTACTCTTCTTATTATTCCTCTTGAACCTCCGGACTCCGTGTAAACTTTAATTCCTGTTTTTTCAGTAAATTTTTTTGAAATAATTTTAAATGGATATGAGAGAGAACCCGCATGAAAAATTGTGATACTCTTCCCTCCCGCTGAAAATAGAAGAGAAAGTGAAACCAAAAAAATTGTTAAAATGCTTAAAAATTTTTTCATTAAATCCTCCTTTCCTAAAATTGGGAGGCAAGGCCGTTTCCAGCTTTACCCTATCGGTCGGAAAGCATAGCATTTAGCCGTAGCCTTGCCGACTCGGAGTTTTTCAAATAAATAAAAAATTCTATCATAAAAGATTTTTTATTCAAAGGAAAATTCTAAGAAAATTATTAATAGAGATATTCGTTTGTTTATGGGATTTAAAATATTGATTTTTTTCTGTTTTTTTGCAATACTGAAATATGAAAAGAGTTGGAATTATAGGTGGTATGAGCTGGCAATCGACAATAGAGTATTATAGGGGGCTTAATGCACTTTCAGAAAAGTATGGCGATGGTTTTAGCACAATTGACATTATTATTTACTCACTTAACTTTAAAGATGTGGAAAATTTTCAGAGACTCAATGATTGGGATAGTATAGAAAAATTGGTTTCGCTTGCAGCAGTAAATCTTGAAAGGGCTGGAGCGGATTTTTTAATAATAGCTTCAAATACGATTCATAAAATTTTGCCTTATTTGAAAATGAGAGTGGAGATACCATTTTTAAGCATAATTGATGCTGTCGGAGATGAGATTAATAGAAGAGGGGGGAAAAAAGTGGCACTTTTCGGGACAAGATTTATAATGGAAGAAAAATTTTATATTCACGGGCTTAAAGAGAAAACCAATGCTGAGATTATAGTCCCTGAAAAAAAAGATAGGAATACAATTGACAGAATAATTTTTGAGGAGCTTACCAAGGATATAATAAATGATAAATCGAAAAAAGTGCTTTTGAATATCATAAAAAAATTAAAAAAAGAGGGGGCTGATGGAGTTATACTTGGGTGTACTGAACTTCTTTCAATTATCTCTCAAGAAATATCCCCGATTTCTGTTTTTGATTCAACAAATATTCATATCAAAAAAACCTTTGAATTTGCATTAAAAGATAATTGAAGAGAATAAAAGGAGAGTGGAGATGAAAAAAATATTAAATTTTTTGTTTTTAACACTTTTTTTGTTCTCATTTTGTTTAGCTGCTTCTGTTAATGAGAGAGAAAGAGAGGGTCTTTCTCTTGCTCATAAGGCTAAAACAATTGCGGGTGGTGGAAATTTCAAAGAAGCTTTTGAGCTTTATGATAAGGCAGCAAAAATCTTTAAGGAATTAATGGCAAAAAAGCCAGATAATCCTAACCATGTTCAAAATTATAAACACTGTATAGAGATGCCAGGATACATTCAGCTTATGGAGGCTATCAAATATGAAAAAAAAGGGGATAGTGAGAATGCTGCCAAATACTTTAAAGCTGCTATGGAAATATATGGTAAAATTTCGAAAGAGTTCCCCAAACAAAAGAGTTTTGAGAATAATTATAAGTATGCTAAACATCACTGGTATGCTGAAAAATTCAAAGAGCTTGAGGGAAGAAAAGGAAAGGCTTTTGATTTTTATGCGTTGAAAATACCGATCGGGCTTATAAAATTGCATGATTTTAAAGGTAAAGTAGTGCTTCTTGAGTTCTGGGTATCATGGTGCCCTGAGAGTCGAAAGAGTCTTTTTATGCTTGATAAAATTTACAAAAAGTATAAAGATAAAGGGCTTGTTGTGATTGCACTTTCAATGGATAAAGTTGGAGGGTATTTTAGAGAAGGTGGCCCAGAAAGAGCAGCTAAGCTTTCAAAAGGACACAAATATTTGTTTGGTTGGAGTGCTCCGACAATATCTGATGAATACGGTTATATTGATGCTGTCCCAAAAGTGTTTTTAATTGATAAAAACGGTAATATATACAAAAGATTATCTGAAAAAGAGAGAACGGAAGAGAATATATCAAAGATCATTGAAAAATTGCTTTAATCTTCATAAAGCTGAACAGCAGACCAGCCGTTCCAGCTGAGCAGCGAAATTGTTCTGCTCTGTTGTCCCAAAAAGGTTTACAGGATTGTATGCTGTATGCAATAGAAAGAAAAGGAATGCAAAGAAATATCAAGAAACAGATAACTAATATTTTGCTGGAACAGCTGAGAGCTGGTCGGCTTTGTGAAAGCTTAAAAAAATGTTTTACACTTTTAATTATTATGGTAAGATATCTAAATAATGAAAAGTTTTAAGTCCATAATTAAAAGCTCTCTTTTTATTTCAGGAGGTACTCTTTTAACAAGACTACTTGGTTTTGTAAGGGAAATTCTTGCTGCAACTTACTTTGGTAGTGGAAAGCTCTATGATGCTTTTATAATTGCCTTCTCGGTCCCAAACCTTTTCAGAAGAGTTTTGGGAGAGGAGATGTTTGAAAGAGCTTTTCTTCCTCCTTTTAAAAGGCTTCTCAGCGAAAGCAAAGAAGTGAGAGCTAAAAGATTTTTAATCAAAGCATTTTTAATTACACTTTTAATCTCTTTAATACTTTTGGCCATACTTTATATTTTTATGCCTCCTCTTATTAAGCTCCTTGCTCCGGGGATGGATCATCAGACTTTTCTTCTTACTGTTTCCCTTGCTAAAATAATAGCTCCTTTTTTGGTGTTAATTGCAGTGTCCACATTTTTAGGCGCTATCCTTCTTTTTAGCGGAAAAAGTATAATTTACAGTACTGCTCCCGGTATTATGAATCTTTTAGTTATAATTTTTATGATAATTTTTCATGGTAAAATTGGAATAAAAACGATGGTTTATGCCTATTTGTTAGGCGCTCTGGGATTTATTATTTATCAAATACCAGCTCTTTTTAAGATAAAAAAAGAAATTGACAAAAAAATAGAAAGAAAAGAGAGTGTAAGAGTAGGAAAATCCTTTGTTGAAGCTGGAAAGGTGCTTTTATCCTCTATTATTACTAAGAGTGTACAAGTGGTTGATAGGGTAGTGGCATCTCTTATAGGCGCAGGAGCAATATCATCACTCTGGTATAGTTTCAGAATAATAAATCTTCCGTTTTCAATTTTATCCCTTTCACTTTCACGAAGCATTGCTCCAGAGCTTTCCAAGATGAGAGGGAAAAAGGATAAGAAAGGATTTAAAGATATAATTGGTTTTGGTATTGATTTGAATCTTATAATTTTGTTCCCTGTAACCCTTTTTATTCTCTTTTTTTCAAAAGAAATAGTAGCTCTTTTTTACAAAAGAGGAATGTTTGGGAATACTGCTGTCTCGGAAACCTCTCTTGCTCTTTTTTATTATTCCTTATCACTTTTGCCAAGCGGATTTATAGCTCTTTTCACAAGAGTTTACTCTTCTCTTGAGGATAACAAACTTCCTCTTTATGCATCCTTTTGGGCTGGTGGAATTAATATTTTCCTTGATTTTATCCTTTACAGAACTCCTTTAAAACAGGGTGGGATTGCTCTTGCGACTGCAATCGCATTGATAGTTCAGTCTTTAATACTATTTTTTTATCTTTCAAAGTATGGGATAAAAATTGAATACAGAAGAGTTTTAAGTACTATTGGGAAACTTATCTTTGCTTCTTTTTTCTATATTCCTTCCTTGTGGATTTTTAAACTCTTCACTTCTAAGGTAAAAAGCCTTTGGAGTATGCTCTTTTTGCTTGGATTAGCCTTTTTAATATCTTTCTCTATTTACGGAATAATTGTTTACGGATTCTGGCGGAAAAGGTATTCGAAGAAAAAAAAGGTTATTCTTACAGGTGGTGGAACGGGTGGTCATGTTTACCCTTCACTTTCAATATATGAAATCTTAAAAAAGAGAGATTTTGTAGGAGATGTTTTATATCTTGGGATAAGGGGAAGAGCTGAGGAAGTAATAGTCCCTCGAAAGGGTATAAGGCTTGAGTTTATAACTTCTTCTCCTTTTTCAGGAAATAAGTTTAAAGTATTGCTTAAGCTTTTTAAAGGGACTCTTGAGGCGATAATTAAAATCATCAAATTCAAACCGCACATTGTTGTTGCAACTGGAGGATATGTTTCAGCCCCTGTGGTTTTTGGTGCATTTTTGTTAAAGCCATTTTTTAAAATAAAAATAATAATTGAAGAGCAAAACTTTGTTCCCGGACTTTTAAATAAACTTACATCTTTAATGGCTAATGTTGTTTTTGTTAATTATCGTGAAACATCTTATTTTATCTGGAGTAACCGCTGTGTTCTCGCAGGTTATCCTTTGAGGGATGATTATTACAAAGATTATAATAAATTTGTAATAAGGAGAAAGTTAGGCATCCCTGAGAATAAATTCTTTATTTTAATTACGGGAGGCTCCCTCGGGGCAAGAAGCATAAACAGAGTTACAGCTTTTTCAATGAAAAAACTTATGGAAAATGAAAATTATCACATAGTTCATTCATTGGGTCTTGCCTCTTATGATTATTATGATTCTTATGAGGATACAAAAGAGATTCTAAAAAAGGAGCTTGGTGGACTTTTTGATGAAAAAAAATTTGAAGTGAAAGAGGAAAATGGTTTTTATTATAAGGGGGAGAGATTTATTCACAATATTGTTGATTATCAAAAAGCTGCTGATTTAATAATAAGCAGAGCAGGAGCAGGGGCTATTTCGGAGATTTCCGCTCTTGGGAAAGCTTCCGTTCTTATTCCGAAAAGAGGGCTTCCGGGAGATCATCAGGAGTTGAATGCAATAAATTTGGTGGAAAAAGAAGCAGCCGAGATAATATTTGAAAAAATTGATTTTAAGAGTGAAATTGATTACATAGATTGTGGTGAGTTTGTAAAGACCATAAGCTCTCTTGAAAAGAGCAAAGAAAAATTATCACTTCTTGAAAAAAATATAAAACAGTTTTCAATAAAAGAATCAGACAAGATTATTGCTGATACTGTTGAAGCTGTTTTTGAAGAAAAAGAGATAAATTATATTTTTGAGATTGTTGAACCAAAGTTTGTAAAATTTACAAGGCAATTTGACAGCCTTATTCTGTATCTTGACAAAAATATCAAGGAAAAAGGCTTGAATAATCTTTATGCTAAGCTCTACAATAATAAAATAGAAGAGTACATGAGATCAGAAAATTATCTTATTGTGAACAGAGCGGTAAAATTAATAGGAAGTTTAAGAAGAGAGGATCTTTACCCTTGGCTCTATGAAAATTTTACCAATTTTAAGGGGTTTTTAAAAAGAAATACTTTAATAGGGCTCAAAAAAGCTGATAAGTATTTTTCTTTTTTTAAGGAATTGATATTAAAAGGTATTGATGATTCTTATTATGAAGTTAGAAGGGGAGCAATTTCTCTTTATAGAAAATTTTATGATGATATGAGTAATGAGGATGAAATAAAAGAAAAAATTCTTGAAAGATTAATGAAAAAATTTGAAAGCTTTGAAGTGAAAGCGGAGGCTATAAAAGCATCTGCTCTTTTCCTGAATGAAGATGAATTTTTTGCACTTAACAAGTATAATCTTACTTCAAGGAATATAAGAATCAGGGAAGCTCTTTTGGAAAGTATTGAATGCGGGCTTAATATCGGAAAATTCAAAGATAAAAATAAGGTTAAGAACTTTTTAAGACAGATGCTTATTACCACATCGGAGTTTAAACCTGAATTCAGGGTTAGGGAAAAATATATGAGAGTCGTTAAAAAATTGGAAGGGATAAAGGAATGATAGAATTATTAATTGCTCTTTTAAAAATTGCCGGAATAAATTACGGCTTTTTCAGATTAATGAACTATATAACATTCAGAGCTATAATGGCAATGGGAACAGCATTGCTCTTCAGCTTGATTTTTGGGTTTAAGTTTATTCTTTTTCTTTACAAAAAGAAGTTCAGAGACACATCAGGAGAAACTCTTTCCATAAACGCTTATTCCAAAAGGGGAACGCCAACCGCTGGAGGGACTTTAATTATTTCTTCAACTCTGTTATCTTTGGTTTTGTGGGGGGATTTTACAAATTCGTTTTTTCTTGTGCTTATATCAGCTTTCCTTTATTTCGGATTTGTAGGGTTTTTAGATGATTTCCAGAAATCAAGATTCAAATCATCCCTTTCGGGTTTAAGCCAGCTTGGGAAAACTATTCTTATGCTTGCATACATAGTACCCTTTTCCTTTTATTATATCTCACCTCTTTGTCCTATCTCACAAAAATTAAAAACACTTATTTATATCCCCTTTTATAAAAATCCTGTGCTTGATTTGGGTGAAATCGGATTTGTACTTTTTATAATATTTGTAATGTTTTCCGTTATAAATTCTGTTAATATGACGGATGGTATGGATGGTCTTTTGAGTGGGGTTTCTGTTCTCACAATAGGAGTTTACATAGTTTTCGCATATATTATAGGTAATTCCCTTGCATCTTCCCACTATCTTTTTCCATATATAATGGGTGTGGAGGAGGTGACTGTATTTGGTGCGGCTTTGATAGGAGCTATTTTGGGTTTTCTCTGGTACAATAGCTATCCTGCTGAAATTTTTATGGGAGATACGGGTTCACTTGCAATTGGTAGTGTGATTGCCCTTATGCTATTTTTCACAAAACAGGAAATGCTTTTTATCATAAGCGGAGGGGTTTTTATAGTTGAGATTTTTACATCTCTTTTACAGGAAAAGATAGGAGACAGGTTGGGCAGACGAATGATTTACAGAGCTCCGATTCATCATACCTTAACCCATGAAGGGATAGCCGAGCCAAAAGCTGTGATAAGAATCTGGATAGTTGCCATAATATTAGCAATAATTTCACTTTTGTCTTTGAAAGTCAGATGATTAGAAGATAGTATAAAATTTAGGCTCTTCAGAATTCTTTGAGATTAGCTATGCAATGAGTATATTTTCGTTTTTCATCAAAAAAAGATATAGATGTTTTTTATTCAGAATAATAATCTTTTAAAAAAGTTGATAAAACCTTTTGACAAGAGGGGGAAAATGCATTATATTTATATATTATATAATTAAATAATTATTTAATAATAAAATTATTTAATTATATAAAACTATTTAATAAGTTAATGAAATTATAAAAGGAGGTGCTCAAATGTGGGCAATTTGGATTAATTTTATTTTAGGTATTTGGCTGGTTGTTGCAGCTTTTATCCCTTCCATTACAACATCAAAAAGTACAAGTTTGTGGAATGGTCTAATTGTTGGAGTGGTTGTAGCAATCCTTGCTTATTTAGCAACAGCAAAGAAAAAGGGAATTTGCTGGATAAATGTCATAGCTGGAATCTGGCTTATTATTTCTGCCTTTATTCCATCTATTGTAGGAACAAAAAGTGGTAATCACTGGAATGATTTAATTGTTGGTGTAATCGTTCTAATAATCGCTCTTATTGCTGCTCTACAAAAAGGTTCTAATGTGGTAGAATCTTAAAATCTAATATTCGAAATTGGAGAGGGAGAGCCTCCCTCTCCAATTTCAATAGGAATGAAGATGGAAAGGGAGATAAGGTCTTTCGTAAGAATTTATAAAAGCTTAGGGGATCCTATAAGATTAAAGATATTAAAGGTTATAGCAAAAGAAGGTATATCTGTATCTAAAATAGCTGAAAGAATTGGAATAACAAGCCCTTTGGCATCACATCATTTGAAAATACTCGAAAGAGAACATCTCGCTGATAGGAAAAAAGATGGAGTGAAAGTAAAATATCAACTTAACAAAGAGGGACTTGATAAATTAATAATAGATTTTTATAGGTTTTTAGGGATTGAGCCGGAGATTGAAAACATCCCTAAATTTCTTAAAACAATCCAAGATGTAGGTACTTTTTTAACCGAGAAACCTACTTTTAAAAACCTTAAAGATAAATCTAAGAACAAATAACATATAGCCTATTAAAACCTTACTCCTTTAATAATAGAAGTAAATAATAATCTCATATAATCTTATATTTTTTGTATGTGTATTATAGAAATATTTCAAATTTAAAATTTTAAAAGAGGAATATAGTGAATTTACAAGTTGAAAAATATAAAGTCATAGCTTGTTTTATTTATTTAGGAAGACTCTTTTTTATTCGGAACAAGTTTGAAAAGCTATTTGTTTGCAAGCCTCGTAAAATATTAGTCATTAACATCGCAGTGTTTAAGGTTTTTAATTTCATAAGGGTTACATTACAGATAGACAAATCTGTAATTCATAAAATTAAAAACATCAAAGCAACCGAATCTCTATTTCAAAGAACATTAAGTTCTGAAACATAGGCAAAAGAGTGTATTCTTTTAGATAGAAACAATTGAAGAAAAGCGAGACCCCAAGTACTACTAATAATAAGATGGAGGAAATGATGAGAAAGAATATTAAATTAGGTTTTTGTCCTACAATGGCACATTATGCTGAAATAATAGAAAAGGAGGTTAAAGGGATAGAGATCATTACTTATCCCGGTGCTGCAATTGTTATGAGAGCTCTTTTAAACAAGATGATTGATGTGGCACTTATAGGAAGAGAGGCTTACTCTGATGAAATTAATGCTAATATTTTAAAAAGAAGGCTTAAAAACGGATACACCTTGGTTTATCGTGAGAAGGTTGCAATTCCGGAAGAAAAATTAAATGAAGTTCCCGTTAAAACTTATCTTTATAAAGAGATTGTCGAAAAAATATTGCCAAATCCTGATAATTTAATATACTGTGAAACTCTTGAGGGGTGTGATAATCAGGAAAATGATCTCCCTCTATTAATAGATTGGAAGGATTTTTCAGATAAGTATGAGCTTTTAATTCCTATAAATTCAAACGGTGAAAAAACTCCTGCTTTTAGAGCTCCTGTTATTTATTATAACAAAAAGGTCTCTGAAGAAATAATAGGAAAAATATCATCTATTATTAAAGATTAAACTTATTTTAAATTTTTTGTTTAGATATTATTTCATACTTTCTAACACTTACACAAATTCAATCTCAATATTAAAGATTTGAACATTAGTTAAGTAAGTTATTTTGGCTTTCTACTTTTAGCCTTTTCTTTTTAAGTTTCTTATCTTTTTTGGGCATCCCTTAAGAAGGATGTCCATGTTTTTTAACTTTCAGATGTGATAACACAATTGTTTTCTATCAAAGTTTCTTTAACTAATTCTTTGCATTCTGAGACATCTTCATACTGGGTTGAAAGGAGAGTGAATTTTAAAACAGAAGGGGCTTTTTCGTTCATACAAGCTTTAACAGAGGGGGTATCAATATTCATGTTTACGATATCACAGGGTTTGTCTTTTAGCTTTTTGAGGATCTTTATCATTACTTCTTTTTCTAAAAAATGACCGGTTGCTTCAAAATCAACCGAGGTTTTATTTTTTGAAATTAATGTTTCTGCTAACGCTCTTGCTTTTGCAAGCTCAATCTGACTCATTTTTGGCTGTACTTTTTTTCTTATGATTTTTAGAACTTTTTTCTCTTTCTCAATTTTTTTTATTAATGATGGGTCCGGAAAATTAATCGCATCAACCGGACAAATTGTTGCACAGGTTGAACACCCTACAAGACAGTTGTAAGGATTATCTACAGCGGGCTTTCCTTTTTCTTTATCAAGACCGAACACCATTCTGCCGCAAGATACAAAACAAAGGTTGCATCCTATACATTTGTCATAATTTATCTTAGGAAACCACGGAATCTCCTTTCTGTTGATTCCATGCCATTTATCAAATTTTCCCATTTTAAACCTCCTGCAAAAATTTATTTATTAAATTTATTATAAAGGGGATACAATATTTGAAAATCCATGTTACAAGAAGAATAAAATCAACTTCCGACCCACCAACAATAGCAATGATTTCTTCTTTTTCTATTTATCATTTTTACAAATTATATTGGTTTTTTTTGTTTTAAAAGATTTAAGTTTTTCATAATCTGTTTTTATTTGCTCAAAATCTTTCAGTCTTCCTTTTAGAAAATTAGCCAATCCTTCATTAAGATTGTCGCTAAGAAAGTAACTTACATATTTACCCTCCCTTTTTTGTTTGAGAAAGCTGGCATCAAGTAAAATATTTAAATTTCTTGAAATTCTCGTTTGTGACATATTAAGAATACTCTCAATTTCACATGGATAAAGTTTATCTGTATAAAAGAACAGGTTTAATATTCTTAGTCTCCCCATCTCAGAAAGTGCTTTAAAAATTTTTTCCAATTCTCTCATTCTCTTCACCTTCTTATATATCTATATATTTAAATATATCAAATTGTTATAATTTTGTCAATTACCTTTTATTCGAGTTTTTGGGCGAAAAAAAGCTTTTTTGCTTTTATTCAGCATTCATGATACAATCTTTAATATTTAAATTCTGATATAAAGGTTTTGAGGAAGTAAAATCACTTTTTTGGACAATGATATCAAAAAGGAAAGAAATGGAAAAATTCAAAAATCTGGGGCTATCACCAAATACGATAGAATCTTTAAGAAGGAAAGGGTATGAGGAGCCCACTCCTATACAGGAGAAAATAATCCCTCTTTTGCTGAAACAGGAAAAGGATGTTATAGGACAGGCACAGACAGGAACAGGGAAAACCGCTGCATTCGGGCTTCCGCTTATTGAAAAAATATCCTGTAAAAACAAAAATGTTCAGGCTTTAATTTTGACTCCAACAAGGGAGCTTGCGATTCAGGTTGCAGAGGAAATTAATTTTTTAAAGAATAGAAAAAGATTAAGCATTGCACCTATTTACGGGGGACAGTCAATTGAGCTTCAGCTTAGAAAGCTTAAGAAAGGCGTTCAAATAGTTGTTGGAACACCAGGAAGAATTATGGATCATCTTCAAAGGGGCACTTTAAGAATAGATAATCTCTCTTACTTTATTTTGGATGAAGCCGATGAGATGCTTAATATGGGTTTTTTGGAGGATATAGAGGAGATTCTAAGTCATACGAATGATGATAAAAGAATCTGGCTATTTTCCGCTACAATGCCGGATAAGATTTTAAATATTGTAAAAAAGTACATGAGGAATTATGAGTTTGTGAAAGTTTCAAAAGAGCATCTTGCAACTGATCTTACGGATCAAATCTATTTTGAAGTTAATGAATCAGATAAGTTTGAGGCTCTCTGCAGGATTATTGATGTTGAGCCTGAGTTTTACGGGCTCGTGTTTTGCAGAACCAAAGTTAAAGTAGAAGAAGTTGCCAACAGGTTAATTGACAGAGGTTATGAAGCTGAGGCTCTTCACGGAGATATCTCTCAGCATCATAGAGAAAGAATTTTGAACAAATTTAAAAAGAATCGAATAAATATCTTAGTAGCTACGGATGTTGCCGCAAGGGGGCTTGATATTAGCAATCTTACTCATGTTATCAATTATTCTTTACCTGAAGATCCTAACTTTTATGTTCACAGAATAGGGAGAACAGGAAGAGCCGGAAAAGAGGGGACCGCAATTACTTTTGTAACGCCTTCTGAGTACAGAAGGCTTGTTTATATTAAAAAAGTTTCAAAATCAAAAATAAGGAAAGAAAAGCTTCCTGAAGTTTCGGAAATAATAAATGCAAAAATCGAAAGATTAAAATCAGAGCTTACTTCAATAATAGATGAAGGAGAGCATAAAAAATATTTGGAGATTGCTGAAACTCTTTTAAGCGAGGGCGAACCTAAAAATTTAATAGCTTCTCTTCTTAAGTATTCCTTTAACGGGGAATTTGATGAAAAAAGCTATGGAAAAATCGGCAAGGTTTCAATAAACAAACACGGCAAAACAAGGCTTTTTATTGCTAAAGGAAAATCTTCGGATTTTGATGAAAAAAAATTGGTTGAATTTATTATGAAAAAGACGGGGCTTGAAAGTTTAAATATAAGAGACATAAAAGTTTTTGACAATTTTTCATTTTTAACAGTTCCATTTGAAGAGGCGGAGGTCATATTGAGATACTTTTCAAAACACAAAAGGGGGAGAAGACCTCTTGTTGATAAGGCAAAGGGGAGGAAAAGAAATAATTAATTTATGATGCTATACCCTTTCCGAAAGGTAAAAGGGCAAGCTTTGCCATTTTAAAATGTTGTATTCCAAAGGGAATTCCTATAATTGTAATTGAAAAGAGCACTCCCCAGAAAAGATGGTGAAGTGCAAGCCATATTCCTCCCAACAGAATCCATATAATATTCATAAGAAAAGATAAACAGCCTGAGCCTGAATCAATATTTATCACTTCCTTTCCGAATGGCCAGAGTGCAAGGTGGGCCATTTTAAGAATCTGTATTCCGAAAGGAATTCCTATGATTGTAAGACACATAAGAATCCCTGCTATAAGGTAATGCAAAAATAAAAAAACACCTCCGAATACAAACCAGATAATATTCCCAAATGTTTTCATCTTCTCTCCTTTGTTAATATATATGATAATAACGATTCTTATTCAAAAATGTTCTTTAAAGTTTTTTGAAAAAAGAAAGAAATTCTTTTGGAATAGGAGTTTTTACACAGAAAAAGTGCTTTTTTACCGGGTGAAAGAATACTATTTTTCTTGAATGAAGAGCGAGCCTCGGAAAGTATTTTTTTGCGCTTCCGTAGAGAGGGTCCCCTATTATAGGTTTTCCCGATTCCGAAAAGTGAACCCTTATTTGATGGGTTCTTCCGGTTTTAGGAAATGCCTCAACTAAAGCAAACCCCTTTTTCTGGATTCTTACTTTATAATAAGTAAGGGCATCTCTTGGCTTTTGTGTTTTTGATGATATCTTTTTTCTGTTTTTTATGCTTCTTCCTATGGGAAATTCTATTTTTCCGGCTCTTTTGTCAAAACTGCCCTTTACAATTAAAACATAGCTTTTCTCAATTATTCTTTCTGCAAACTGTTTTTGAAGCTCAAGGTAGACTTTATTTGTTTTTGCAATAAGTATAAGCCCTGAAGTATCCTTATCAAGCCTGTGTACAATTCCCGGTCTTTTTTCACTTCCTACCTCGGAAATTTCTGGTCTTAAAGAAAGAAGTGCATTTACGAGGGTGTTTTCATAATTTCCCGCTCCCGGATGCACAACCACACCACTTTTTTTGTTCACTATCATTATATGCTCATCTTCGTAAACTATTTTCAGTGGGATATCCTGAGGTATTATCTCTGTTTCAGGTTTATCCTCTATTATTATCTCTATTTTGTCCCCCTCTTTTACTTTATAGCTTGGCTTTTTTATTCTTTCCCCATTTACTTTAAGATTTCCGCTTAATATATTTTTTTTTATCTCTGACCTACTTATTCCATCAAGCGAAGAGCTTAGAACACTATCAACTCTTTTTTCTTTTCCGTTAACCAATATCTTCTTTTTCAGCATAAAAGATTTTATTATCAAATAAGGTTATTTTCAAGGTGGTGAATATATATTATAATTTCCTGTTAAAAAGTGTTACGATGAAAGACAGAAGAGATCTTATCCATAAGTTGTTTCATCTTTTATTTTTTATGTTGTACATTCTTTTAATATATTTCTCATTACGCTCTTTTTTATTTTGTAATCATTCTTGGTATTCATGGATTGGTCTGGGGCTTGCTGTTTTCGGCCTTCTTTTTATCATATACTCATCTTATTTAAGAAAAAAGAGTAGTAATAATGGTAATTTTTCAAAAGAGGGAATTTATTCTTTGATCCGCCATCCTGAATTTTTAGGGCATATTATATTTATATGGGGATTGTTGGTTTTGGGTTATTCTTTTATTGCTCTTTTTTTAGCGATAATTTTAACTGTATTTATGATTGTGGCAATTTTTGAGGAGGATAGAAAGAATATAAAAAAATTCGGAGAATCTTATAAAGAATATGTAGAGCAAATTCCAAGAGTGAATATAATAATATCTGTGTTTAAAAGGTTGAAATAGGTTTATAGGTGTCGGTTTTATATAACTCCTTCTTGACAACTTAAAATAATTTGATTAAGATATTGTGTTTTTGCCGAAGTGGTGGAATTGGGAGACGCGTCGGACTCAAAATCCGATGGGGTTCGCCCCGTGTGGGTTCGAGTCCCACCTTCGGCAATTTTTTTATATAAACTATAAGGAGCAATAATGAAAGTCCACGAATATCAAGCAAAAGGATTTTTAAGAAGGTATGGTATACCTACTCCCAATGGTAAAGTTACTGACAAAATTGATGGTGTTAAGACTTTTGCCAAGGAGCTGGGTGGAAAAGTTGTTGTAAAAGCACAGGTTCTTGCAGGTGGAAGAGGGAAAGCCGGCGGAGTGAAACTTGCAAAATCTACTGACGAAGCTGTTGAAGTTGCAAAGAATATTTTGGGTAAAAAACTTTATACCCATCAGACAGGGCCCGAAGGTGTGGAGGTTAAAAAAATCTTAATAGAGGAAGCTGCAAATATTGAGAAAGAGTTTTATGTTGGGATAGTTCTTGACAGAGCAGCTGAAAAGTACATCTTTATGGTTTCTCCCTTTGGCGGAATGGAAATTGAAGAAGTCGCCAAAGAACATCCGGATGCACTCTTTAAAGTATATGTGGATTATCTGGAACTTTTTCCTTTTCAGGCGAGACAGCTTGCCTTTAATCTTGGTTTGAGCGGAGATGCTTTTAAGCAGGCTGTGAAACTTTTTCTCAATCTTTTTAAGCTTCACGTGGAGCTTGATGCATCTTTAACAGAGATAAATCCTTTAATTTTAACAAAAGAAGGGAATATTATAGCATTAGATGCTAAAATTAATTTTGATGATAATGCACTTTACAGGCACAAGGATGTTGCCGAACTTAAGGATGATTCAGAAGAGGATAAACTTGAAATTGAAGCGCGTAAGTATAATTTGAACTATATAAAACTTGACGGAAGTGTTGGATGTATGGTTAACGGAGCTGGACTTGCAATGGCTACAATGGATATCATTAAATATTATGGCGGAATGCCTGCAAACTTTCTTGATGTCGGAGGAGGTGCCTCTGTTGAGACAGTAAGAAATGCATTTAAGATTCTCCTTGCTGATAAAAATGTAAAAGTTGTTTTGATAAATATTTTTGGTGGAATAGTTAGATGTGATAGAATAGCTGAAGGTGTTGTAAAGGCTGCATCAGAAGTTGGGGTTGACAGACCTGTTGTTATCAGGCTTGTAGGAACAAATCAGGAAGAGGGCAGGGAAATCCTTAAAAATGCACCTTTTAAATTTTACACTTTTGAAACAATAAGTGAAGCTGCCGAAAAGGCAGTTGAGCTTTCAGAAGGAGGAAACCAATGAGTATTTTACTTGATAAAGATACAAGAGTTGTGGTTCAAGGATTTACAGGTAAAGAGGGAAGCTTTCACGCAGAGCAAATGATGGAATACGGCACAAATGTTGTTGCAGGGGTAACTCCCGGAAAAGGTGGTCAGACTCATCTTGAAAAACCTGTTTACAATACTGTTCATGAGGCAGTGGAAAAAGAGGGCGCAAATGCCTCAATTATTTTTGTCCCGGCTCCCTTTGCTGCTGATGCTGTTATAGAAGCTGCTGATGCTGGAGTAAAGCTTATTGTTTGCATAACCGAAGGAATCCCCACAAATGATATGATAAAAGCAAAAAGATATGTGGTAAGCAGAGGGGCTGTTATGATAGGTCCAAATTGTCCTGGTTTGATATCTCCGGGTAAAGCCAAAATGGGAATAATGCCTGCCAGAATTTTTAAAGAGGGAAGTATAGGAGTTATCTCACGATCAGGAACTCTTACCTATGAAGCTGTCAACCAGCTTACCGAATTAGGTTTGGGGCAAAGTACAGCGGTTGGAATCGGAGGAGACCCCATAATTGGTTCTACTTTTATGGATATCCTTAAAATGTTTAACGAAGATGATGAAACAGAGGCTGTTGTTATGATAGGTGAAATAGGAGGAACAGCTGAGGAAACTGCAGCAGAGTATATTAAAAATTATTTTAAAAAACCCGTTGTTTCATTTATTGCTGGAAGGACTGCACCTCCGGGGAAAAGAATGGGGCATGCAGGAGCTATAATAATGGGAGGAAAAGGAACTGCTGAAGGAAAAATTAAAGCTCTTGAAGAAGCAGGTGTAAAAGTAGCTGAAAGCCCTGCAGTTATTGGAAAAACTCTTAAGGAAGTTGTTGGTAAATAGTGAATCAATTAGAGAAAATAGTAGCTCCTGTAAAAAGTGAGCTAAAAACTCTTGAGAAAAGAATTAATTCTATTTTAAGGGAAAATGTCTTTAATGAAAAATTTACAGGTACTTTTTTAAATAAAGGTAAAAAATTAAGGCCTATTTTTTTGTTTTTATTAGCAAGGGCTCTTGGGTATAGAGAGAACGACATAGTTGATTATGGTATTATTGTAGAACTTTTGCACAATGCGAGTCTTGTTCACGATGATATTATAGATCATTCTTTGAAGAGAAGAGGAGAATCCACTTTCAATGCACTTTATGGGAACAATATAGCAGTACTTTTGGGTGATCTTTTGTTCCTTTTCTCAAATAAACTTGCTGTGGAAAAGAGGAAATTTGAAATTTTAGATATTCTTGTTGAAAAAAATGAAAATTTGTTAATAGGAGAGATAGAAGAAGGGCTGAATGCAGGGAATGTATCTCTTACTGAAGATGAATATATGAAGATTATAAAGAACAAAACAGCTTCCCTTTTTGAACTTGTTGGGGAAATAGCATGTTTACTTACAAATAAAAAAGAGAATGATTGTGAAGCAATAAAGGGTATGAGTTCTCTTATTGGTCTTAGCTTTCAGATTATTGATGATATCCTTGATTATACCTCTGAAGTAAAAAAAGTAGGAAAACCTGTGATGAATGATTTAAGAGAAAAAACATTAACGCTTCCGATAATTTATGCAATGAAGAAAAGCTATGATTTAAAAGAAAAAGTGGAAAAGTTTTTTTCAGATGTTAGTAATGATACCCTTTTGTATGAGATAAGGGATGGAGTAGTAGAACTTGGGGGGTTGAAATATGCTAAGGAAAAAGCTCTTGAGATGATGAAACAGACGAGAGGCCGCATAGACAAAATTCCTCCTTCTGTTTATAAAGATAGCCTTTTAGCTTTGGTTGATTTTATAGTAAAGAGAAGTTTTTAGTTATATGTTAGAGACAGCCTCCCTTGCAAGTGGTTCAAGTGGGAATTCCTATTTTGTAAAGAATGAGGAAGGTGTCTTTATTTTTGATTTAGGCATAAATGTAAAAAGATTAAAGGAGAATCTTGAAGAGTTTGGGATAAGTATTTCGGATGTTAAAGCCATTTTTATAAGCCATGAGCATAGTGATCACATAAGTGGATTAAAAACATTTGTAAAATATTATCCTGATATTCCTATTTTCATTTCTTTAAAAACGTACAGAGTAATAAAAGATTCAATGCCTGCGGAATCTTTTGTTTTTTTTGATTCTAATAGCACATTGAAATTTAAATGTTTTGAAGTGGAGCTTCCTTTAAAACTCCATGATGCTGTTGAGCCTGTGTTTTTTAAAGTGAAAACCGATGATGGAATAGTAAGTATAATAACTGATTTTGGCTTTCCAAATAAAGAAATAATAAAAGCTATTTCAGAAAGTAAGGTTCTATTTTTGGAGTCAAACTATGATGAGAGAATGCTTGAAGAGGGGCGATATCCAGAGAGTCTGAAACAGAGAATAAGAAGTCATACTGGACATTTTTCTAATTGTGATTCAGGAAGGCTTTTAAATCTTCATGTTAGTGAAAAATTAAATTATCTTATTCTTTCACATATTTCCGAAAACTCAAATACCTATGAACTTGCTTTTAAAACAGTGAGCAAAATCATTGGGAAAAGAGGTTTTAAAATAATAACAGCCACTCAAAAGAAGCCTGCTTCTTTAATTAAAATATCATGAGTATTATTTTTCATCTTTACCGTCTACGTTTTTTGTGAAAAATTCTAATTTTTCTCTAACTTTTTCAAAAATTTCTTCAGGGGTTTTATCAAGGAAGAAAGATAGTGCTTCCTCTATATTTTCAATAGCTATAATCTCAAAATCACCTTTTTCTACAGCTTTTATAACCTCGTCTTTTAGATTTAATTCATTTACATTACTCCTGGGGATTAAAACCCCGTTTTTCTCCTTAAAACCTCTTGTTTTGCATATTTCAAAAAAGCCTTCAATTTTTTGATTAACTCCTCCTATTGGCTGGATTTTCCCTTTCTGATTTATTGAACCTGTTATTGCATAATTTTGTTTTATTGGAATTTCCGAAAGTGCTGATAGTAAGGCAATAAGCTCTGCTGCTGAGGCAGAGTCTCCATCTATTTCAGAATAAGTTTGTTCAAAAACTATTTTAGCAGTAAAATTTAAAGGTGTTTCTTTCCCGATTTTTTCACACATATATCCTGAAAGAATTAATACTCCCTTTGTATGAATTGCTCCGGAAAGTTCTGCCTCTCTTTCTATATTTACAATTCCATCCTTTCCCATTCCAACACTTGCACTTATTCTTACGGGCATTCCAAATTCAATATCACCCGGGTTTATTACAGTAAGGCCATTAATAATTCCTATTTCTTTTCCTGATGTTGAGATGAAGAATTTATCTTTTTTTATCATCTCAAGTTGTTTTTTCTTGACAAGGGAAACACGCTCTTCCATCTTTTCTATTGCTTTTTTTATATCCTCTCTTTCTATTCTGTTTTTCCCTTTTATTTTTGAATAATAATCGGATTCTTTCAGAATAGATGAAATTAATCCGAAGTTAGTTGTGATTTTTTCCTTTTCACCCGCAACTCTTGAAGCATGTTCAAGAAGTGCTATTATCCCATCTTTTTTGACTTCATTTAGTTTATCCTTTTTTACTATCATAGAAACAAAACTTGCAAAATCATTAACATTTTTTTTATTTAATTCCATTGTTAAATCAAATTCAGCTTTGATTTTAAAAATCTCTAAAAATTCTTTATCTAAAAATAGAAGCTCATAATAAGTAATTGGATCGCCAATCAATATTACTTTTAAAGACAATGGCACAGGCTCAGGTCTTAAGCTTTTTATTGCCGTAAAACTTACGGTGTTTTCCAGGTCTTCTATCTGAAGAAAATTGGTTTGAAGTGCTCTTTTTAATGCTTTGTAAGAAAAGGGGTGAGATAAAAGTTCCTCTGCGTCTATTATTATATATCCTCCATTGGCTTTTAAGAGAGAGCCAGCCATTATTAAGGAGAAGTCTGTAATAAGGTTCCCCATTATTGATTCTCTCTCTATTCTCCCGATGAGGTTTTTGTAAATGGGGTTATCTTCTATTATAACCGGCGAGCCTATTGTTAATGAATTGTCTACTACTATATTAAGAAAAAATCTTTGTGTGAAGTTTTCCTTTATTTCAGGATTTTCTTTTTGGAATTTGGGGCTGAAGATAGTGTAGTTTTCCACAATACTTTCTTTCATTTTATCTAGTAAAGCGGGGAGTTTTTTATATCGCTTAAATCCTCTGTCAATATCTTCAAAAAGATGGTTCACAAAATTTTTTACAGCTTTTTCCATAAGTTCGTTCTCTTTTTCCGATTGTTCAAAGTCTATTTTCCCGAGATTTCGTAGTATGTTTTCTATTTCATCATTTGCTCTCTCTCTTTTTTTAAGAATTTGCTCTCTTTCTTTTTCAGAAAGAGAGTTAAACTCTTTCTCATCAAGGTCTTTTCCATTTTTTACAGGTACCGGAAATATTCCTTTTCCCGTTTTTTCGACCCTAAAACCCAATTTTGCTATCCTATCCTCTCCTTCCCTGATGATTGCTTCTTTTTGTTCCATTGCTTCTCTTCTGATTATATTCACTTTTTCCAAAAAAGAGTCTCTTTCAAAGAGGGTGAAAAGCTCTTTATCAATTCTCTTTATAATTCTTTTCATCATTCTATTGAATTTTTTGGCTTTACCTGCAGGAAGCATTATTGCTATGGGGGTGTAAGAATCCGTAAAATTATTTGCAAAGCATATATCCTCAGGTCTTTCTCCCTCTTTTGCCAATTTTTCAACATAGCTTTTTACAGCTGATGTTCTGCCTGTTCCTGATTTTCCAACTACAAAAATATTAAATCCTTTTGCTTTTATTCCCAACCCTGTTTCAAGAGCTTTTAATGCCTCTTTTTGTCCTATAATTCCTTTGATTTCTGTAACTTCTGTTGTATCATTGAACTCCAAAAACTCTTCGGGGATTTTCACTAATAATTCATCTGCTTTGATTTTCTCCATTTGTATCTCCTTATATCTCCATATAATATTTTTTTGCTTTACCAATTAAAATACTCTTTTTTATCTTTTCTTTAACATCAATTTTAGCTCTTTCAACAGCTTTTTCAAGGGAATATCCTTTTATAAGGTAGGCTAAAATTGAAGATGAAAGAAAACATCCTGTTCCATGAACATCCTTATTAATTATTTCTCCTTTAAATTCGAATATCTTTTCATTAATTATCAGAAAATCGTCTCCTTTTAGGTGTCCTCCTTTTACTAAAATATTAGTTTTAAATTTATTAGCAAGAAGTTTTCCTGCTTCTATAGCCTCACTTTCACTCTTTATCAAATATCCGCTTAAAATCTCAAGCTCTTTTAAATTAGGAGTTATTAATGTTGCATATTTAAAAATTTTTCTCTTGATTTTTTCAATGAATTGATTATTGTTAAATAATTTTAAATTATTACCTGAAAAGAGTACGGGATCATAGACAATTGGGATTTTATTGTTTTTAATAAAAAAGTGAATCACTTCTACTATCTTAACACTTCCTAATACTCCGATTTTTATTCCTGATATTTCAAAATCCTCAAAAATTCTTTCAAGACTCTCTTTCACTTCTCTTACTGATAATGGGAAAACATTTGACACACCTCTTGAATTCTGCGGAACTATTGAGGTTATAATAGCCATGGGAAATATCTCTTTTGATTTTAGTACTTTAGTATCCAGAAGTACTCCTGCCCCACCTGAGGGATCAAACCCTGCTATTGTTAGCCCTATTTTTTTCATTAATGTACTCAATGGCTTTTTTTATTCTTTTAATTGCTTCCTCTTTTCCGAAAAATACTAAGATATCAAAAATCCCGGGAGATACTCTGTTCCCTGTTAAAGCAAGTCTCAACGGATGAATTATACTTCCTGCTTTGATTCCCAGTTGCTCAGCTTTCTCCCTTAGCCTTTTTTCAAGTATTTCTTGGTGGAAAGAGTCTTTACTTAGATTTTCTATCTCTTTTAGGTAAGCTTCAAGATATTCTTTTCCTGCCATGTTAAAGAATTTTTCTTCTCCCTTTTTATCATAATAAAGAATTTCGGAAAGATAGTTTTTCAGAATTTGTATAAATTCTTTTAAGTTTTTCATTCTTGTTTTTAAAAGGTCTATTGCTTTTAAGGTTTTGTCTTTGTCTTTTTCCAAAATACTTTTATCTTTATTTGTTGAAATTTCTATAATTTCTTTGTAAAGCTCTTCAGGTTTTAGTGATGATATTACCTTTGAATTTATAAATTCTAATTTTTTAAGGTCAAAAATAGGGCTGTTTTTTGTTACTTTTCCGAGAGCGAATCTTTTAATTAATTCTTCCAAAGAAAAGAAAGGCTTATCTTCCCCTGGATTCCATGATAGTCTTGCGAGGAAATTAACGAGACTGAGAGAAAGGTATCCCTCTCGCTTGTAATTTAAAACTGATGTTACTCCATATCTTTTGCTTAGCTTTTGTCTGTCTGGTCCAAGGATAAGAGGCAGATGGGCAAATTCAGGTATTTTCCATCCGAAAGCTTTGTATAAAAGAACTTGTTTGGGAGTGTTTGATAAATGATCATCTCCTCTTATAACATTTGTTATCCCCATTAAATGGTCGTCTACGACAACCGAAAGGTGGTATGTGGGAAATCCGTCGCTTTTTAATAATACAAAATCTTCTATTTCAGAGTTTTCTACTTTAACTTTTTTATGAATTTTATCCTCAAACTCAGTTTTCCCCTCTAGGACTTTAAATCTTATTACATAAGGTTTTCCGTCTTTTAAAAATTTTTCTATTTCATCTTTTGAAAGATTAAGGCATTTTCTATCATATTTCCATGATTTTATCCCCTTTTTTTCTGCTTGCTTTCTTCTTTCTTCAATTTCTTCGGGGGTGCAAAAGCATCTGTATGCTTTCCCTTCTTCCAAAAGCTTTTCCACATGCTTTTTATAAATATCAAGTCTTTCAGATTGAAAAAAGGGACCTTCATCCCATTCCAATCCGAGCCATTTCATAGCTTTTAGGATTTCTTCACTCATCACTTTTGAAGAGCGAATATTGTCTGTATCTTCAATTCTTAATACAAATTTCCCATTTTTATTTTTTGCAAACATCCAGTTAAAAAGTGCTGTTCGTGCCCCTCCTATGTGAAGATAACCTGTTGGGCTTGGTGCGAATCTTACTTTTTTCATGTGAGAAGCTCCCTCTGTCTCTCTATGACATATCTTGAAATTTTGTTTATTGCTCTTTTAAATTCTACCGATCTTTCCAGCAAAAATTCTACTCCGTAAATTTTTGACTCTGTATTGTAATAGGTTCTCTCGTTTCTTATAATTCCGGAAATTTCAAGCTCATCAAAATCCTCTTTTTTCAGTCTAAACCTCATTTCTATTTTATCTCCTACATTTATAAATTCTTGATCTTCATCCACTTTAATGGCAACCCCTCCTGCGGATATATCTAAAATTGTCCCCTCAAATACTCTCGGTATTGATTCCGGATGATCTTCATCTATGATTACTTCCTCTCCTCCTTTTGGATATACTATGAATTTTACTATTACTGCTTTATCATGAGGTGTAGGTACTCTGAAATAATTTCTCCTTTCGCCATCCAAGAGTTTTGTAGGTAGCTTTATTTTATAAGCAGGTACCTTTGTGCTTTCGTTTAAACTATACTTTACCTTTCCCAATATTTTGGAGTGAAAGTAAAATCTGAAACCAGAGTACTGAAAGTAAACATTAATTTCATCCCCCTTGACGAGGGGCTCAAAGGTATTTCCTGTCCCCGTGGGAAGATCTATTATAATGCTTCTATCTTTTCTATCAAGATCAAAGAATCTGCTTGTGTAAGTCATCTGTTTCTTTGTTCCCATAAGAGATATTGTAATATTCTCATTTTCCTCTATTGCTTTAAGTAAAAATTTGCTGTCAATCTCATGAGCCATAACTAATAATAAAAAAAAAGAGCTTCTTTGTCAATTTGAGTTTGCTTTCTTAGTAATAAATAACTTAAATTAATCCTTTAAAAATTATTAAAGAATGATATAATTAAAGATGGGTGTGATGGAATTTGTTAGAAACTATTTTGGTATAAGTTTTGTAATTCAATACAAAATTTACCTTTCAATTTTAATAATTCTCGTCCTTTTTTTGCTAAAAAAGGTTATTCAATGGTTTGTTTTTAAAAAAGTTGTTTCTGTTGAAACAAGGTATTTTTTGGCAAAAGTCTTTACTTACATTGAAGTTGGATTAATTGTTCTTATTTTGGTAAAGATCTGGTTTGAAGGATTAAAGCCATTAGCTACATATTTTGGTCTTGTTTCAGCAGGTATTGCAATAGCTCTTAAAGATCCTTTTACTGATATGGCAGGGTGGATTTTTATTCTTTTAAAAAAACCATTTTCCATTGGTGATAGGGTACAAATTGGAAAGCTCAAAGGGGATATAGTAGATATCAGGGTTTTTCAGTTTTCAATTGTTGAAATCGGTGAATGGATTGGAGCTGAGCAAAGTACCGGTAGAATTGTAAATATCCCTAATTCCTATGTTTTTAAAGAGCCTCTTGCAAATTATACAAAAGGTTTTAGATTCGTCTGGAATGAAATTCCGGTGCTTATTACTTTCGAAAGTAATTGGAAAAAGGCAAAGGAGATCTTATTTAATATAGCTAAGGATTGCGATAGGGGAGTAAGTCAAATTGCAGAAGAGGAGCTAAAGAGAGCAACACTTAAGTATTATATTCACTATTCCGTACTTACACCAACTGTTTATACTAAGGTTGAGGATAGCGGGATTTTATTAACAATCAGGTATCTCTGTGATCCAAGAAAGAAAAGAGTAACGGAAAATGATATCTGGGAGATGATTTTAGAAAGGTTTGAAAAAGAGGACGATATAGATTTTGCTTATCCGACAATTAGGTATTACAATAATCTTCATGAAGGGAAGATCGGAACAAAACCACCCTCTTCCGAAATTTAATGAGATTTTGATTGGAAAAAAGATTTTTATAATGTATAATATAAAACTTATTTTATTGTGAGGTGATTATGAAAAGAAGAGTTTTACTTGTTATTATTTTAATCCTTTCATTTAGTTTCCTTGTTTCTTTTTGTTTTGCTGAAGAGAAAATTGATAAAAAAGTACTGAAACAGGCTTCTAAGCTAAGAAAAAAAGGAGATAGTGAATTAAAGAAGAAAAATATTGATAAGGCAATAGAATATTATCTTGAGTCATTAAAATTAAATCCAATGGATAAAAGTGTTCATAATAATATCGCAATTGCTTATGTTCAGAAGAATGAATATGAAAAAGCAGCTGAACATTATGAGAAAGCACTTGAAATAGATCCAAAGTTTAAAAATCCCAGAAGGCCTCTTTTAAGTCTACTAAATTTTCTTGGTGGAAAGTATATGAAAAGAGGTGATTTTAAAAAGTCAAATGAATATTATGAGAAATTCCTAAAATACTTGGGAGATGATAAAAAAAATCAAAAGGTAATATTATCTGTTAATTACAAAATGGGAATTAACTATTATAAGCTGAGGGATAATAAGAAATCTCTTGAGTATTTCCAAAAAGTTTTAAATTACCCTGATTTCCAGAAAAATTTCCCCAATCTTTATCCTCCTGTAATTTATCTTATAGGCGTTAATTATTCGCTTTTGGGAGATTCAGAAAAGGGAAATAAATATTTAAGAGAGTATATAACATTAAAATCTTCTGAAGAAAAAACTGACCCCTTTGTTGCCATTGCATATTTCTTTTTAGGTGAAAATAATTTTAAAATTCTTGAGGACAAAGTCGAGGAATTGAAAAGAAATAAAGATGAGAAAGAGATAGAGAAAGTTAGAGAGCTTGCTGCCTCTATGAGAGATAAGATAGAACCTTATTTTAAAAAATGTATAGAACTTAATCCTAAACTTGAAGATGCCTACACGAAATTAGGGAATTTTTATTATCTTGCAAAGGATAATGACAAAGCTCTTGAAATCTATAATAAAATTATAGAGCTTTTCCCAAACTCTCCTGCAGTTGAGTCTTATAAAAAGTTCAGAGATACTCTTAAAAGTAGTAAAGAAAGTAAGAAATAAGAAAATAAAGCAAAAGATTAAAGGAATAAAATTCCGAAGAATAAAAAAAACAAAGGAGGCAAAAATGAGTGTTAAAAAAGGTGATAGGGTCGTCGTAAATTATACAGGTTCATTTGAAGATGGTACTGTTTTTGATTCAAGTTATCATGGAGATCACTCCCATCCGATAGAATTTACAGTGGGTTCAGGAGAGATTATCAAAGGATTTGACGAAGCTGTTATTGGTATGGAGGTGGGAGAAGAAAAAGATATTACGATTATGCCAGAAGATGGCTATGGTGAAAAAAAAGAAGAGCTAATCCAAAGAATCCCAAAATCGCAGTTCCCTGATAGTGAGGGGATACAGGAAGGCATGAGTGTTAATCTTGTTACAACAGAAGGACAAGAATTTCCAGCAACTATTGTAAAAATAGAGAATGAATTTATAACAATAGATCTTAACCATCCTCTTGCAGGAGAGAAACTTAACTTTAAGATTAAATTAGAAGGAATAAAATAATTTTGTTCTTTTCTCATAATAATCTTTTCTCCGAAATGTGTTAAAATAAACATTAATTCGGAGGGAAAATGATCTTTACTATTTTCGGATATCCAAAGACGGGAAAAACCACGTTATTTAATCTTTTAACAGGTAAAAGAGAGCATGTTGATAAATTTGCATCTTCAAAAGGAGAACTTCACAAAGCTGTAGTTTCAGTACCTGATTTCAGACTTAAAAAGCTTAACCAATTCTATAATACAAAAGTAAAACATGCGCAAATAGAATACCTTGACACAGGTAGTCTTGCTTTCGGGGAAGTAAAAACATCAACTTTTTTGGATATTTTAAGGAGAAGTGATGGATTAATTCATGTTGTCAGAGGTTTTGAAGATCCTGAAATTATACATCCTGCAGGTTCTATAAATCCTATGAGAGATATTTCTTCAATGGAAGATGAGTTAATAATTTCAGATATAATAACTATTGAAAAAAGACTTGAGAGAATAGAAAAAGATTTGAAAAGGAATAAAAGCAAAGAACTGAAATTAGAACAGAAAGTTTTGGTTAAAATAAAAGAGTTCCTGGAACAAAATTTACCTTTAAGAGAGATGGATTTGAACAAGGATGAGGAGTTTATGATTAGGTGTTTTCAGTTTTTATCTCAGAAGCCAATTATCCATATGATAAATCTCAGTGAAGGCGATAAACTAATAGAATTAGAGGGGAGGAACAAAAAGATACTCTCCTTTTACGGAAAAATCGAAGAGGAAATAATGGATCTTGATGAGGATGAAAGAAAATTGTTTTTGGAGGAATATGGAATAGATGAATCCATAAGGGATAAGTTTATTAGAGAGAGTTATAAATTGATGAATCTCATATCATTTTTTACCGTAGGGGAGGATGAGGTAAGGGCCTGGACTATTAAGAACGGTGATACAGCTTATGAAGCAGCCGGTAAGATTCACACTGATTTACAAAAAGGCTTTATCAGAGCTGAGGTGATTTATTGGGAAGATTTTGTGAAAGTCGGAGGCTTTAAGAATGCGAAGGAAAAAGCCCTTCTGAGGCTTGAAGGAAAAGAGTATGTTGTTAAAGATGGGGATGTTGTTCATATTAGATTCAATGTCTGATGAATGAGTGGGAATTAATCTTTTTTTTAAAGGGTGAACTATCATCAAAAATTGAGCTTTCAATAGGGGATGATGCTGCTGTAATAAGAGAGGGCAATGAATATTTTGTAATTACGAAGGATTTAATGGTTGAAAATACACACTTTATTTTAAATGATTATCCTCTTGCACTTTTAGGTAAAAAACTTGTTAACTCAAATATTAGCGATGTGGTAGCAATGGGTGCTTATCCAAAGTATGCCCTTTTAGGTATTTCTATCAGGGAAGGTTTGGGAGATGAGGCTTTGAAAATAATACTGACGAGTGTAAAGGATGAACTTAAAAATGCAGGAGTGTCTCTTATAGGTGGAGATACCGTAAAAGGGAAAAGTCTAATGCTTTCTATGACTGTGATAGGGCAAACAAAGAGGTATATAACTCGAAAAGGAGCTCAGGCTGAAGATTTTGTTTTTTTGTCAGGAAGAATCGGTTATTCACGAGCTGGTTTGAGAGAATTTTTGTTAAAAGGTATAATTAAAAATTCTGAGGCAGAAAAAGTTTTTTTTGAAGGTAAAAATAGAAGAGATCTTCTTAGTTTTCTCTCTGAAGTTAAGATAAATGCAATGATAGATATTTCTGATGGTTTTTATCAGGATTTAAACCACATTCTTGAAAACTCTGAAGTAGGAGCTGAAATTTATCTTGACAATCTTCCTTATGATCCATATCTTAAAGAGCTTTCTGAAGAAGAAGGTATTTCTTATTATGATTTTGTATTGAACAGTGGTGAAGAATATGAGCTTATCATAGTTGTTCCTGCATATGAAGAGGAAAGATTAATTAAGAAGGGGTTAATAAAGATTGGAAAAATAACAAAGGAGAGAGATCTCATATTTATTAAAAAGGGCAAAAAGGTTAATGTTAGAAACCTTTCATATACTCACAAATTTTAAAACTTATTTTGAAGAAGACAAAATTTAACTCATATATTTTTTGACCTTTTAACGAAAATAACATAAAATATTCCTATGAATATTATTAATGAAAAAACAAGAAAGTTAATCAGTATGGCTCTTGAGGAGGATCATATTGAAAATGATGTTACAACAAATTCTCTTTTCCCTGAGCCTGTGAAAGCAAAGGCAAAGGTGATAGCAAAATCTAATGGAATTCTTTGTGGGCTGGATGTTTTCAAAGAAGTCTTTTTGTTTATTGACAAGACTATTAAATTTGAAAGTAATTTTAAAGATGGAGATAAGTTCAAAAAGGGAGATACAATTATAAAAATATACGGGGATGTTCGAACAATTTTAAAAGGAGAAAGAACAGCACTTGATTTTTTAGGTCATCTTTCCGGAATAGCAACCAAAACCAGTAATTTAGTAAAAAAGGCAAAAGGTAGGATAAAAGTTTTAGATACAAGAAAAACGACACCTGGTTTCAGAGAGCTTGAAAAGCATGCAGTTAAGACAGGTGGAGGTTTTAACCATAGAATGAATCTTGAAGAGATGGCTATGTTAAAAGAAAATCATCTTATATTTTTTAAATCTATAAAAGATGCTGTTGATAGAATAAGAGAAAAATTCAAAAGTGTTAAGATTGAGGTTGAGGTAAAAAACCTCAAAGAATTTGAAGAGGTTCTTAAACTTAATGTTGACAGGATAATGCTTGATAATTTTTCTTTGGAAGATATTAAAAAGGCAGTAAAAATAAATGGAGGAAAGAGGGAGCTTGAAATTTCAGGTGGTGTAAATGAAAGTAATATTGAAGAATACTCTTTAACAGGTGCTGATTTTGTTTCATCCGGAGCATTGACCCATTCGTTTAAAAACTCAGATTTTTCCCTCTTAATTGAAAAATGAGCAAAGATCCGGTAGAAACTGATGTTTTAATTATTGGTTCAGGTATAGCAGGACTTACAGCAGCATATATTTTGGGGACCGAAAATATTAGCACTATTGTAATTTCAAAAGAGAAGGAGACTTCAGAGACAAATACTCTCTATGCTCAAGGTGGTATAGTGGCCCTTGGACCCAATGATGATCCCGAGCTTTTGAAAAAGGATATAATAAGTGCAGGTGCAGGAATTTCCAATCCCGAAGCTGTTGACATTGTTGTAAAGAGGGGAGTAAAATTTGTAAAAGACATTTTAATAGATAAGCTGAATATTCCATTTTCAAAGGATGAGAAAGGAGAATATCTTTACACTAAAGAAGGAAACCATTCGTGCAGAAGAGTTCTTTTTGCAAAGGATGAAACTGGTAAAGCTATTGAAAACACACTTGATAAGAGTGTTAAAAAACTAAAATCCGTGAAGCTTTTATCAGGAGTAACTGCAATAGATTTAATTACGAAGCATCATCACTCTACAAATCCATTGAGCCTTTACAAGGAAGCAGAGGTTATGGGGGCTTATGTTCTTCTTCAGAAAGAGAAAAAAGTAGTTAGAATCTTTGCGAGAGCAGTTATTCTTGCAAGCGGTGGTCTTGGAAGAATATTTTTGCATACGACAAATCCTCCTCTTGCAAGAGGAGATGGCTATGCTATGGCATATAGAGCAGGAGCGAACCTGATTAATATGGAGTATGTCCAATTTCATCCGACTTCTTTTTATCATAGAGATGCGGATAGTTTCCTGATTTCCGAGGCAGTAAGAGGAGAGGGCGCGATTCTTATTAACAGAAAAGGCGAAGCTTTCATGAAAAATTATTCAAAGCAAAAAGATCTTGCTCCCAGAGATGTTGTCTCAAGAGCTATTTATGAGGAAATGCTCAAAAATGGAGATCATTATGTTCTGCTTGACCTTTCAAATATAAAAGTTAATGTTAAAGATAGATTCCCCCATATTTATGAAACATGCAAAAAATACGGAGTTGACATATCAAACGAGCCCATACCGGTTGTTCCGGCGGCTCATTATTCCTGCGGAGGAGTCAAGGTTGACACAAGAGGGAGGACTACTTTAAAGAGACTTTATGCAGCAGGTGAAGTCTCTTGCACAGGTCTTCATGGGGCTAATAGGTTGGCATCAACATCACTTCTTGAAGGTTTAAGCTGGGGCTATTTTGCAGCCGAAGATATTTTGAATTCAAAGGAAATTATCGGAGAAGAACCGGCTTATAATGAGATCCCTCCCTGGAAGTATCCTTCAAAACCGGAAAAAATTGACCCTGCCCTGATTGTTCAGGATTGGAACCAAATTCGCTCGACAATGTGGAATTATGCTGGTATTATAAGGACTACAAGAAGACTTAACCGCGCAAAATCTGATCTTGAATATCTAAAGCACAGGATTGAAAAATTTTACAAAAGTGCGGAGGTGGTTGATTCAATAATTGGTTTGAGAAATAGTGTTCAGACAGCTTTAATTGTTATTTATTCAGCTTATTTTAATAAGATAAGTAGAGGTGCCCATTATATAATAGATAACGGCGGATAAGGAGGGTAAAAAATGCCTTCTGATAAACTTTTAAATTTCGGGCAACAGGTATACAATCAAAAAGATTTTACATTTTCTAAAAATCTTTATGAAAGAATAAAATCTTTAAACTTTGGAGAGGAGTCCGCTTTAATAGGATTTTTTGCCAGAGCCAATATTTATGATGATTCTATTAGAAAGAAGCTATTGGAAAGTTTTGGAGAAAATGTGATAGAAAGCATTGAGCTTCTTCAAAGGCTCAGCAGAATAACCGTTCCGGAAAGAGAGAGAAGGATAAGGCAGTTGAGAGAATTTTTTGTTGAGCTTAGCAGTGATGTGAGAATTATTATTATTAAACTTGCGGAAAGATTGGAAGCTCTTATAGAAGCAGAAAGATTGAAAAAAAACAATATAAAAAGATTATCGGAAGAATCTCTTTTTTTCTATTCTACAATAGCCCATAGATTGGGTATAAGCAAACTTTACACTGAAATGGAGGATATAGCTTTTAAGCATCTTTATCCGAATGAATATAGAAAAATAGAGAGGTTTTTGGGTGAAAACAAAAAGGTTTATGAAGAAAAATTGAAAAATATGATTTTGGTGATAAAAAATATTCTTGAAAAGAATGGCATTAAAGCGAGAACACAGTACCGGCTTAAAAGACCTTACAGCATATACAGGAAGATGCAAAATAAAAAAGTGGGATTTGACGAAATCTTTGATTTAATGGCAATAAGGATTATTACAAATGAGATAAATAGCTGCTACACGATTTTAGGGCTTGTTCACAGCAATTGGACACCTATCAACGGAAGATTCAGGGATTGGATTTCAAATCCCAAGCCAAATGGATACCGTTCAATTCAAACAACTATAATCTCAAGAACAGGTGATAAGTATGAGATTCAAATAAGAACAGAGGATATGCACAGAGAAGCTGAATACGGTGCAGCTGCTCACTGGAGCTATAAAGAAGGGGTTAAAGCTACATCCGGATGGACAATAAGATTGAAGGAATTTTTGGAAAACGATGAAATATTTGAAAATCCGATTGAGGCTTTAGAACACATTCAAAGTGAGATAAAAAAGGATTATATAAGCGTAATTACTCCTAAGGGTGAGGTTATCTCTCTGCCCGAAGGCTCAACTCCCCTTGATTTTGCATATATGGTTCACACAGAAGTTGGACATCATACTACGGGAGCAAGGGTAAACCAGAGGTTTGTATCTTTAAAGACAGAGTTAAAATCCGGAGATGTTGTTGAAATTATTACTCAAAAGAACTCAAAGCCCTCAAGAAACTGGCTAAATTTTGTAAAAACGTCAAAAGCGAAGTCAAAAATAAGGGAGTGGTTTAGAAAGAATGAAAGAGAAGCTTTTATAAAAGAGGGTAAAAGAATTTTTGATTCACAGATAAAAAAGCATAAGAAAAAATACGAGGGATTTGATAAAGAGCAGGAGTTTAAAGAAAATCTTCTAAAATATGGGTATAAGAATATAGAATCGCTTTACTTTGCCATAGGTACAAAGTCTGTGAAAGCAGGCCTTCCACTTTTAAAAAAATTGTTTCCTTTGAAGCACAAAAGAAAGGATGGATTTTTAAAAAAGAAAAAGAGTGTTGATAGTCTACTTTCTCCTCAGATTATTATAGAAGGAGAGAAAAATATTGATTTTAAGATAGCCAGATGTTGCAGACCTTTAAAAGGGGAACCAATTGTTGCATATATTACAAAAAACTCGGGAATTAAAGTTCATTCTGTTGACTGCCCTTATATAAAAAGCGGAACAATGGATCCTGAAAGATTGAGAAAAGCTGAGTGGGTAGGTGATAGCTCTTTCCAGCAGATAAGAGTAAGAATTAAAGGGGAAAATCTGGAAGAGATTGTTTCCTCTCTTGCGGAAGTGTGCAAAAACAATGATATATTTTTGAATTCTATAAAAAGATTGGATAGTGATGAAACATCTGCAATTGAGGCTGAACTTTTGGTAAAAAGTATGGATGATTTTATCCATATGAAGAATCTTTTATTAAAGAAAAATGGGGTAAATAAAGTTATCCTTTTAAGATAGATATGGAATTAGTATGAGGTGAAATAAAGTAAAAATGGTTTAATAATTAAGTTTATATAAATCTGAGTTTCTAAAATTTGTAGACATATAAGTATAGGTGGGAAATTATTATGCCCCTTGACCTCTATGGTATAATAAATAAAAAAACACGGGAGGGTAGAAAATGAAAGGAAGAGAGGTTTTGAAGTTTCAATCTGAAGTTAAAAGACTTCTGGATATTCTTGTTTATTCACTTTATAAAAACAGGGAGATTTTTTTAAGGGAGCTTATATCCAACTCTGTTGATGCTCTCAACAAGATTCAATTTGAAATGCTTACTGATAAATATATTGAGGATAGGGATATTGAACTCAGAATAGACATAAAAACCGATAAGGATAAAAATATGTTAATTGTTGAGGATACAGGAATAGGGATGACCAGAAAAGAGCTAATTGATAATCTTGGCACGATTGCCCATTCCGGGACAATAGATTTTCTTAAAAGGGCTGAAAAGAGGAAAAAGGATGAAGAGCTTGACCTCATAGGGAAGTTTGGTGTGGGCTTTTACTCTGTTTTTATGGTTGCAAAGGAGGTTAGAATCTTAACAAAATCCTTTAGAAAGGGAAGTTCCGGCTATCTCTGGATATCTCAGGGTGGAGAGGAATATACAATAGAAAAAAGCAAAAAGGAGAAGAGAGGAACAAGAATAGAAATCCTGTTAAAGGATGATGCAAAAGAATTTTTAGAGGAACTTAGAATAGAGAACATAATTAACAAGCATTCAAAATTTGTTCCTTTTCCGATTTACATAAATGGTAAGCCATTTGAAAAAAAACCTCCCATCTGGAGTCAACCAAAATCATCATTAAAGGAAAAGGATTACCATGAATTTTACAAATATCTGACAAACTTTGAGGAAAAACCGCTTACCTACCTGCACCTTTCAGCTGATGCGCCTTTTCAATTTCACGCTCTTTTGTATGTCCCTGATACTTCTCTGGAGTTCATTGAACTTTTCAAAAAAGAGTCCGGTGTGGATCTTTACTCAAAAAAAGTTCTCATTCAGAAGCATTCAAAAGATATTGTTCCCGAATATCTCTCTTTTTTGAAAGGAGTTGTTGATTCTGAGGACATACCTTTGAATATTTCAAGGGAGAGCATTCAGGATGATGCTGTTGTGGTTAAAATTAGAAAACGCATTACAAAAAAGTTTTTGGAGCACATTAAAAATATAAAGGAAAAGAATTTTGAGCTTTATCTTAAAATCTGGAAAAAGTTCAGCAGAAAGTTCAAAGAGGGTATAATAAGTGATTTTGACAATAGAGAGATTCTTGCCGAGCTTTTGCTTTTTGAATCTTTAAACGGAGGAGAGGGTAAATTCATTGACCTTGAAGAGTATAAGAAAAATTTTAAAGAGGGGCAGACTGAAATTTACTATATTTCCGGAGAATCTTACTCGACCATAGAGAAAAACCCATCTCTTGAGATTTTCAAAGAGAAGGGAATAGATGTGCTATTTTGCACTGACCCTGTTGATGAATTTGTTCTGGAGCATCTTAAAGTTTTTAAATCTTATCCTTTTAAAATGGCTGAAAGCTCTGATATTAAGGTGGGAGAAGATAAGAAAAAGGATGATAAGGAACTAAATGATTTTGTAAAATACCTTAAAGAGCTTTATGGCAACAGGGTAGGGGATGTAAGGGTTTCAACAAGACTTGTTAAAAGTGCCTGCACCCTTGTAAACCCTGAAAACTCACCTTCAATTCAGGTGGAAAAAATTATGAAAATGATGAATAAGGATTTTGAAATTACGAAAAAAATATTTGAAATAAACCCTGAAAATCCTTTGATTAAAAAGATGCAGGAGCTTTACAAAAAGGATAAAGATTCTGAAAAGCTCAAAAATCTTGCATTACACATTCTTGAAAGCCAGATGTTAAGAGAGGGCTTAATAAAGGATTTGAATGAATACATTGAAAGAAGCGAGAGGATAATGATAGAAAGTCTTTAAAATTATTATATCCTTTTTACTCAGTATCTATACAAACTGAATGTTTTGACAAATTAAAAGTTGAGCTTGCAATTTGCCAAAATGAGACTTTAATCCACATACCCCAATGATTTTAAGTTTTTCTTAATTTTTTCAAGATTTTTTCTTCTCTGGGAAGCTGCTTTTTTATAGTAAAAGTTAAGTATTCTCTTTAATTCTCTGAATTCTTTTCTATTTTTGTAAACAACATTATGTTTTTCATTAGGGTCATTTTTTAAATCATACATTTCGTATTTTGGAAGATTTGGAGGATTACTAAATTTCCTTTTATCAATTTTCACGTTATAAATAAGTTTGTATCCATCTTTTAAAACTCCTATCCTGAATGGAAAAGATAAGAGAGAATATTCGGGAGATGTTGAAAATACTATAAAATCTTCTTTCCTTCTATCCCAATTTTTGTAAGGTTTTAACTTTAATGCTTTGGTAATAATAAATGTGATTTTTTTCAGTGATATGGGAGAAATCTTCTCTCCTCTCTCTTTTTCATTAAATTCTTTTACTATTAAAGGAACTCTTACCTCTTCCTGATAAAGAGAATATCCGTGCTCCCAGCTTCCGTGCTCATAAAACTGCTCACCATGATCTCCGAAAATTATTATCATTGTATTATCATAAAAGTTATTTTTCTTTAAGAATTTAACCAATGGTTTTAGAAAATCCTGATCAATTGCTAATATTTCCTCTTCATAGAGAATTTTAGCCTTTTTTCTTATTTTGTCGGGAAGAGGGGAGAATGTTCCTCTAACACCCTTTGTCATTGAAAACATATCAATGACTCCTTCAGCCCCTAAAATTGAATACCTTTTGGGAGGCATGTAGGGGGAGTGTGCCTGATATGTATGAAGAAAGATGAATGTATTTTTACCTTTATTCAGCTCTATATATGTTTTTGCTCTATTGTAAAGAACTTTTCCAGCCTCTCTATTGAAAAGGTTAAAATTATCATCAAGATAGCTTGTAAAACCCCTTGCGAATCCAAGACCTGATGAGACAAGGTTTCCTCCCGTTAGTGCTATTGTGTAAAAACCCTTTTTTTGCAGAAGCTCTGCAACAGAAAGCTCTTTTTTGTCCCAGCTATATGTAGAGAAAAATACTGATCTATGGGCTTCTGTTGTCCAGGGATGCGTTGTATATGCATTTGTGTAATAAAGACAATCAGAAATTGCCCATTTTTTTAAAAAAGGGGAAGTTTTTAGCCCTTTTCTGTATAAGGAAAGGCTTTCAGCTCTCACTGTATCAAGGGAAATAAGAATAATGAGTTTTCTTTCTTTTTGAGGTGTGTAAAGATAAGGTGCTCCCCAGAAACTTATATCTCCTATTGTATTTTTACCTTTTGAGGTTTTTAAAATAAGTGTATCTCCATTTTCCGGGATTTCAATATCAAAATACTTTATCGCATTTGTAATTCTTTTCTCAAAAATTTTCTTCTCTCCGGTTTTACTTTTTAAAATTATTGAAAATACCGTCCCATCTCCGATTTTATCAAAAAAGTCTGACTCATTAAGAGAATTGAGTGATCCGGCATAAAAGCTAAGTCTCATCCCTTTCTTAAATTTGTTTTTTATCTTTAATGATGTGAATTTTGATGACAAATAGTGTGCTTCGTATGCTGTTTTGTTTACCTTGATGTAAGAATAGTTTTTTAAAAAGTCAAACTTTTTGTCCCACTCCTCAGAATTAAATTTATCCTGAAGGATAATCTTTTCATTCGGAGAAATTTTTAAAGATTTTGTAATTTTTTCTTTAACTTCAAAAAGATTATCATCTTTTTTTATTAAGATTCTTACGAAATTTTCTTCCTTAAATTTTTTCTCCATTTTCGAGTAAAATGGTTTCAGCTTAAAATTCGGAGACACAAAGGCAACTATTTTTCCCTTGAGAACTTTAATTTTCACATTTTTTTCATCCGGAAAAAAATGGAGAAATTTCCCGTTTATTATTAGCTTTTTCCTATTTATCTCTATTTCAGCATTAACTCCTCTCAGAAACAGACCTCCTTTGATTTTCCCTGAAAAGGGTAAATTAAGGTTTTCCATTTCTTTTTTAGCTGTGAAAATGTTTGTGTTTGCTGGTTTAAGAAGATAAACTCCACTCTGTTCTTCATTTTTTTGATGAAATATAATAATTATGGTGATAATTAAACTTAAAATTATTATTAATATCTTTTTCATTACAAATTATATCACAGGTTTTCAGTTTTCAATTGAATAGGAAACTGAAATATCTTTCAAAGAAATGCTTTTTTCTTTTATTTCCCCGTAAATGTAAGAGTCAGAAAACTCTCCTGAAATCGGATCTATTGCAAACCAACCATTGTTCGGGAAAAAGACTTCTATCCAGCTGTGTTTCTGTAGAATATTTTTTTTATCAAAAAAATAAAATCCCGACACTTTTTTTACTATAACCCCGCCTCTTTTCAAAAGCACATATGCTAAATTAGTATAACCTGTACAAAAAGCTGTGCCTCTTTTCAGAACCGTTATTGGGTCCTGTGGAGCTTTGCTCTCATCATATTTAAGATTGCCTTTTAAAAAGAGCAAAACATTTTTAACATAAGATGTATATGAATCTGATGAATGATAAATTCTTTTGGCAAGGGAGCTGAGTTTATCATTCTCCTTGAATTTTGGGAATAAGAATCCTCTGGATACATAGGGAAGTTTTTTAAATAAATATCTTATGTCTATTCTTATATCATTTTTCTCTTTTATTATTCTTACACTCTGGGAAAAATTTTCTATCCTATAATCATAAAAATTTATTTTATTATTTATCGGAATAAAGAAACTAATCTGCCTGAAAATAAAAAAAAGCAAAAACAGATGCTTTATCAATTTAGCTCTTTTCTTAAATTTTTGTTTATGGAATCAAGTATGCCATTAATAAATTTTGGTGAGGTATCTGTTCCATAAAGTTTTGCTATTTCAACCGCTTCATCTATTACCACAGGTATGGGAGTCTCCTTTTTAAACATCAGTTCATAAACAGCAATTCTTAAAATGTTCTTATCAACTCTGAACATTCTTTGCAGATTCCAGTTCTTTGACACCTTTTCAATGCTTTTGTCTATTAATTCTAAGTTATTTACCACTCCTTTCACTAACTCTTTGGTGTATTCCCTGACTTTTCTATCTTTTGTGGTGGAAAGATTTTCCCAAAAGCATTTCATTATCTCATCAATCTCGTCATGGGTGGAATCATACTCAAAAAGTATTTTTAATGCCTCTTCTCTGGCTTTTCTTCTTCTTCCCATCTATCTCTGATTAAATCCTTTTACTGAGATTTTCTTAAATTTCCTTGTAAAGGTTTATCATTTCTATAAGAGCCATTGCGGATTCAAACCCTTTGTTACCCATCTTTGTGCCTGCTCTATCGGTTGCCTGATCAATCGTATCCGCTGTTATTATTCCGTAAGTTATAGGGATAGGGGAATTTATCCCAACGCTTGCTATTCCTTTGGTTGTTTCAGCTGCTATGTAATCAAAATGGGGGGTTTCTCCTCGGATAATAACTCCGAGGGTCAAAATACCATCAAATTTTTCATTTTTGTTATTCCCTTCATTATTTTTAACAAGTTTTTTCAACAAAAGCGGTATTTCAAAAGATCCGGGAACTTTGTAAACCGTGATATTATTTTCACTACCTCCCGTCCTTTTTATTGCATCAACGGCCCCTTCAAGAAGTCTTCCGGAAAAAAAATTATTAAATCTTGATATTACTATTGCTATTTTCAGCCCTTTAGAGCTGAGTTTTCCCTCTTTTACTTTCATTATCCCTCCATGACTTTTTTAAGTTTTTCCAATGCCCAATCTATTTCCTCCTTTGTAATTATAAGAGGTGGTGCAAATCTGATTACCATTTCATGGGTCTCTTTGCACAAAAGCCCATTTTCCATTAATTTTTCGGCATATGGTCTTGCGAGCTCTTTAAGCTCCATTCCTATAAGAAGCCCTTTTCCTCTAACCTCTTTTATTACGGGATTATTGATTTTCCTTAATTCATTCATAAAATAATTTCCTAATTCATTTGCTTTTTCAGGTAAATTCTCATTCTCAAGTACCTCAAGAGCTGCTATACCAACAGCTGCACCCAGTGGGTTTCCTCCGAAAGTGGAGCCATGATCTCCGGGATTGAACACACCCAAAACTTCCTTTGTGGATACAACAGCTGAAACCGGCATCACACCTCCTCCGAGAGCCTTACCAAGAATAATCATATCAGGTCTTATGCTTTCCCACTCAAATGCAAATTTTTTACCGGTCCTTCCGAGTCCTGTTTGAATTTCGTCCAGTACAAGAAGAACATTATTTTTATCTGCTATCTCTCTTAGTTTCTTTAAGTATCCATCTTTAGGTATTATAATCCCTCCTTCTCCCTGAATAGGCTCAACCATGATTGCCACTGTGTTGGAAGTTATAGCTTTTTCAACTTCATCAGCATCTCCATACTTTACAATCTTAAATCCCGGTGTAAAAGGCCCGAATCCATCTCTATATTGCTCTTCGGTTGAAAAACTTATAATTGTGACTGTCCTTCCGTGAAAATTGTTTTCAGCAACGATTATTTCGGCTTTATCCTTTTCAACACCTTTTTTATAATAACCCCATTTTCTTACTGCTTTTATCGCAGTTTCCACTGCTTCTGCTCCTGTATTCATTGGAAGAGCCATCTCAAAACCCGAGAATTCGCAAATTTTTTTGAGAAAAAGAGGAAGCTGATCATTGTGGAATGCTCTTGATGTAAGAGTTACTTTGTCTAATTGTTTTTTTGCTATATCAATAATATAGGGATGTCTATGTCCCTGATTAAGAGCTGAATACGAAGAGAGCATATCCATGTATTTGTTCCCTTCAACATCCCATACCCAGACTCCTTCAGCTTTTGAAATAACTATTGGGAGCGGATGATAATTATGAGCACCGTATTCATCGTTAATTTTAATTAATTCCTTTGAATTCATGATTCCTCCTTAAATTATTATAAAGTTAGTCAATTTTAAATTTTTAAACCCTTTTTGTCAACCCTAATTCGAACTTTTAATAAAAGCCTTTTCAGCATTTTCTATTTTTTCCTTAAAGTTCATATATACGCCTTTAAAGTACGTGTCCAGGAAAAAAAGAGCACTTTTTTTATTTTGCTTGTATAATGATAGGAAGGTTTTTTCAAATTGTGATTGAAAATTCAAAAGTTCCTCCTCAAAGTTTCCAAAAATCCTTTTGAGTACTTTTATCCTCTTGTAATAATCCTTTTCAACAAATCTTTCCATTTGGTTTACTCTTGTATAGATCAATTTATTTTTTGAGAAATAAGATTTTACAGGTGAAAAGTGAGATTTTACTATTGATTCATAATCATAGGGAGGTTTTTTAAAGGAAAAATCAGCAGGGAAATTTTTTATCCCGAAATATAAGGGAATAAAAAGCGATGTATCAGGTTTTCCGATAGATAACCATAAAAGAGAAGAAATTGGTTTTGGAAGATTGTTTCTTAATTGTGCAACTATTGAATATCTGGTTGTGTGAACGCAAATGGGCCTTTTGTTTTCATAGGTAGTGGGTGTGTTTGGTCCTCCCTTTTTCTTGCTTAAATCATATTTTGTCCCTTCAAAGTGATCTCTTAAAACTCTCATTAAATCTTTGGGTGATAATTTTTTTATTGGTTTTATTTCAAAGGGATAAATATCATCAACTTTGAATTTATTACCTCCAATTAATCTCAATGCACTCCATTGCCTATATGTATTATATGTGTTTTTTAGGTTCTCAGCATAAACCTTGGCAAAGTCGAATTCTCCGTCTTTTTTCGGATTGTAAAGCCCTTGTTTTATTGCAAAAGAGATTATATCCTTTGATCCTAAAAATTTTTTAGTATTGTTAAGGTCAATTTTATGGATATTATAATGATTGGGAATTATGGCGACTTTATCATCATCCACTCTTTCAGCAACCCAATGGTGACCTTTTACAACAGCAACCATCCATCCCTCATTACTATCTGCTATCGAATATGTTCTTCCTAATGAATCATAACCATACTTTTCTACAAATTCCCCCAACAGGAGAACTGCTTCTCTTGCAGAGCGAGCTCTCTCTGCGACAAGCATTCTTAACATATATGAAATTTCCCCTTCCTCATGAGCATTCTCTTTTGAGGCACAGCCGTTCGATACTATTACAACTCCGCTTTCATTTAGAAAAGAATCTGCAAAATAAAGCTCGGGCATTTCAAACCAGATTAATTCCTGTGTCTGAGAAGAAACTTCAATTTTTTTCCCGTTTTTCAGAAAGGCAAAAGTGGGGAAGAGGAGTTTTCTTGGGAAAACTCTCATAATTTGCAAAAATTGATTTCCACCATCATCCTCATTATGAGCTAAAAGTACAGAGCCGTCCACTGTTGTATTTTTCCCGGCAATTATTGTGAAACAATTGCAAACACAATTTTGACTACTTGAAAAAACAGAGAGAGTGGAAAATAAAAGCAAAAAGATAGTTAATATAATTCCTTTTTTTCTCATTTTTCAGCTCCTTTTAATCTTTATGATATTTTATTTTAGAACAAAAGAATTAAGTATGCAAATAAAATCCCCCTTAAATAAAAAAGGGAGCCTTCTTTATAGCTCTTTTGCTGCCTCTTTACGAGGCCGAGGCTCCCTTTCTAAATTATATACTAATATATAATTTTTTTTATTTTTGTCAAGTTTTTAAAAAATATGAAAGGCTACTGTAAGACCTGCCACAACAACAGAAACCATACTCATAAGTTTAATAAGGATGTTTAAAGATGGCCCTGATGTATCTTTTAAAGGATCTCCGACAGTATCTCCGACAACTCCGGCTTTATGAGAAGCAGAGCCTTTTCCACCTAAATTTCCTTCCTCAATATATTTTTTAGCATTATCCCAACTTCCACCTGCATTTGCCATAAAGATTGCAAGAATAAAACCTGAGCTTAAAGCTCCTATCAGAAGTCCCATCACTCCTGCAACACCGAAAATAATTCCCACAAAAATAGGAACCAATACTGCAGCGAGTGAAGGTGCCACCATTGATTTTTGTGCTCCTTTTGTTGAAATAGCAACACAGGCCTGGTAATCAGGTTTTGCCTTACCTTCCATAATTCCCGGTATTTCTTTAAACTGTCTTCTAACTTCATCAACCATTTTCCCGGCAGCTTTACTTACAGCTTTTATTGTAAGGCCGGAAAAGAAAAATGCCATCATTGCGCCGATGAAGACTCCGGAAATTACCATAGGATTCATAAGATTTACTTTAAATATTCTCATAAAATCTGCAATAGTAAGATCATGTAAGAATTTAATAAGTTCAATTCCTTTTTGTTCTGCAAGTTTTGCAAGATCAGCAAAAACCCTTCCGTGTTCAACAGCTCTAATAAGGCCGGCTCTAACTTCTTCGACATAGGCTGCCAGAAGGGCAAGAGCTGTAAGAGCGGCTGAACCAATTGCGAATCCTTTTCCTGTAGCAGCTGTCGTGTTACCGAGCGCATCAAGTGCATCCGTGATTTTTCTAACCTCGGGAGGTAATTCTGCCATCTCAGCATTTCCACCTGCATTATCTGCAACAGGGCCATAGGCATCTGTTGCAAGTGTAATACCAAGTGTTGAAAGCATTCCCACTGCTGCAACACCTATTCCGTAAAGTCCTTTAATCGGAGTTGAGAATCCGCCTGCAAAGGCAAAAGCTCCGACAATACCTGTTACGACTGCTAAAATTGGAATCGCAGTTGAAATCATTGCTTGAGACATTCCGGCTAAAATTGTTGTAGCTTCACCGGTTTTTGTTTGCTCTGCTACAAATATTGTAGGTTTATAACCTGATGATGTATAGTATTCTGTGGATTTTCCAATTACCAATCCGACAATAAGCCCGATTACTACAGAACCAGCTATCCCCATATTTCCAGGGAGGAGTGTTTTAACTAAAAAGAAAACTCCAATTATAATAATAGCGGAACTGAGGTAAATACCTCTATTTAAAGCATTTAAAAGATTTTTTTGAGAAGCATCCTCTTTAGCTTTAACTGCATATACACCGATTATAGAGGCGAGAATGCCCAATCCTGCAATTGTCATTGGTAAAACAACAGCATTAAAAGCAAGAGTCTTATTAGCTATGAAAGCTGCTGCTCCGAGAGCTGCAGAAGATAAAATTGAACCGGTATATGATTCATAAAGATCTGCGCCCATCCCTGCAACATCCCCAACATTATCTCCAACATTGTCTGCAATTGTGGCAGGATTTCTTGGGTCATCTTCAGGAATTCCTGCTTCAACTTTTCCTACAAGGTCAGCTCCTACATCCGCAGCTTTGGTAAAAATACCTCCTCCGACTCTTGCAAAAAGAGCTTGAAGTGATGCTCCCATTCCGAATGAAAGGAGAATAACAGTTGTTTCTCTTAGGCTATAATGCGCTCCAAAGTAAAGAGCACTAAACCAGATTGAAATATCAACAAGACCCAATCCGACAACGGTGAGTCCCATAACTGCTCCAGCTCTAAAAGCAATTCTCAAAGCATCGTTTAAAGATTTTCTTGCTCCGTTTGCTGTTCTTGCTGAGGAATTTGTTGCTGTCATCATTCCGATATAACCGGAAAGAGCAGAGAAAAAACCTCCTGTTAAGAAAGCAAAAGGTGTCCATCCTGATTGAACATGGAGTCCGTAAGCCAGAAAGGCTAAAAATCCAGATGTTATTATAAAAAATATGGCAACAACTTTATACTGTTGTGATAGATAGGCCTTTGCTCCTGTTTTAACCGCATTAGCTATTTCTATCATTTTTTCCGTACCTTCATCTGCTTTCATAACATTTTTATAAAATATGAAAGCAAAAAGAAGGGCAACCACTGCGCTAATAGGTGCTACCCAAAAAATTCCCATCTCAATCCTCCTCTCTTATATTTTTAAAGACCAAAGTAGCATTTGTTCCACCAAATCCGAAAGAATTGCTCATTGCATATTTTATCTTTTTCTTTATGCTGTTATTCGGAGTATAATTCAAATCGCACTCAGGGTCAGAGTTTTCGTAGTTGATAGTGGGAGGTATAATATCATCTCTCATAGCAAGGAGAGAAAAAGCTGCTTCTATTGCACCGGCAGAACCCAATAGATGACCTGTCATGGATTTTGTTGATGAAATATTCACTTCATAAGCATAATCTCCGAAAACCTTTTTTATAGCCATTGTTTCAGTTTTGTCATTCAAAACAGTTGAAGTGCCATGTGCATTAATGTAGTCAATCTCTTCGGGTTTTAACCCAGCATCTTTTAATGCTTCTGACATACACCTTGCAGCTCCCGAACCGTCAGGTGCAGGAGATGTTTGGTGGTAAGCATCAGAGCTCATTCCAAACCCTATTATTTCTCCGTATATTTTAGCTCCTCTCTTTTTCGCTCTTTCATATTCTTCAAGAATAAGAACTGTAGAGCCCTCAGCTATTACAAACCCGTCTCTCTGTGCATCAAATGGTCTTGAAGCTTTTTCGGGCTCATCATTCCTTCGGGATAAGGCTCTCATTATGTCAAATCCGCCTATGGCAAGAGGTGTTATGGGAGCTTCCGAACCTCCTGTAATCATTATGTCAGCATAACCTGTTTGAATTATCCTGAAAGCTTCTCCTATTGAGTGGGTAGAAGTAGCGCATGCTGTGACTGTGGAAAGATTGGGGCCTTTTGCTTGGTATATCATAGACAATATTCCCGAGGCCATATTAATTATTGCCCCGGGAATAAAAAAAGGTTGAATTTTTCTGTGTCCTTTTTCCATCAGGATATTCTGATTCTTAGCAATCATTCCAATACCACCTATCCCTGAACCTATTGCAACTCCTGTTCTGTCCTGTTCATTCTCACTAAGTTCTTTTAATCCTGAATCTTCCCAGGCAATTTTTGCAGCTGCCACAGCATAGTGAATAAATTCATCATTCCTACGGATAACTCTATTGTCCATATATTTCGTAGGATCAAAATTTTTGATTTCTCCTGCAATTTGAGAGCCAAGATCCGTAGTATCAAATTTCGTTACCTTTCCTATTCCGCTTTTACCCTTTTTAACATTTTCCCATGGCTCTTCAAGACCGATGCCAACCGGTGAGACTATACCGATACCTATGACAACAACTCTTCTAAGTTTTAAAACTTTTTCTTTTGACATAACAAATTTTTGTTTTACAGAATATCTTATGATTTTTTCTCTGCTATATAATTAACAAGTTCTCCCACTGTTATTATTTTGTCAAGATCTTCATCGGGAATTCTAATGTCAAACATATCCTCTACATCCTGAAGTAATGTGGAAACATCTAAAGAATCAAATCCCAAATCCTCTAAAAAAGTTGCATCATTTGTGATCTGGCTTTCTTCAATCTTGAACTCATCCGTAATAAAATTTTTGATCTTTGCTAAAATTTCTTCCTTTGTCATTCTTTTCCTCCTTAAATTTTTTAGATATAAAGACCACCTGAAACATTTATTGTTTCACCTGTTATATAATCTGCATCTTTTGAAATCAAAAATCTTACCACATTTGCAATATCTTCCGGCTTTCCGAATCTTTTAAGTGGTATAGCTTTGATGTATTCTGCCTTAACTTTTTCGGGAAGTTTGGCTGTCATATCTGTTTCAATGAATCCAGGAGCAATTACATTTGCTGTAATCCCTTTAGCTCCGTACTCTTTTGCGATAGATTTTGTAAACCCTATAATTCCGCTCTTTGAGGCAGCATAATTACTCTGACCTGCGTTTCCCATCAATCCAACTATTGAGCTAATGTTAACTATTTTGCCTGATCTCTGTTTTGCCATATAAGGAATTGTATGCTTTGTGAAATTAAAAACTCCTTTAAGATTAATTGCTATGACACTATCCCAATCTTCTTCTCGCATTCTGAGGAGAAGAGTATCTCTGGTGATTCCAGCATTATTAATAAGATAATCTATTTTTCCGTATTTTTCAAAGACATTTTTTACAACATTTCCAACTTCCTCAAAATTCGAAACATCACAAGGGAACACAGAATGAGAATCTGAATTGAGAAGATCCTTTTTAAGTTTCTCCAAACTTTCTTCACTTCTTGATACCAGAGCAAGAGAGATTCCCTCATTTGCCAGAGCAATTGCAATACTTTTTCCTATCCCTCTTGATGCTCCCGTGATTATTGCTACCCTCTTATTCTCCAATGTTTACCTCCTTCAGTTTTTCTGCAATTTTTATATCAACCTGACTTTCAATCATTTTCTTTGTGGTTAATAATCCGTTTTTAATTGCCTTTACTCTGGATCTTCCGTGACCTATGACAACTACCCCTTTTACACCTAAAAGAATTGCTCCACCGTATTCAGAGTAGTCTAACTTTTTCTTTAATTTTCTTAAGCCACTCCAGAGGAGAAGAAGACCCATTTTGTGTAAAATATTTCTCGTTAAAGTGTTTTTAAAGTGCCCGTAAAGATTTTCAGCCATTCCCTCCGCCACTTTTAAAGCCACATTTCCTGTGAACCCATCGGTTACGATAATATCCACTATCCCCTGGTGAATCACGTGTCCTTCAATATTCCCTTTGAAATTAAGATTTGAATTGGAAAGGAGTTTAAATGTTTCTTTTGTAAGTTTGTTTCCTTTTAAAGTTTCTTCGCCAATTGACATTAACCCGACAGAGGGGTTTTCTTTGCCTAAAATTTCTTCCGAAAAAATGGTTCCCATAATTGCAAACTGGAAAAGATGCTCAGGTTTGCAATCTGCATTGGCACCGACATCTAGGATTATAGATTCTCTGTTCTGTGTTGGGAAAACAACCGCAAGAGCAGGTCTTTTAATTCCTTCTATAGGTTCAAGGATAAACTTTGCATTGACCATCACCGCTCCGGTATTACCTGCTGAGAACATCCCTTCGGCTATTCTGTTTTTGACTAAGTCCAAAGCTAATTTTATACTGGACTTCTTTTTACCCCGTAGATAGCTCATTATTGTGTCTTTCATAGTGACTACTTCGGGAGCATCTACTATTTCTATCTTATCATAATGTTTAAACCCTACCTTTTCCAGACACTCCTTTACACTTTTTTCCAGACCTACGAGGTAAAGTTTTATATTCTCATTTTCAAGAGTGGACTTTGCTCCCTTTATAATTTCGCAAGGGGCAAAATCCCCGCCCATAACATCAAGTGCGATGGATCTCATACTTTTTTATTCTTGATTGCCCTGAATTACCTGCCTTCCTTTATAATATCCGCATTCAGGGCATGCTCTGTGCGGCATCATAGGGCTACCGCACTTAGGACATAAGGTTAAACTTTTAACTTCCAATGCATGATGAGATCTTCTTTTTCTTTTTCTTGATTTTGAAGTTTTTCTCTTTGGTACAGCCATTTTATTTACCTCTCATGTTTTCTATTATTAGATCTATTCTCGGATCTCTTTTTTTTACTTCACAGCCACAGGGTCCCTCATTTAAGTTTTTTCCGCAAACAGGACACAAACCTTTGCAATCTTCGGAACAGAGGGGTTTAAATGGTATTGAAAGGTTTATCTGATCAATAATTATTCTATCTATATCAATAATTCCTTCTTTATAATAGAGGGTGTTAAGGTCATCTTCATTTAACTCAATTTCTTCTTCAAACCGGGTAGTTTCCTCCGGGAAGAAGACAAGATCAAAGGAAGAATTTATCTTTTCTGTATAAGGAGAAAGACATCTTGTGCATTCAAGTTCTATGGTGGTTTTTACTATCCCTTTAACTACTATTTTATCTCCGCTTTTAATTATTCGAACTTCTGCGGAGACGGGGTCCAGAAATCTGCTTTTCTCAACCAAATCGTCCGGGTTGACATCAAAAATCTCATTAATGTCTAAACCATCCCTTGGAATATCTTCAACAAAAATTAACATTTTTTTCTCCTTTTATTTTAAGGTTGAATTATACACCAATGAAGCCAATTGTCAAGTATTTAGAGCTTGAGATAGATAGAGACTTGGATTTTAGTTTTTAAAATTTTCTTGACTGTTTAAAAAGAAAAACATAAACTTTTATATGCTTCAAGTGAAGAAGTTGACAAAAAAATTCGGGCATTATCCTGCTGTTGATAGGGTTAATTTTACTATTGAAAAGGGAGAGATTGTCGGTTATTTGGGGCCCAATGGGGCCGGAAAATCAACCACAATAAAGATGCTATCCGGCTTGCTTGAACCAACTGAGGGTGAAATTTTTTATAATGACAAAAATATTTACGATGATTTGATTTCATACAAAGGGAAATTGGGCTATGTCCCGGAAGAAAGCGAAATCTACCCGCATCTTAGCGGTTTTGAGTATTTGCAGATGGTAGGGAGACTCAGAGGTCTGGAAGAGAATATTATAACAGAAAAAGCCGAACAGCTTTTAGAGCTCTTTAAACTTTACGGGAGTATGCACTTTTACATATCATTATATTCTAAGGGGATGAGGCAAAAAATACTGATTATCGCCGCACTTTTGCACAATCCGGAAATTCTTTTGCTTGATGAGCCATTGTCCGGTCTTGATATTGCGACTGTTTTAGTGTTTAAGGATGTTTTAAAAAAACTTGCCGGTGCCGGGAAAATGATACTTTACAGTTCCCATATTCTTGAGGTTGTGGAGAATTTGTGTGATAGGGTTATAATAATTCACAAGGGTAAAATACTTGCTGATGATTCTGTTAAAAATCTAAAAGAGTTGAGCAAAAAACCATCTCTGGAAGAAGTTTTCAGCAATCTTGTTTTAAAGGAAGATACTGAGAGGATTGCAGATGAAATGTTCAAAACAATAGTGGGGTAGTGAGGAAAAGAATAGAGGAAGTTATCAAAAGGGTAAAGATTCTTGTAAATCTTTTTTTTCTTAGATTCTTTAGAAATGAGAATATGCCCTTTGAAAATGAAGCTGAAGCAAAATTTATCTTTATCTTAGTTTTATTTTCCGTATTAAGTCTTTTTTTCTCTTTTAATCTTTTGTTTAAATATGTTTTTGTTCCGGAAAACGGAAACTCATGGCAGGAAAAGTCTCAAATTATTTTAATTTTTATGCTTGTAATAGGCTTTATCACAGTACTTGAGTGGGATGTGCTTTTGCCGGACAAAAGTGATTTTTATGTTTTAGGTCCATTACCGCTTGGTAAAGGTATAATACTTTCTTCAAAATTTATTAGCTTTTTATCCTTTGTGGGGCTTTTTGCTTTTACAACCAATTTTTTATCAGCTCTTTTTTTCCCTGTTTTCTTAGCTGCATTTTACTCCCACACTTCTCCGTTTTTCTTTATCCTTTTTAGTATTGTTCATTTAATCATTTCATTTCTTGCAAATATTTTCACATTCTTTTTCTTTCTATTTATAAGCAATCTCCTTTTTATTTTATTCCCATTTAATTTTTTTAAAAAGGTTTCTTCAATGGTTAGAGGGTTGGTTATGATAGCCATTCTTTCAATCTATGCATTTCTTCCTAAGCTTTATTCTTTTTTACCGGAGATGGTGGATAGGGGAGATAAAAGAATTTTTTATTTTCCTCATCTCTGGTTTACAGGATTTTATGAAAATCTTCTGGGTAGAAGTAATGATTTGACAGTTAAAATGAGTAAGCTTTCTATTCTCTCTGTGACTGTCATCCTTTTTCTTTCTTTTGTAACTTATGGAATTGCTTTTTACAAAAATACCAGATCAGTTTCTAAGAGTAGTGAAGGTTCTTCTTTTTCAAAAAAACATCCTTCATGCGCCATTTCCCGTATTTTTTATAATCTTCTCTTTAGATCTCAACCTGAAAGAGCGATTTTCTATTTTCTGAAAAAGACTTTAAAAAGAAGTGAAAAACACAGAGTTAAGTTATACAGTTTTCTGGCAGTATCAATCGGAATAATTATCTCAAAATATCTTACGGAGCAAAATCTATTAAAAAATGTTTCGAATTTCAAAGAATGGAGTAAGGTAATATATTCAGCGCCTTTTATAGTTTGGTTTTTTTATATGGCGGGGTTGAGATCCCTTGCAAATAATCCGTATAATCCTTCGGCCAACTGGATTTTCAAAATTACAGAAAGAAAAGATAAGGGAATTTATCGTCGTGCAATTCATAAGTTTAATATTTTACAAAATATTATCCCCATCAGTTTGTTCTTGCTTTTGTTTTATTTATTCGTATGGGATATTGAAAAATCTCTGATAATCACTTTTTTCTCTTTTTTTGTAGCTTTTTTCATAGAAGAAATACTTTTTTTTAATATTAAAAAAATACCTTATACATGCATATCACTTCCTGATAAGGGAAATTTAAAAATGCTTTTCATCCCTTATTTTCTTCTTTTCCTTTTTTATACCCAGACAATGGGATATTTTTCTTATTGGTTTGTTGAATATCCGCATTATTTTAAAAATTTAATATTTATAGGTGTTGCTCTTCTGCTTCTCCTTTTTGTTTTTAAGAGAGTTTTTGAAACAAAAGACTTTTCTCTGGTGTTTGAAGAAGAGCCGGAACCTGAATTTTTGTCTCTTGAATTATAATATTTTTTGACAAAAAACTTTTGTTTGAAAGCTTGTAAAAAATAATATATTATATGAAATAAGTCAAGAAAAAGGAGGTAGTATGAGAAAGAAAGCAAAGGTAATTTTTGTCTTGATTATGGGGCTTGCTTTAACTTTTAGTCTTTTTTCAAATGGTTTGAATCTTAACAGTGTAGGAACAAAAGCTGCGACAATGGGAGGCGCTTTTGTCGGATTGGCTGATGATTATAGTGCTGTATTCTGGAATCCTGCAGGTCTTACTCAGATGAAAAGTCAGAATTTTGCTGTTTATGGCTCATTTATAATGCCTGAGGCTACCTATAAGTTTCCTCTCTTAGGCATTGATGCTAAAACCAAAAGCTCAACATATCCTGCCGGTGCTCTTGGCTATTTTAAGCCTATTTCAGAAAAATTGGTAGTGGGGTTTCTTGTTTATGTACCTTCAGGCTCGGGCGCTGAATGGAATGGAGATGATCTTGTTAACCTTCCTGTTACCAAGGGGCATTCCTATGAGTGGAAATCAATGATTGGAATGGTGACCTTTTCTCCGGTAATTGCTTACAAAATTAATGATATGGTTTCTATTGGAGCTACCATAAATGTTGATTACGGTATGTTGGATTTTAATACTGCCGGGGTAGGCCAGTACTCAGAAGAGCTTACAGGTACAGGAATAGGTGCTACTTTTGGTCTTATGATTAAACCTTCCGATATGCTAAGTATTGGTTTGACTTATAAAACTCCGGTAAAAATAAGCGCAGAAGGAAAAGTTACCATGGAAGGAGCTCCTCTTTTAGGACTTCCCGGTCTAACTGCTTCTTCTACTGGTACAAGAGAAATTACCTGGCCGATGTGGGTTGGAGCAGGGGTTGCTTTGAAACCTATGAATAATCTGACAATAACAGCTGATATTCAATACACAAACTGGAAAAAATTGGATGAAATAGATATATCTTTTGATAATCAATTGTGGAACTTACTTTTTGCTCAGATTTTCAAATTCCATTTGAATTGGGATAATACCATTCAGTACAGATTTGGATTTGAATACTTGCTTAATGATTCTATTGCAATAAGAGGGGGATATTACCATGACCCTTCTCCTGCTCCTGCCGAGACTTTAAATATTCTTTTACCTGAAGTTACTTACAATGCTTTTACTTTTGGGATTGGATACAAATCAGGAGGTCTGGAGTTAGACCTTGGGATTGAGTACCTAAAGGGACAGGAAGTAGAGTGTCCGTTGACATCAGAACTTGGAATGCCGGGCTATCACAATGTGAATATGATGGTTCCTAATTTCGCAATTTCTTACAGATTCTAATATTTATTAATTTATATTGAAGAGGACAGGGCTTAAGCCCTGTCCTCTTTTTTTATTTAATGAAAAATCCAAATATTGTTCTTGATTTATTATTAGTGTTTTATTATAATAACCTACTTTGTTGTGGCGGTGTAGCTCAGGGGTAGAGCAAGCGGCTCATATCCGCTGCGTCGGGGGTTCAAATCCCTCCATCGCCACTTTTTTCATTATGATTAAAATTTTTCTAAAATTCAGAAATTTTGTGATTTCAAATAAATTAATAGAAGAAGGAGATAGTATTTTACTATCATTTTCCGGAGGGCCTGATTCCACAGCTCTTGCACTTCTTTTGAAAAAACTTCAAAAATACATTAACTTTGAGCTATCTCTCTTTTACTTGAATCATGGTTTAAGGGATGATAGTGATGAAGAGGAAAAAAAAGTCAAAGAGTTTGCGAACAGGTTTGAATTAAGACTTTTCTCAAGAAAAGTTGAGATAAAAGCTGGAAAAGCTAACATTGAGGAAATGGCAAGGGCAATAAGGTATGAAATATTAAAGGAAATAGCTGAAAAGCATGGATTTAACAAAATTGCCACAGCGCATAATTTAGATGATCAGATAGAGACTTTTTTAATCAGGCTTTTAAGAGGGAGTGGTTCAAAGGGATTATCCTCAATTCCAATTATAAGAGAAGGTTTTATAATAAGACCTCTTTTGGAGATAAGAAAAAGGGAGATTCTTGATTATCTTAAAATGATGAGAATAGAATATGTTACTGATAAAACAAACTTTGATACAAAACTTTTAAGAAACAAAATAAGGCATAGTTTAATTCCACTTCTTGAAAATGAATACAATCCTGCAATTGTTAAAATATTAAAAAATGAGATAGAAATTTTAAGAGAAAATGAAGGCTTTATAAAGGAAAAGGCAAAAGAAGTAAAGGGGGATATTATAAAAGATAAAAAGCTCAATTTAAAAATATTGAAAAAAGAGCATCCTGCAATAAGGAGCTTTCTTATAAGAGAGTACATAAGAGAACTCAGAGGCTCTTTAAGAAAAATTACATACTCTCATGTAAAATCAATCTTGGAATTGAAAAAAGGGCAAAAAGTATTTATACCTGATCTTATTCTTATAAGGGAGTATGATTTTGTTTTGCCGTATATTCAGAAAAAAGTTAAGTATTATGAATACAAAGTGAAAAATGTACCTTTCAGATTAAACATTAAAGAGTTGGAAAAAACTTTTGAATTTAGTATGGAAAAGAGTCTCGGGGAGTTTGATGATAAAACCCGTGCTTTTCTTGATTTTGATAAGATAAAGTTTCCGATTATCGTAAGAAAAAGAAAAAAAGGAGATAGGTATTCTCCTCTCGGGATGAAGGGAAAAACAAAAAAGATAAAGGATATTTTCAATGATATGAAAATAAGCAAAAGCGAAAGAGATTTTTCACCTGTTTTTACTGATGCCGAAGGTGAAATACTTTGGGTGAAAGGATTAAGGATAAATGATAAATATAAAGTGGACGAAAGTACTGAAAATATTTTAAGAATAGAGGAAATAGAATAATCTGGCTAAAAAGCGTAAAGCCCGAAGATGTCCCAACTATTATAAAGCTGAGCAGCAGAACAGCACCAAGCCGAGCAGCCATTTTAAAAGCATTGAGCTCTGAAGCCTCCAGAGCAGCCTCGCACCAAATTATGAAGCTGAGCAGCCGAGCAGCTGTTCTAGCCTCCGAGCTGATTTTGGTGATTTGTGTCTCTGTTTTTTTACGAAATTAAAATATCAAATAATTAATAACAAATCACCTGTAGAGACCTTGCATGCAAGGTCTCTACACCGCTTATAACCAATAAATGACAACAAATATAATAAAAAAACAAATTATTTGTAGATACAACAAAAGACGCCCAATTTGGGCATCTCTACAAGGAATTGACGGCAAATTAAAAACGAAAAAAGATCATTTGATATAATGATTTAATTGTAAGATTTTATTATATGAATAACGATAGGTTTGTTTTTATGACAAGACACTTTGGGCTCAGAAGCTGTGGGCTTCAGGCTTGTATCTTAATATATTAATATTTTTATTCATAAAAATATTTATTAATCAG
>CAZWJH010000006.1:0-53567 GCA_964634755.1 uncultured Clostridia bacterium
CTTCTGCATGCTGCCTCACAAAATCTCACGCAAACTCTACCGCAAGTTGCTGCCATTGGATATTTTTGAAGAATAACACCTATCGAGTGAGTGAATTTTCCGTTTTTTATATAATCAATGTATTTTGGTACATCCACCTTTGCAGGACAGGCTTCTATACATGGTGCGGTTACATATGTTGTTGAATACTGTGTTTTGTTTTCGGTGGATTTACCTATCTGTTTTTCAATTTCATCTCTGAAGTGAATGATTGCTTCTGATATTACAACTGTAGCAGTTTGGCCGAGACCACAAAGAGATGTTTCCTTGATATGCTCTGAGATTGTAAGTATCTCATCCAATACTTCTTTTCCAGCTTTCCCGGTGCAAAGATCTTCAAGTCTCGCTTTTAATATTCTTGTTCCTACTCTGCAAGGAGAACACTTTCCGCAAGACTCATTTGCAGCTCTTTCAATATAGTCCTTTAATGCTTCAAGAAGGTTAAATTCCTTGTCAAACACGAAAAATCCCTTATCTCCGAAAAAAGCTTTAATCGGATTTCCAGGGTTAAATTCATCAAAATCTGAAAAAATCTTATTCTCTGGAATTTCAAATAATCTTTTGCTCCTATTATCGATCTTTTTCCCATCCCATATACTGTAGACTATTTTTGCCATAATTACCTCCTAAAATCTTTCAATAATGACTTCCTTCCCCAATGACTTTAAAATAGCTTCCAACTCTTTTACAAGCTGATATTTAAGCCCGAGTCTGAGCGGCGTCATAATGCTTTGATGAGCTTTATTAATTGCTTCTCCTAAAAGAAAGTGGACTGTGTCAGCAAAATAGATTTCCTTGTACAATTTTGAAGCTCCGTCAATTTTATATTTTATTTTGTCAATGGGTACACCATCCCTGAACATATCAACAACTGTTGAAAAAGTAAGAATCCCTTCCGTAAGAAGATCAATATTTTTTAATTTTCCCATTGGTGGAATATCATCTGTCCCGGTATTTATCAAAACTTCAATTTCTTCTCCCATATAATTTGCTACCAATGAACCTGTTGTTCCTCCGCAGACTATCTTTTTACCTCTGAAGGAAAGCAATTTTTCTATTACATATTTGTCTTTTTCTCTGTCTTTCGGAGGGCCTATCATAATTATTATTTCATTTTTTTTCCTATAATGAATTACCGCTACCGATGCATCATCCCCCGGCTCTCCGGCATAAAGATTGTTGACCACTCGAATCACCTCCTCACAAACTTCGGTTGCTGATTTTTTGATTACGAGGATTGATTTTACGAACTGAGTAACCCTTTCAAGACTCCATCCCAAATCCCATGTCTTGCCTATCCCAGCATGAATAATTCCATCACTGATAGCAACAAGCATATCTCCCTCTTTGAGTTTAAATTTGGATTCGGAAACTATCATTTTTTTGCTGTATTTTGCTTTTGTCCTCGGAATATACTTGGGCTTGCCTTCGGAAAACCACAAAAGTTCAGGATTATCATATTCCGATGATTCGACATCTCCACTACTGTTTATCTTAAGAGCTGTAAATGTTGAATATGCTATTTTTCTTTCCTTGCAAATCGGGAGTGTTTTGTTAAGTGTTTCGGCAACTTCATACATACTGCATCCTTCTCTAAGCATTGTGGCTATGATTTTTGTTGTGAGGGAAGAAAGAATATTGGCTTTTACGCCACTACCCAGTCCGTCTGAAAGGACAAAGTATTTGTTCTCTCCATTACTTTGAACTTCAATTCTATCTCCGCAAAGTTCCTCACCATATTTGTTTAGTTGTCTGTAAACTATCTCAACTTTCATTTTCCTCATTGTCAAAATTACTCATAATTTTGGCAAATTTTGAAAGCATTGCTTTTGTTTCAGCCGTTGTTTCTCCCAATAAACTTGCAATTTCCTGTGCGACCCTCATCTGTTTTAATACAACATCCTGTGTCTTTTCAGTTATCTCTTTTCTAACCTTTTCCAGTTTGAGAGATTGCTTCTCCTTTTCTGTGATATCTCTGAAAATGCCTACTATAAGTTTTTCATCAATCATAGGATAGGTAATAAGATCTATCCATTTGTCATAGTTTTTGTAATAAACTTTTTTATTTATAAATGATTTTCTTGTATCTGCTTCTATGAAAGGAGCAACATCTCCTATTATCATTTTAAGAGATTCTCCTGCTAAATCCTTTTCTTTGGGTATGGAAAATATCTTTTTGAATGCAGGGTTTGTATTTATTATTTTCAGCTGGTAGTTTACAACAATAACCCCGTTGGGTGTGTGTTCAATAATAAGATTGGAAAAACTTTCAGCTTTTTTTCTCATGTATGGTATGCACATTTCTGTTTCGGCCATTCCGTTTAAAACGGCTATTGCTTTATCTCTGCAGGTAGGGTAACCGCAACTTCCGCAATTAAGTTCATCCTCCTTTGTATATTTACCTGTACGATGAAGGATTTTTCTTATTTCTTCCTCTGAATACTGTTTTTCATTAACTTCAAGATTTTCATATTTTCTTTCCAAGAATTCATCAAGCTCCGAATCACTCACCTGAGGAAAAACTATTTTACTCTTTTTGGTTTTCTCTTTTTGATATCTTATTATGTTAATCTTATTCTCAAGACTAAAATTTTTCCAGACAAGAGGTCCGTTTATGCATCCGCCTTCACACATCAAAAAATCAACAAATTTTAATGAAGGATATTTTGACCTATCATAATTTTTTAAGAATCTGATGATATTGTCAGCACCTGAAATACTTATATATTCTTCTGAAACATAATCCGTTTCAAATGCCGCTGTTTTTAAAATTCCTCCGTCTATTGGAAAAAGTGAAGCTAATCCAGGTGTCTCTCTGTCAAAGGGTTTTTCATCTAATTTACTCAAGTCAATGTTTTCATCCTCAACCCACTCTTCCAGTTCTTTAAAGGAGATTGAATAATCAACAAGGCCTTTGTATTGTGATTCGGAAATTTCCTTTTTTTTGGCAACACAGGGTGATATGAATACAATATGTGTATCTGTCCCATAAAATTTTTTTAAAATTTTGGCATGTGTTATTATGGGTGAAAAGGCTTTTGAAAGGTTAGGGATGAACTCCGGAAAATACTTTTCTACCAGATAAACACTTGAAGGGCATGATGTTCCTATTATAAAATCTCTCTCATTATCTTTTAAAAGCTCTTTTTTTAATGCCATCGCAGTATAATAAGCCCCGAAAGCGGTTTCTTCCACATAATCAAAACCAATTTTTTTAAGAAGAGAGCACATTTTCCCCCAATATTCCTTTTTAAAATAAGCGGCAAAGGAGGGTGCAAGGGAGGCAATTACAGTTTTATCACTTTTGACAAGATGTTTTACCTCATCCAAAAAAGAAATATCTTTTTTTGCTCCCTGCGGACAGACTTTTATACAATTACCGCAAACAATGCATCTTTCCTCAACTATTTTAGAAACGGCTTTTTCAAATCTAATTGCTTTTACGGGACATTCTTTCAAACATTTATAACAATCTCTACAGCTTTCGGAATCAGTTTCTATAATCCACATTTTTACCTCTTTGAAAGCTTGGGCTCAATTCTTTTTGAAATAAATTCATCTATGGTTTCGGGAGTAACCTTATAAAAACGACCATCAAATTTTACCGTTATCCCATCTTCCGAGCACTGCCCCATACAGAAACCTCCTTTTAAGGATAATTTTACTTCGGGTCCTTTGTTTTTAAGGTAATCCTGAAGCTTTTTTATTACTATTTCCGAACCTTTCAAATGACAGGAGCTTCCGACACAAACCATAATTTCCATTTTTTCTCCTCCTTTTTTTATTGATTTGTTGTAATCATAAATAAGTTCATAAAGAGAGCCTGTCAAATACTCGTTTTTAACCTTAATTTTTTCGCTCTCACGAATAAAAATTTTTGAAAAATTCCAGAAAAATCTGATTCCAGCGGCAACCCCCTTTTCGCATATCTCGTAAATATTTCTGGAATTCAGGGCGATAATAGCAATTTTTATGTCAGGGTTTTCGTTGAGATATTCTCCCAATTTTGAAAGGGGATGAACTATGGTATTTTGGAACTTTTTACCGATGAGAGGGTGTTTGTCATCCTCAAAAAAAGCCGAAAAAACTATATTTTTGTTTTTGGTTAAAAAAAGAGTTTCACTTAACCCATTTACTCCGAAAACAATGATTTTTATTCTCTCTTTAAGCCCCAATACCTCAAGTAATTCCTCTCTTAGGGATTCGATTTCATAACCTATTTTTGATTTGCCCTTTTTATTTAACCGCGTAAAGAAATCCTGCCTGACTGTCGTTGGTGTGACATTTGCATATTCTGCCAACTCTTTTGATGAAATAGATTTTTTCTCCTTTGGTAAACCTTCAATTATCTCCAAATATTTAGCCAACCTCTTTATTGTGCTCATGATGTTAATAATTTAACATATTGAGTAATAATTGTCAAGATATTAACGATAAAATTTTATAAAAATGTTAACAATATTATTTGCTTATAGTAAAGGTCTGTTAAGTCTATTATTTAATAAGTTAAATAATTAACAATTTAAAGCAAGCTTGTTTTTCAAGATGTGTTTGTGTTTTTGTGATGATGGTTTTAGCTGCTTTTTTATGAGAGTAAGGTGAATATTTTTCCATGGGATAATTATTATGTTATAATAAAAAAATGAGAAAAATAATTTCCTTTGTTTTTTTTATCCTTGTAAATATTTCTCTTTTCTCATTAAGTGTTAAACTAAATTGGGTTGAAGAAAGGGTTGTGTTAAGACAGGACGGAAAGGGAGTTATAACATACATAAGTTCATGGAATATAATTTCAGGTGATATGTGCGGATTCTATTTTGAAGGATTTGCAAAAGAGCCTCATTTTAATATGAAATCGTCCTATGCTATTTTTAATAATAAAAGATATCCTCTTACGATAAAAAGACTTTCGAGAACAAAGTATGATGTTTGTAGTACAACAAGGGTGGGGCCCGGAGAGGCTAAATTTATCATTACCTTTGCAGTTAATTTTTTAGTGGAGGGTAATTTAGGCCTTACAAAATCTCCGGAGAGAGGGGAGCTCGTTTACTTTGATTGGGCACCTGCACAATGGGGTTATCCGATGGAACATCAGGCTGTTTACATTTATACACCGATTCCTGTTAATAAGAAAAAGTTCAATTATAAGGAAATATTTGATTCCGGGATTATACTCACTGAAAAGTTTATGAATAAAAACTATAAAATGGATTATTTCGGTCAGCCCTTTCAAGACAAAGTATTTTTAAGCTTTCTTGTTTACAAGCAAAATCTTGGCAGAAGAGAGAAGTTCCCGATAAAATTTTATTTACCGGCAAAATACTTTAATGTTTTCCATCTAAAAGCAGTGGAAAAAGAGATAAAAAGAAAGCAGGAAGAAGAAAGGCGGCTTCGCGAAGAAATAAAGAAAAAAAGAAAAGAGAGGCTTAAAAAACTTGCAAAAAACAATATTCTTTATCTTAATATTTTATTAGCCATTATTTTTATATTTATAGTTTTAAAAGTTAGGAAGAGAAGAAAAGTTTTAAATGAATGGAGTGATTTGAACTGGTTATCTTCAGAATGGGTACCTCCCAAAGTAGTTGTCCCCTCAGCAAGAAAAAAGGGAAAGGTGGCAGAGCTTGATGATGTTGAAGCTCTTTTTTTCATCGGAATAAGTACCAATAATCTGATTTCAATGATTGCCTATATGTTAGCTGATAAAAAAGTTATAAGACTAAAATCCTCAAAACCACCTTTAATTGAATTTTTAAATGATGATGTTGAACTCAGCTATTATGAGAGAAATTTTCTTAACTGTTTTGATAGAGGAACCGGAAGACTTATACAGGAGAATATAAAGGCTCTTTTAAGAGAGCTTGCAACCAAGGTTTCCGAAAAAACATGGGATGCTGACCTTGAAGCAACTAAAAAGTTTTATATAGAAAAGTTTAGAAAGCTTCTACCATCTTCTTTGAGAAATCTTGCTGATAATGAGATTGCGGATAATTATGTGAGACATAGATATCCCTATTATGATAGGTTATATTTTTACGATAATGATTTGAATGCTGGAGCGAAAAGTGATTTACCATTTTATACTGACTTTGATAGTTTCCTGAAATCTGAAGCGTGTCATTCTGCATGTTTTACTCATGATGCTTGTCATTCAGCTTGTCATTCAGCCTGCCATTCGGCCTGCCATTCAGCTTGTCATTCAGCCTGTCATTCAGCCTGTCATTCAGCCTGTGTTTCAGGAGGAGCTCATTAATTTTTAATAATAGGTGGTAAGATGGAGAGAGATTTCAGAGATTTTTTTGAGAGTGAAAATAAGATTCTTTTTGATGGAGCTATAGGGACACAGATTTATGCTATGGGAGTTCCTAAAGGACACTGTTATGATGAACTTAATATATCAATGCCGGAAATAGTAAAGACAATTCACAGAGAATACTTGGAAGCGGGTGCTGAGGTTTTGACGACAAATACATTCGGAGCAAACAGATACATTTTGGATAAGTATTTTGATTTGGGTAAAAAGGCTAAGGATATAAATTATTTCGGAGCAAGAATTGCCCGCTCTGTAGCTAAAGAAAGAGCTTTTGTTGCTGGTTCAATCGGGCCTATTTCAAGGCCTCTGGATAAAGAGGATAATCCCTCTCCTGGTGAGTTAAAAGCTATATTTAGAGAACAAATTGAAGCTCTTTTAGAAGGTGGGACGGATCTTCTTATCTTTGAGACATTTGCCTGTTTGAATGAACTTATTGTTGGGATTAAAACCGCAAGGGAATTAGCGTCCGATGTGTTTATAATTGCTGAGATGTCGTTTCCTAACAATGGACTCACTCTTTACGGTAAAAATCCGTTTGAGGTTTCTGTTAAATTATCTGAGACCGAGGCTGATGTAATAGGCTCAAACTGCGGAACAGGTCCTCAGAATGTTTTTGAGGTCGTAAGAAAAATGGGCAGGGTTACGGAAAAGCCTCTTTCAGCTATGCCCAATGCAGGTCTTGCCCAATTTGTTCAGGGGAAATTTTATTATCCTTACAATCCGGAGTATTTTGCAAATTATGGGAAAAAGTTTTTAGCGGCGGGTATTAAGGTTGTTGGGGGATGCTGCGGAACTACTCCGGAACATATAAGAATTTTGAAAGAAAAGACCCGGGAATTTTCAGTACAACCACGAAAAATAAAAAAGATAGAAATTATAGAGGAAAAGGAGAGGAAAAAAAAGGAAAAACCTTATACTGGCTTGATGAAGCTTTTGAAAAAGAAAAAAGCCTTATCAGTTGAAATAGACCCTCCAAGAGATGTTAATTTTAAGAAGCTTGTTAAAAAACTTGAAGAGTATGGGAAATATGTTAATGCAATTAATGTTTCCGATAGTCCTATGGCAAAAACTCGAATGTCTCCTATTGCTCTTGGTAGAATATTAAAGGATACTCTTGATAAAGAAATAATTGTTCACTATACATGCAGAGATAGAAATATTTTGGGGATTCAGTCGGATTTGTTAGGAGCTTCTGCTCTCGGTCTTCACAATATATTGTCTTTGGGAGGAGATCCTCCTTCTATAGGAGATTATCCTTTTGCTACCGGTGTTTATGATTTAACATCCGAAGGACTTGTTGAAATGATGTCTTCTCTTAACAGAGGTGCGGATCTTTTGGGAAACCCCATAGGAGATAAAGCTCATTTTTACATTGGTGTAGGGTTTGGGATAAATGAGAAGACTTCGGACAAAGAGATAGAAAAATTGAGGAAAAAGGTAGAAAAAGGAACTCACTTTATTATAACCCAACCAATATACAAAATTAAAGGTATGGAAAAAATTATAGAGAAGATCCAATCACTGGGAGTTCCAATTATGGTAAGTATTATGCCCCTTATCTCTTACAAAAATGCTGAGTATCTTCACTATGAAGTACCAGGTATAACGGTACCGGAAGAAATTTTAAAGAGAATGGAAGGAAAAAGTAAAAGGGAAGGTGAACTTGAAGGAGCAAAGATTTCAAAAGAATTAATAAAGGAATTAAAGGGTTTGGTTAATGGATTTTTAATTATCCCTCCTTTTAATAGACTACATCTTTTGGAAGATATTTTTGGGTAATATTTAGAAGAAAATAATTTTGAACTTTTATTGACAAAGTAAAGACAATAAAATAAAATAAAAAACAAATGCTTGAGACTATAGTTTTTTTAGTATTGGCGCTAATTATAACAGGTGGAGGTGTTTATATCCTCTTTTCCAAAGAACCTGTATATTCAGTGTTTTCACTCGTTGTTTCACTTTTGGCAATGGCTGGTATTTTTGCTCTTATAGGAGCTCCCTTTCTTGCGGCTCTTCAGATAATAATTTATGCAGGTGCCGGAGTTGTTATGATCGTGATGGCTGTGATGTTTTACAAAAATGAAAGGAATTCACTATTAAAATTAAAAAAGGGGTGGTTCGGAGCAATACTCCTGGTTGTGTTTTTACTTAATCTTCTTGCAATTGATTTAAGTTTTGGGAAAATGAAGCTTTCCGGAGGTCAAACTTCAACAAAAGAGCTTTCATTAGAGTTTTTTAAAAATTATATTTACCCTTTTGAGCTTATTTCAATTTTGATTCTTGTGGGAGTTGTAGGAGTGCTGATTTTGGCAAAGAGAAAGGAGGAGGAATGATCTGCGGATATTCAATTATTCTTCTTTCATTTCTTTTATTTTTAATAGGGATAGCGATTTTTATCTCAAAAAAGAGTTTTATTATGATGCTTGTTGGAGCAGAATTTTCTTTAAATGCGATAAATCTTTTGTTCGTATTTTTTTCAAAAGTTAAAGGGAATTTAGACGGACAGATTTTCGTAATTTTCACTCTTACAGTTGCTGCTGTTGAGGTTGCTGTCGGAATTTCAATTGCTGTTCTTCTTTATAAAAAGCATAAGATAGAGAGCCGAGATGATTTGAAGGAGCTTAAGGGATGATTTTTGTATTAATTTTTCCGCTTGCAAGTGCTCTTTTTTTGGTTTTATTCGGGAAGTATCTTTCAAAGAAATTTATCTCAATTATATCCCCTTTTTCAGTGTTTTTATCTTTTTTAACGAGCCTTTTATTTTTTTCAAAAGCCTCGGAAGGTATTGTTTATAATGTATACAACTGGATTTCCGTAGGGAATCTTAATATTGACATTGCCTTAAAGTGGGATCCTCTTTCCTCTGTTATGGTTTTAATGGTTACAGGCGTAAGTTTTTTGATTCATGTTTATGCAACTGGCTATATGCATGAAGATAACTCATTTTCAAGATTTTTTGCCTATATGAATCTTTTTACATTTTTTATGCTTGTTTTAGTGCTTTCATCTTCCATAGTTATGATGTTTGTCGGTTGGGAAGGTGTGGGGCTCTGCTCTTATCTTTTGATAGGTTTTTGGTTTGAAAAAGAAAGCGCTTCAAAAGCCGGAATGAAAGCCTTTATTGTTAACAGAATCGGAGATCTGGGATTTTTAATAGGGATTTTCTGGATTTTATATATTGTGAGAAGAGCGAATTTTGATGCTATAAACAAAGCTGCTGTTTCAGGAAATATACCATTAGCGATTTCATCTTTGATAGGTGTTTTGCTTTTCATAGGAGCCACAGGAAAATCAGCTCAGATTCCTCTTTATGTATGGCTTCCCGATGCAATGGAAGGTCCGACACCTGTAAGTGCTCTTATTCATGCTGCTACAATGGTTACGGCTGGAGTTTATATGATTGTAAGGCTTAATGGTCTTTTCTCTGTTGCTCATACGGCTTCAACTGTTGTTGCAATTGTAGGTGTTTTCACAGCTTTTTATGCTGCAACCATTGCAATTACCCAGAATGATATAAAAAAAGTTCTTGCATATTCCACTATAAGTCAGATTGGCTATATGATTTTTGCAGCTGGTATCGGGGCATACACTGCTGCGATTTTTCATCTGATAACCCATGCATTTTTCAAAGCCTTGCTTTTTTTGGGAGCAGGAAGTGTTATCCACGCTATGGGTGGTATTCAGGATATGAGAAAAATGGGCGGTTTGAAAAAGCATATGCCGATTACATTTTGGACTTTTCTTGTGGCAGGACTTGCAATTTCAGGTGTTCCCGGGTTTGCAGGGTTTTTCAGTAAGGATGAAATTCTTGCAAGCTCATATTTTACAGGACACAGGGTTTTGTGGTTTATTGGAATAATAACTGCTTTGTTAACAGCTTTTTATATTTTCAGACTCATATTTATGACATTTTACGGAAAAGAAAGAATGGATGATGAAACAAAACACCATTTGCACGAATCACCCAAGAGTATGACAATTCCCCTTATTATTTTAGCCTTTTTTGCGGCTGTCGGAGGATATGTCTCTTTGCCAAAATTTATTTCGGAACACAGTATTTGGGAAGAGTATCTGCATAAGATTGTTTACTTAAAGGGTGAAATACACTTTCTGCATTCGGTTGAAATAAATCTTACTCTGCTCTCATCATCCCTTGCACTTTTGGGAATTTTAATTGCTTGGTATTTTTATGTTAAAAGAACCGAACTACCAATTGTTATGGCTAAAAAGGTTCCTTTTATTTATAAACTATTATTGAATAAATATTATGTTGATGAAATATATGAGTTCGTTTTTGTAAACTCTTTTGTGTACGGTTCCGAAGGAATTTACGATTGGTTTGACAAGCCCGTTATAGATGGTGCGGTCAACGGTTCCGGAAAATTGGCGAACTTCACGGGAAAGCTTTTGGCAAAACTTCAGACAGGTAATATCAAAGATTATATATACAGTATTTTAGCAGGTGTTGTAATACTCTTAACTTTAATTTTAATGGGAGTTTAAATGCTTTTTTATGTTTTGGGTTTGCCATTTTTGTTTGCGATTTTGATCTTGCTTATTCCGGAAAGTAAGAAAAAAATAGTTTTACCTGTTTCCGGAGTTCTTTCGACAATTCATTTTATAGTCAGTTTATCCCTTTATTTCGGATATGATCTCAGCTCAGCTGGTTTTCAATTTGTTATTAACAAAAAGTGGATTTCTCCCGGTATAAACTTCCACATTGGTGCGGACGGGGTTAGTATCCTTTTGATTCTTTTAACATCCTTTCTTTTCCCCATTTCATTTTTTGCATCCGTTAAATCAGTAAATGAAAGGGAAAAGAGCTTTGCATTTTTTATGTTTTTGCTTGAAGGGGGAGTTGTAGGTGTTTTTGTTTCATTGAATGTACTGCTCTTTTATCTTTTTTGGGAAATTATGTTAATTCCTATGTATTTTATAATAGGTATATGGGGAGGTAAAAACAGAATTTATGCAAGTTTTAAGTTTGTCCTTTATACTATGGCGGGAAGCCTTTTAATGCTGATTGCTATTGTCTGGTATTTTAAGGCAGCTGGAGGAACAAGCTTTGAACTAACACAGTGGCTTTCTAAAGGGCCTCTTTCTTATGCGGTTCAAAATTGGCTATTTTTAGCATTTGCCCTTGCTTTTATGATAAAGATACCTTTATTCCCTTTCCATACATGGCTTCCTGATGCTCACACGGAGGCTCCCACCGCGGGTTCAGTAATTTTAGCAGGGGTTTTACTTAAAATGGGAATTTACGGTTTCATGAGATTTGGTCTTCCGCTTTTTCCCGATGCTTTTATGCATTACAGGTATCTTTTAATGATTTTATCTGTGATTGGGATAATATACGGTGGACTTATGGCTCTTGTTCAAAAAGATATAAAAAGATTGGTTGCATATTCGAGTGTTTCACACATGGGAATAATTATGTTAGGTTTTCTTGCATTAAATCCGGAAGGATTTACCGGCTCTGTTTATCAAATGTTAAACCACGGACTTTCCACGGGGGCTCTTTTTTTATTGGTGGGAATAGTATATGAAAGGACACATACAAGGCAAATTTCGGATTATGGCGGTCTTGCAAAATTAATGCCTGTTTATGCTGCGATTTTTATGCTTATTATGTTCTCATCAGCAGGTCTTCCGGGGCTTAATGGATTCATAGGTGAATTTTTAATTTTGTGGGGAACTTTTGAAGCTAATAAACTGTTAACTGTTTTTGCTGCAACAGGAATTATCATAGGCGCTGCATATCTTTTGTGGCTTTATAAAAGAGTATTTAATGGCCCTGTGAAAGTAGGATTGGATAAAAAAGTTTTTGATTTAAACCTTCGGGAAATCTTATACATGGTCCCGATAATAATACTTGTAGTATGGATGGGAGTCTATCCCTCCACATTTACAAAATTGATTAAAATTCCAAAAGTTGTAGGAAAATATTTTATTATAAACGGAGGAGTCGGAAAGTGAATGATATCTACATAGCCTCTTTGCCTGTTGTTTTAGCTGCAGTGTCTGGAATTTTGATACTGGTAGTAGATGTTATGATTAAAAAATCCAAGAAATTAATTTTTGCTTTATCTTTGATTTTTTCGCTCCTTCCATTTTTGCCTTTTTTGATTTTTTACGGATTTAAGTCTAAAGCTTTTGGTGGTCAGCTTATAATGGATAATCTGTCTTACATATTTGTAGCTTTAATATCCGTGATTACTTTTTTTATTATTCTTATAAGCTATTCTTACAATAAGAGACGATTGATAAAATACAATGAATACTATGTGCTTCTGTTTTTTGCTCAGGCAGGTTTGATTGCTCTTGTTTCAAGCTATAATTTACTTATTATATTTATTGCCTTTGAAATATTCTCATTCTCTTCTTATATCTTAACCGGTATTGTAAAGGATCGTCTATCTTCCGAAGCGGTTTTCAAGTATCTTTTCACAGGTATAATAGCATCTTCAATAGGTCTTTTAGGGATTGCTCTTCTTTACGGAGCAAGCGGTACTTTATTCATTGATAAAATGATTAAAACAGGGACTAATGACATAGTTATAATTTCAGGATTTATTCTTTTTTTAATAAATGTATTTTTCAAATTTTCACTTACTCCATTTCACATCTGGACTCCGGATGTTTACGAAGGGGCGGCAACTCCCGTATCAGCTTATTTTTCAGTAGCTCCTAAAATTGCGATTATTGTATTGGTGTTAAGATTTATTAATTTAGATATTTTTTTAGTTCTAAATCTAAAAACAATATTTTGGCTTATTGCCGCTATTACGATTTTGTGGGGAAATTTTGTAGCTTTAAAGCAGAAAAACCTTAAAAGATTAATGGCTTACTCGGCTATTTCTCATTCTGGATACATTGCAATGGGCTTTCTCCTTCCCTATGAGTTGGCTTACAAATATTTGCTTTTTTACGGAATTTCTTATTTATTTTTAAATATTATAGCTTTTTCTTTCATTTCATATCTTACGGAAGGTTCTTCGGATGATGTTGAAATTAGAAGCATAGCAGGACTTTCAAAAAAAAGACCATTTGAGTCATTTGTGTTTTCTCTTGCATTAATCTCTCTTGCGGGATTTCCTCCGACAGTTGGTTTTTTTGCAAAATTTTATCTTTTTATAGCTTTAATAGAGAGTGGTTATCTTTGGATAACTTTAATAGCTATTTTAGGCACTTTGGTTTCTGTTTTTTACTATTTTAGAATAATAATGTACCTTTGCTTCAAAGAAGGAGAAAAGGAATTTAAATTTGATATTTTAGGAAAAATTGTTTTATCCTTGAATGTGGTAATTGTGTTAGTTTTTTCATTTTATCCGGAATTGATTTTTAATTTTTTAGGGGGGTGGTAGATGAGCAAAATTCTTATTGTTGATGATGAAGATTTTATAAGAGATATGATGAAAGATTTTCTTGAGTTTGAAGGATATGAATTTTTTGAAGCTGAAAATGGAGAGAATGCATTTAAGTTAATAGATGAGAAAAAGGATGAAATCTCTCTTATTTTTTTAGATTATACTCTTCCTGATATTAAAGGAAATGAGTTCGTGAAAAAAATGCTTGAAAAAGGAATAAAAATACCTGTGATATTAACTTCCGGTTTGTCAGATAATCTTGTTTTATCTGAAGATGAAAAACAGGTGGTAAAAGCAACTCTCTCAAAACCTTTTAACCTTGACAATTTTTTGAAAATTTTAAAAGATATAACAGGAAGTTAAGGCAGAAGAAGAGGGCCAAATGAATTTATATTTTTATGGAAAGAGCGATAGGGGAATAGTAAGGGATAATAATGAAGATTTTTTCTTTGCTGAGAGGATAGGGGAGGAAGAATTCCTTTTTGCTGTGGCTGATGGAATGGGGGGACACCTTGCAGGTGAGGTCGCAAGCAGAAGGGCAATAGAGACATTGGTTAGGGAGTTTACACGAAAAACAGATGAACCACTTCCATCCAAAATAAGAAGGGTTTTTGATAAAATTAATAGTGAAATAATAACAGAAGGTAATGAAAATTTAGATCAAAGAGGAATGGGGACAACTCTTTCAGCTTTGTATATAAAAAAAGATAGAGCATTTGTTGCTCATATTGGGGATAGTAGGATATATCATTTTAGTGGAAGGCTTATTCAACTTACGGAAGATCACTCTTTTGTGGGGAAATTGGTTAAAGACGGACTAATTTCTCCTGAAGAAGCTAAGGTTCATCCGAAGAGAAATATCTTATATCAGTCTATTGGAATGAGAAGAGGGATAAATGTTCAAGTTGAAGGACCAATAAAGATTAAAGAAGGGGAAAAGTTTTTATTATGTACGGATGGCTTAACGGTTGTTGTAGAGGAGGAGGAGATAGAAACTCTTTTAAGCAAGGATATTTCGCCTAAAAAAACTGTAAATGAGCTGGTGGATACAGCATTAAAGAGAGGAGCTCCTGATAATGTTACTGTTATCGTCGTTTCAACAAAAGCCTGTGATGAAACAAAAGAATACCATTTAAAAAAGATTAAGAAAAAGAAGAAATTAAATTGGCTATTACTTATTTTAATGATTTTATTAATTATCTTATCCTTTATTTTTGCTGATTTATTTTTGAAATACAAAGGGAAAGAGAACAAAGAAGAACAAAGTAATTCAATAGGTAAAATAAAAAATAGTGCTATTTTATTATCTTGTGTAAATATAAAAAATCATTAATGATTTTTATTTGACATTACAATAATATCTCTTTATAATAAAATACCTTTTTTAATGAGTCATTGATGAAAATTCGTGTATCTATTTTTATTTTTTTTTTGTTTAAACTTTCTTTGTTAGGAGAGGTAGTCTTAAAGTCCAACCTATATGGACCGGATAACCTTGATCCTATGAAATCATGGGATGTATCTTCCTTAAATTATACTTATAATATTTATGATACATTATTAAAGTATGATGAAAAAAGCTTCAAATTATTACCTTCTCTTGCAGTTAAATGGGATATAAGAAAGAACGGCAGGGAGTATATCCTTAGTTTGAGGAAAGGTGTTAAGTTTCATGATGGTACAAAGTTTAATGCTGACTCTGTTGTTTTTAATTTTAAAAGGGGGTTAAAAAGGATAGGTAATAGGTATAAGTATCCAGTTTTTTATGAATTGTTTCAACAAGTAAAAGATGTTAGAAAGATAAGTGAATACAAAGTTCTTTTTGAGCTGAAAGAACCATTTTCTCCCTTCCTTTATACTTTAACTTCCATAATTGGTTCAATTATTTCTCCGACTGCTATAAAAAAATATGGAGATAAGATAGGAAAACATCCCGTAGGAACAGGCCCCTTTATGTTTAAAGAGTGGATAAAGGGAAAGAGAATCGTGTTAATTAAAAATAAAAGTTACTGGAAAGGGCAACCTTCAGTAGATACTTTTGTAAGTATTTTTCCGGAAAATTTCGGAGATTCTTTATTTGATCCTTTATTTCTGATAAATCATGGGAAAATTGATTTTAGTAGGAGATATTCTATTTCTAAGATGGTGAGTTTAAAAAGAATTAAGTGGATTAAAATAAAAAAGATTCCAATATGGGGGATTAATTTCTTAAACTTTAATCTGAAAAAGAAGATTTTTAAGAATGTTTATTTTAGGAGAGCGCTTAATTATTTATGGAATAAAAGATATTTGAGATATATTTATCAGGAGTATGTTATTCCTGTTGATTCTTTGTTACCCCAAAATGTTCCAGGGTATAATGCTAAAAGCATTGTGAAGTATGATTATTCTATTGATAAAGCGAAGGAGATGTTGAGAAAAGCTAAAATTAAAGGGAATATAACTTTAAAATATGTTACAGCGGATTTTCCAAGTTCTTTATTTGATGATATTATAATCAGATATAAACTTACTTTGAAAAAAGTTGGAATTGATTTGAGAATAGTTAGATTTTCTTATAAGGATTATCTAAAGCAAATGAGGAAAGGAGATTATGATATCATCCTTTCCGGCTTTATTGCTGATTACCCTGAAGTTTATAGTTATTTATCGCCTCTGTTTTCAGAGACTGCTGAGAAATTTGGCATTTCAAGTTTTAGTTCTTATGAGAATATTAAGATAATTAAAAAGTTGATAAAAGAAGCCTCTTTAGAATTTTCTCTTAAAAAGAGAGAAAAGATTTATGAAAAGATTAATGAAATAGCCACAAGTGATGCTATATGTATTCCAACAATGCAAATGTTAGAGCTTATAATTCATAGAAATAATATTGTTAATCTTTCTGAAGATGCAATTGGTGCAATCTCTCTTTACAATGTTAAGGTAATAGATGAAGATAAGAACTAAATTAGTATTAGCTTTCTGGGGAATAGCTTTGGTTTCTATTCTTATTTCTTCTTTAATTGTTATTAATGCTATAAAAAATAAGTATGAAGCTGTGGAAAGAGAGAAAATAGATAGATTTAAAAATCAGGCTGAAGTTTTATTTTATAATCAATTATCGGAGCTTAAAAGGAAACTTATGATTTTATCAAGTATAAAGAGTTTTTCTGAAAATTTAAGTAATAATGATTTACTATACCTTGATATTAGTTCCAAAAGTTTTTTAATAGAAAATATAAATTTAAGAACTTTTGATAAAAATTTCAAACCTGTTTTTTCTTTTAAAAACAGTGTTTCTGAATTTGTTAACCAGGATTTTTTAAAAAAACACATACTTGCAAAAAACGAGAATGATGCTTACCTTAGAAAGGTAAACATTTATCTGGTTAATGGTGATATTTACTTTATAGGCATTGCTCCAATAGTGGATCAAAAAGATTTTGAAATTTTAGGATTTTTGGTTCTTGAAAAGAAGACAAACACTCCATTCCTTTATTTTATGAAAGAAAGAGTAAATACTGATATAATAGTTCTTTCTAAAGTCAAAAGGATTGCTTCTACTATTGATATTCCCCCCAAAGATGAAAAAAACTTTTTTAAAATCGAGGAGTTTTCTTCTGAAAAAAGCTATTATATGAAAATGGGGGGCAGGCCGTATCTTGTTGAAGGTTTCTCAATAACAGATTATAGAGGAAAAGATATAGGATGGGTATTAATTTTAAGTGATCTTAAATCCATGATATTTGCCCAAAAAGTTTTTTTTAGAAATTTTGTTTATACTTTATTATTATTAACCTTCTTTCTCTATATTATAGCCTTTTTTTTGACAAAGAGAATTTCAAAACCAATTTTAGCTCTTTCTGAAGCAACAAAGGAGCTAGCAAAAGGGAATTATGATGTTGAAGTAAAAAAAACCACAAAGGGCGAAATAGGTGATTTAACAGATATTTTTAATCAGATGGTTGTCTCCTTTAGGCTTCAAAGGGCAGAGATTTTAAGTTTGCAAAGATTTTTTGAAAATATACTTGAAAATTTAACTCTTGCTTTGATAATTTGTAATGAGGAATTGTCCATAAACATGGTCAATAATGAAGCAGAAAGGATATTTAATGTAAGTAAAAAGAATGTTTTAAATCAAAGTCTTTTTGATGTTATCCCTTTTTTAAGAAATTTTGTGGATGATCTGGTAAAGCTTTCTTATGAGGGGATCCCTAAGTATTATGATAATATTGAATACAGTTTAAGGGAAGATAACCCAAGAATATTAAGAATGATTTTTTACAGGATAATTCTTGAAGGAGAAGAATATATAGTTATTCAAGCCGAAGATATTACTAAAAGAATAAGGATTGAAGAAAGGCTTGTGCAGGCAAATAAATTAATAAGCATAGGAGAGTTGCTTAGCCGTTTTACCCATGAGAATCATAATATAATTTCTGGAATATTAGGGAATCTTGAAGTGTTAAAAATGAAGGTAAAAGATGATGAAGATATTCTTGAAAAAATCTTGAAAGTTGAAAAGCTTGTAAAAAAATCTTTGGAATTGAGCGATGGAATACTTGATTTTTCAAAAAAGAAAAAAATTCTTATAGAAAAAATATTATTAAGAGAAGTAGTTGATGAGGTCGTGGGACTTTTAAAAGCTTCTGTTTTAAAAAACATAAAAGTTGAGAGAAAATATCCCAAGAAACAATTTTACATAAGAGCTAATAAGGAAAAAGTTTCTGTTGTTATTATGAATCTGCTTATTAATGCAAAAGATGCAATTGAAGAAGCAAAGAGAGATAGTGGAGAGATAGAAGTAGGGCTAGAAAATGTTTCCATTATGGGAAATGAGTATTTAGTGCTTAAAATAAAAGATAATGGAGTTGGCATAGAAAGTGAGAAAATTGATAAAATATTTAATTCTTATTATACAACAAAAGGGGAAAAAGGAACCGGACTTGGGCTTGCTAATGTAAAGGATATAATTGATGATATAGGGGGCTTTATTAAGGTAAGGTCAGAGTTAGGGAAGGGGTCAGAGTTTGAAATTTATTTTTCTCTTTTTTAATGTTAACTTAAATTTGATAAATATTAGAAAAGGTATTATATTAATATATGAAAAAGTTTGTGTTAAGGGGTCTTTTTATTTTTCTCCTCTTTAATCTTATGTGCTTCTCAAACTCAATTATCTATTTAAGACAAAGGAGTGAATTAAGTATTGCGCCTTCGAAAATAGATGATTTGTTTTCTTCTGAAATAGCTTATAATATTTATGACGGTCTTGTTACTTTTGATGAGAATGGTTTTGGAATAATTCCATCTCTTGCGATTTCGTGGGAAACCCCTGATAATGGCAAAACTTGGATTTTTCAGCTAAGAAAAGGAGTTAAATTTTCAGATGGCTCGCCTTTTTCTGCAGATGATGTTGTTGTGGCATATAGTGAGGGAACTTCAGAAGTAAAAAATATTATTGAAAAAGTTATCTCTCTTTCTCTTTATAAAGTTGAAATTATTTTAAAAAAACCTTTGTTAAATTTTATAGAAAGACTTGCAAATGCAACCTTCCTAATTCCTTCAAAAAAATCTTTTCTTTCTGGGGAATTTAAGCCCATTGGAACAGGACCTTTTAAGTTAATTGATTACATAAAAAATAAGAAGATAGTTTTAGGTAAAAATAAATATTATTGGGGAGGAGAGGTAAAGAGTGAAAAGATAATAGTTAAAATGGTTGAAGATTCTTATAGAAAAATGATAGAATTTAGAAGTGGAGTGGGGGATATTGTTCGAGTCGAATCAAAAGATGAAGAAAGTAGATTGCCACTGACAGAAGGATTGAATATTTATGAGAAGAAAAGCCTTCTCCTTTTTAGCCTAATATTTAATACAAGAAGACCACCTTTTTATGATAAAGAGATAAGAAAAGCTTTTGCCCATTTGTTAAATAAAAGAAAATTGATTTCTTATATATTCCAAGATATAGCATCCCCTATCTCAACTTTTGTGCCACCTTTTTTAAAGGGGTTTAATTCTAAAATAAAAGATTATAAGTTTAGTGTAAAGGAGTCAAAACATCTTTTAGGGAAAAAGAGAATAACGAATCTCCCCTTTAAATGTACTCTTTATTTTAACAATAGAAACAATGATATACAAAGGCTTGCTACAGGAATTGCTCAGCTTACCGCCAATCACGGTTTTAAGATAAACTTAAAGAAAGTTCCGCCTGAAGCATTGGGTAATATAATGATTCACAGGGCTTTTGATTTAGTTATTGTCGGATTTGTGTCGGCCCCAGAGGCAGGCCTTTATCTATCCTATTTTTTTAATTCAACAGGAAGGTATAATTTTAGTGGTTATCATAATAAAGAGGTTGATTCTTTGCTTGAAAAAGCAAGTGTAAGTTCTCCTTTAATAAGATATGAGATTTACCGAAAAGTTCAGGAAATTATTCATAATGATATTCCTGTTATCCCCTTATTCCTTTTAAAATCAAAAGTAGTAACTCGAAGTAATGTATATGGAATTAAGATAACTCCTTTAAGAACAATATTATTTAAAAATGTTTACAAAAAGTAGGGGAGGCGGGCTTTCGCCCGCCTTTAAGAGGTTGGAAGGTTTTGATTTTTAGAAGCTGTATTTTATTTTCACATAAACCATATCATTTTTATTAAATCTTCCGAACATTCCCTTATTACCGAAGAATATATTAGCACCCAAAAGAATATTAACTCCATCGGTAATATCATAAGAAATTTTAGGTCTGATAAGACCGTCCTCATCTGTTAATCCAAGATAAGAAAATAGTTCAAGATGAAGAGTATCTCCGGAGAGCAAATCTTTTCGTGCAAGGAATGTCATTAAATTGTTAACTTCATGGCTTACTATGAAATCATTATAGTCAAGAATATACTGCTGGATAAACTGAGTGCTGAATTTTATACCTCTGATTGTAAAATCAGCTCCCAAAAGATAGTTGAGGTAATCTTTTTCAATGACACCTTCTTTAAGCATTGGATCTTCCGATTGAAAATATTTACCCCAATAGTAAGCTCCCTCGCCTCTTATTACAACGGGTCCCAGTGTTGTGCTAAAACTTCCTCCGGCAACTGTCAGTCTGTGGTGCTCAGGAATGGCCGTTAATGACAAAAGTTGGTGTGTGAGAGGATCAATCTGTTTGAGAGTGTGAATTGTGGGGTCAGCATCCCATGTATATCCTCCCATTATTTCAAAATCAATTGCCGAGGAAAATATAGAATACTTTGCGAATATTTCACTATTTTTGATTGAAGGTTTTATGTCCTTTTTGGAAAAATCAAATTGAGGTTGAACTGGAAATTGTGGTGTAATAGCCCAGATTGAGTCTTGCTCGGGAAACTTTGTTGCTGAAAAAACCGGAACCCAAACTAACTCGAATGTATTGTCTCCTATATAATAATCAAATTTTACCGCAGTAACACCCATTCTGATTTCTTCAAAGTCTCTTAAAAGAAATTCCGTAAGATCTTTGGGAGAGATAATATCCGTTATAAAAACACCGTCGGCTTTTCCCCAAATAATCTGCTGTTTTCCTATTCTCAAATCAAAGGAATCAAAGAAGAGGTCAAGGTATGCTTCTCTTAAGTCAAACACAATTGTTTTGTCAGAATAGTGATAGATATAAGGATTTACTTTAAACCCGACTTTACTTGTCTGCATGGAGAAATTCAAATCAAGGGTATTCTGAACTATTGAAAAATCCATATCATCATTCAGAAGTACTCCTTCATAATTTCTCACATAGCCCGTTATTTGAAGACCATCTGCAAATACGAACCCTGTGATTAGAATTATTGAGATTAGTAATGTAAAAAATCTCCTCTTCATTTACAAACCTCTCTTCATCATTCTTTCTGTGAACATTCTTGAAGGAAGCCCTGTGTCAATCTTAATGTCGGAAAGATGCATTATGGTTTTGTGATTTTTCTGTTTGTTAAACATTTCAACACTCACAATAATCCAGTATCCTTTTATATTTTCAGCCTTTTTGAGCGTTAAAGTCTTGAGATATTCTCCGTCTTCATCATAAAACTCTTTTTTGACTCCATACCATCTGTCCTTCACCACCCATGTGATTGTTTTTGAATACATATAATCTTCATCTTTGGGAGTGCTCTCTATGACATAGCAGTCAAGACCATTAACCTTCTCCATTCTTAAAATTTTGTGATTATCCTCTTCGGGGTTTCTATCTCCCAAATCATCGTAAGTGAAATCAGAGCCCATGAAATAATCGCCTTTACTATCACTGGAAATTCTCTTTACCTTTTTAAGTGCGGGTAAATAGATCCATTGATCATCATCCTTATTGGGATCATCATAACTCCAATTCATGAAAGAAGTGTTTCTTACATCTGCTGGTGCAAGGAAAAACATTATCTTTTTTTCAACTTTTCCAAAATCTTTAATAAACTGTTTTATTGTCCTGACTCTTTTACTACCGCTTGAGCTAATGAGTGTCATTGTAAGTTTTGCTTCCATTTCTTTTGGAGAGGGCCTGTTATAAACCTTTTTCATAATTTCAAGTCCCGTAAGTTTTTTCTGAGCAAAAAGCCCGCCTGCCATAAAGGTAACTGCAATAATTAAAATAATAAAATTTCTAAACTTAATTTTCATTTTTTACCTCCTTTTTAAAGTAAATATTTTTTATGTAAAGAATAATAAACATTATTGTTAATGTCCCTAAAAAGCTTGTAAACATATTTAGAGAGACAAGCTCTCCCAAGTTTCTGTTAGGTGGGAATACTGAAAACACAAGAACCATGAATCCTGCAATTACGACCATAGCATTAAAAAGAATTGCTCTTCCCGAGTGATACATAGTGTGTTTTGAAGCTAAATCTTTGTCTTTAAACTCTTTTGCATAAATTCTGTACCTGTCTATAAAATGTATTGCATAATCGATTCCTATTCCTATGGCGATGCTTGATATTAATGCTGTTGTGGAAGAAAGAGGTATATTTGTCCAGCCCATAACTCCAAAATTTATAACAGCTGTTAGAACAATCGGTACAGAGCCGATGAGCCCTATGTAAAAGTTTTTAAACATGATTGAAAGAAGAATGATAACTATTAGCAAAGAGACCAAAAGACTTGAAATCTGTCCTTCAAGAAGGAGATCCGTAAATACAAGAGCCTTATAACCCGAACCTGCGTAATTAATTTTTACTCCCAATTTTTCAAATTCATTTCTAAAAGTTTCTATTACTTTTATTGCTTTTTTCAATTGAACCGAATCATCACTTTTTAACTGAAAGGTTAGATTTGCTTTTTGATACTTATCATCAACAACTCTCCACAGATTTTCAGGATCTCCTGACATTTCATAGAGTAAAAGGTATTGAGCTATCAAGTCTTTATTGTTTGGAATATTGTTAAACTCTTCCTTATCAGCGTGCATAACTTTGTTCATTCTTTTTATAAAATCCGCAAGAGAGAAAGAATCTCCGACAACCTTAAGTGAGCCGGTTACTTTGCTCTGCATCTTTAACATTAAAGAAAGAACTTCGGGTGTTTTAAATGTATCTTTTTTCTTCCCTTCCAAGATAACATTCAAAGTGGTTGTTCCACCGAAGTTTTTATTTACGAATGCATCTGTTTTGCGAATTTCACTGTTTTTCTCAAATTTTTCAAGAAAGCTTGAACTAATCCAGACCTTTGTTATTCCGTAAATTGAAAGAAGAAGAATAAGAAATGTGATAATTATAACGAGTTTTTTATTTCTTATTATTCTCTCAGTGGCAGTAAAGTAGATTTTAGTATGCTCCTCTTTATTCTTTTTTGATTTGAATTTCGGAAGATTAAATACATAAAGAACAGCAGGGATAAAAAGCATTGATAAAATGAATGCTGAAAAAACTCCGAAAGCTGAAAAAAGTCCGAAGTATTTCACAGGATAAACCTGAGAAGTTAGAAGGGATACAAAACCCACCATGGTTGTAACTGCCGCCATCATAACAGGCTTCCACATTTCCTTTACCATATTAGTAATAGCGTCTTTTTTGGAAATTTCAGGGTTTTCTTTCATATGGAGTTCAAGATGGCTGTAAAGATGTACTCCGTATGCGACACCAATTGCTATTAGCATAACCGGTATCATTGTACTTACCGCATAAATCGGAATATGAAAAGCCGCCATAAGTCCGAATGTCCAGACCGTACTTATTAAAACAACAATTAATGTGGTAATTGTGTTTTTAAAACTTTTGAGCAAAAACCAGAGAACACCTAAAATGAAAATTATGACAATCGGAACCATCTTTTTCATATCCTTTGGCATAAGATAGGCAAGTGTGCCTTCAACTATAGGTCTTCCTGCAACATAGATTTTTTCGGGGCCTTCATACTTTTTTGCTAACTTTAGGATTCTGTGGTAAAAATCCTGAGAGAAAACATCATCATCAATTCTTGCCACCACTATTGCAACTTTGAGGTTCTTTGATACTATTTTCCCGTAAACCATATCATTCGTTACAACCATATTCTTGATTTTCTCAAGTTTTTCCTTTGATTTGGGTACTCTTTTGTAAAATGATCTAACATCAAGTCCATCTTCTGTCCCAACTATATTGTCAGCAGTGTAAAGAGAGGTGATGTCCTCTTTTCTGATTTCTTTCATCTTCCCGAGCTCTTTTGTGATTGATTTGATTTTCTTTAAGGTTGCGTGATTGAAAATACCGTCTTTGTTGTAAATTGCAATCATTACAGCATCTTTGATATTAAACCATTCCTCAGCCATGTTGCTATACTTGAAAGCCGGATGATCCTGAGGCATGTACTTATCAAGGTTTGTTTCTAACCTTGAATTGTCCTTTGCAATTTTTGCAAAAAATAAGGTTATTGCAAGAATAACAACTATGACGAGGATTGAGAATTTTAGTGATTTTTTTACAAATTCCTCCATTTTTCACTCTCCATGTTTGTTAATGTTAACTAACTTAACAAATAAAAATTTTATTTTTCTTTTGTTCATTTTATTTTTTTTAACAATTGTTTTTTATTATTTTTAAAATTGATTTTTTAAAACTCTTTCCCTTTTTTAATAAATCAGATTTAAAATTTCCCTGTACCCACTCTTTAACCAAGAGTCTTAAGCTTCCTAAAAAGATGATAGCAAGCTCCTCTGTTTTTATATCGTTTCTAATCTCTCCTGTTTTCTGCCCTTCCTGGATTATTTTCTTTGTCTTTTCTATATTAAAAAGCATTATTTTCTCGATAATTGTGGCTAATTTTGGGTCATTTTTAAAAAGCTCCTCTGAGAAAATAACTGATGCATAATGTGGATTTGAATTAAATTTTTCTATGTGAAAATCAAAAATTTTTTCAAGTTTTTCAAGGGGAGAAAGACCGGGGGATTTTAAATGAGAATAATTTGATTCTATTTCATCTTTAAATAAACTTAGAATTGCCTTTAGGATTTCAAATTTGTTTTCAAAGTGTCTGTATATTGCGGGTTCGGTTATGCCTATGCTTTTTGAAAGGTTTTTTATGGTAAGACTCTGTATGCCTTTTTCCGCAATCAACTTTATTGATTTGTTTAATATTTCATACTGTCTTTTGCTATATTTCATTTTCTAACTCCTGTTAGTTAATATTCACTAACAAAGTATAGGGCAAAATTTATTCAATGTCAAGTACCTTTTTAAATTTTTTTTGAAAAAAGTTTTTATTTGGCAAAATAAATGTTTTGGTTTATTATATTTTATGTGGTTTCCTTCTCTCCTTTTTATCCTTGCTTTTAGCGGGTTTATTATAGCAATAATCGGATGGACCTTTTTCCCAAAAGAAAAAAGACGGTTGATTTTGAGATTGTCATATTTTTTAGCTTTTTTAGGAATTATTTTTTCATACTTTATTATGGAGTATTACTCTGAAAACTTAATTACTTCCTTTGCTTTCCTTTTCGTAGGTTTTACTGTTTCGGAAATATATGATAGAATGATTAAGTGAAAATGAAGAGATCAGCTGTTTATCCCGGTTCTTTTGATCCGATAACATATGGACACATTGACTTAGTTAAAAGAGCACTTAAAATATTTGATGATTTGACAATTGCAGTTCTTGTTAACCCCAAAAAGAAGCCTCTCTTTTCTCTTGAGGAAAGGATGGAGATAATAAAGGAAGTTTTTAAAGATGAAGAAAGAGTTCATGTTGATGCTTTTGAAGGGCTTTTGATAGATTATTTGAAAAAAAAGAAAATGAATATTGTTATAAGAGGTTTAAGAGCTGTATCAGATTTTGAACTTGAGTTTCAGATGGCATTGATAAATAGAAAGCTTTCGCCGGAATTTGAAACATTCTTTATGGTCCCCGGATTGAATTATACATTTTTAAATTCAAGCGTTATAAAAGAAATCTATAGTTTTGGAGGAAGAGCTCCTGATTTGGTTCCTCCTATCGTGGAAAAATATTTAATCGAGAGATTTAAGAAGTGAAGGATTATATAAAAGAGCTTTATAAGGTTCTTGGTAAGGGAAAGGTAAAAGAGGCGAGGGAGTATCTTATAACTCATTCTTATGATGGTATGAGACGCAAGTTTTTACCTGATGTTGTTGTATTTCCGGACAGTACAAGAGATGTGGTAAAAATAGTAAATATTGCTTCAAAATATAAAATTCCAATAACTCCACGGGGAGCTGGTACCGGGATGACAGGAGGAGCTTTACCCGTTAATCAAGGTATTTTAATTTCTTTTTCAAAGATGAATGGGATTATAAAAGTGAGTGTGGATAATACGATAGCCATTGTTCAGCCGGGAGTTGTTACCTATGACTTGGTAAAAGAGGTGGAGCGGTATGGATTATTTTACCCCCCTGATCCGGCCTCCTATAAAACATCTACGATTGGAGGAAATGTTGCGGAAAATGCAGGTGGGCCACACTGTTTCAAATATGGGGTTACAAAAAATTATGTTTTAGGACTTGAAGCAGTTTTGATAAATGGTGAAATTATAAGAACAGGTGGGAAAACCATTAAAAATGTTGTGGGGTATAATCTTACTGATCTTCTCATAGGTTCAGAGGGGACTCTTGCAATTATAACTGAAATTACATTAAAACTTATTCCAAAACCAAAGTTTAGTGGAGTTGCCCGGTTGGGGTTTAGGTCACTGGGAGAGGCTGTTAAAGGTGTGAATAAAATAATTACAAATGGCTTTTTCCCTTCTGCGCTTGAATTTATGGACAGAGTTTCAATAAAAGAGGTTTTTAAATTTTTGGGATTAGAGGTAAGTGAAAGTATTTCAGCATATCTTATATTGGAGTTTGATGGAGATAGGGAAGAAGTAGAGAATCAGCTGAAAGAAATAAAAGCTCTTTTTTCTGATGATGAATTGGAGGAGATAATTTATGCTACTGATTCTGAGGAAAAGGAGAAAATTTGGGAGATAAGAAGAAATATTTCAGGGGCTGTGTCAAAACCTGATTTGATAAAATATAATGAAGACATAGTTGTTCCTCGAAGTAAGCTTCCTGAAATAGTGGATTTTGTTTATCAGTTGGGGAAAGAATATAATGTAAAAACTGTCCTCTTTGGTCATATAGGGGATGGAAACATACACACAAACTTTTTTTTGAAAAAGGAGCAGGAGATATTTGTTGACGAACTTTTAGAAAAGCTTTTTAAAAAAGTTGTTGATTTGGGAGGGGTTCTTTCGGGAGAACACGGAATAGGTATAGCTAAAAAGAGATTTATAAGTTATCAATTATCACCTGAGATAGTGGAAATACACCGTAAAATAAAAAGAATCTTTGATCCTGAGAATTTGTTGAATCCCGGAAAAATATTTTAATCACTTTTGGGGATGTTTTTCTTTTTGGAAAGTATTTCCACGAATTCTATCTGTTTGGTCCAGAAGCCTTTCGGGTAAACACTTTTAAGCCTATCCCAGTATATTTTACTATTCTTTAAATCTCCTTTCTGAAAATAGATTTTTCCAAGTTGAAAGAGTGCCCAATCTTTATTTTCCGGAATAAATTTAAGAACCTGTTTTAGAGTTACAATAGCTTTGGTTGTTTGGTTTGTATTTATGTATGTAATAGCAGCAGGAACAAGAACATCTAATTTATCTTTTTCCCTTGTAATTTTTCTTTTAGATAATATTTTTAGTGTTGAGTTAGCTTCTTTCCATTTGTTTTTTTTGACTGATATTTTTAGAAGCAAAATCAATGCCTTTGTATAGTAAGCGGTTTTTGAAAATTCTCTTTTTCCTGAAATTAATACATTGTTTGCATCATCCAACATATCTTTTGTAAAATAATATTCCGCAAGCCCTATTTTTATGTCTACGGGAAGCTTTTCAAGAGGGTACAATCTTTGAAATAACCTTATATTTTTTCTGAATTCATTCCAATCAAGTAAAGCATAGGAATTTCTTAATAGTTTAATTAATGTTTTTTTCTTTTCCTCTTTTTTTGTAGCAAGTATGTAGAGTCTATTTAAAAGGAGTCTTTCTATTTTGTAAAGATTCATTTTTCTAAATATCTCCGCCAATTTTTCAATTTCATAGTTTTTTAAGAATGCTGTGCTCTTTTTTGTCCTCAGAAAGTAAAAAAGAATTCTTTTCTTCTCCTTTGCTTCCTTCAAGAATTTGTCAAAATATTTTCTATATATATTCTCTCCTTCTGGATCAACTAAGGTACCTTTAAGGTATTCAAACAGCTCAAAAAGCCCATCTTCAATCCTCCCCCTTTTATTATACATCTCAATCAATTTAATAAATGCCAAATGCTTGTCTTTTAAATTAGTGGCTTTTCGGATGATTTCTCTGTAAACTCTCTCCGGTTTTTTAAGATAATAGGGTATTTTAAGTTGCTCCATCTCAATTTTTGTGAGATGAGCTACACTGTCTGCTATTCTTATTCTTGCTTTATTTGCAATGGGAAAGTCTGGATACCTGTTGATAACTTCATTAAGAAAAAGAGCTGATAGCCTGTATTTTTTTTGTAAGTAAAAAGTTTCTCCAATTAAATACAATGCTTCTGCTGTATTTGAATTTTTGGGGTAAACATTCACAAAAAACATAAGAACTTTTAGAGCTGAATTATAATCCGTGACAGAGTAAAAGCTTTTTCCTATGGCAAAAATATCTTCAGGGGCATAATTTAGAAAATCAGGTTTAATTTTGAGATATTTTCTAAAATATTCAGCTGCTATTTCAAAAGTTTCCTTTTGGTAATAGGCTTTTCCTATGTAAAAGATTATAATAGGATATTTTTTTGAATAACCTTTATCTTCAAGGTCTATTAAATAGAAAAGAGCTTCACTCCAGTTCTTAATACTTAACATTTTGTTAATGTAATTAAGTTTAAGTGGTATTACCTCTTTATCAAATGGGAAATTGTTTAAAAGTACTTTTAGGTAATAATTAGCTTTTTTTGTATATATTGTTTTGGAATATGCTTTGTACAAGTAAAGTAATGGCTCAGGGCTTTTGACATCGCCTCCCTTTTTCAGATATTCTTCAAGAGATTTTACAGCTTTTTCCCTATCCTTGTTTAATTTGAACAGAGACATTCCAAGGTAATATTTTAATTTAACATCATAATATTTTGGATGTGCTTTTAAATAATCTTCAATTAATTTTACTGTTTTTTCATATTCTCCGGAGGAATAAAGCTTTTCCGTTTTTTTTAGGATATTATTTTGAGCAGATATAGAAAAATTTAATAATACTATTATTGTTAAGAAAAAAATGAAAGTTTTTTTTTATGCTTCATACCTAAAATCAATAAATTCCCTTTTTTTCATTGATTTTATAAATTTTTCAGATTCAAGTTTGTTAATGTTGTCCATTATCCCCTTTATTCTTTCGAGAGAAATTTCCAATCCTGAGAGATTTTTTTCAATATTTTGAGGATTATTTAGTTTCCTTTTTAGTGACTCTAAGTTTAAATAAGCTATTGTCAAAGGATTGTTTATTTCATGATTGAGGCTCATTGTTAGTTTTTGTAAAAATTCTCTCTCCTCCCTTTTTCTTAACTCTTCTCTTGCTTTGATTGCTTCTGTGTATATTTTGTAATTTTCTATGTGAACAGAGAGAAGAAGGGCAACCATTTTTAAAAATTCTGTGTTTATGTTCTTTGGTAATAGCTTATACTTATTATCAATTGTTATTATTCCTATGAGTTTATCCTTTAAAGTTAATGGGAATTTGATAAAATCCTCTTTGTGAATATTTTTTAATGTTTCAATCTCTCCTTTTTTAAAGTAAACATAGTTTTTTTCTTTGTTAATTATTTTTAGCCATTCATGGTTTCTTATCTTACTGTATTCTTTTTTTAAAGTATTAATTTCATCTCCGACAGTTGCAATAATTTTTTCCCTTTGTTTTTTTATTATTGAGATAAAAACTCTTTCTGATTTTACATAATTTTTAATGTATTCAAGGATATTGTTGAGAGAGTCATTAAGGTTATAAGATGAAAAAAGACCTCTTGCAATTTCTCCTATTTTTTCCAATTCTTTATTTAAAACTTTATTTTTATAAAGAGTAAAGCTTTCTGCGGCATTTTTTATCGTTTCTTCTATTTCTTTATCCGAAAAATCTTCCGCTATTATGTCAATTGCTCCTCTTTTAAGGTGCTTAATTGTATTTTTGAGATTTTTAGTGGGACTGTAAAGCAGAAAAATCTTCCCTTCGGTTTTTCTTTTTAAATTTTTTAATTCATTATAATTTATAATTATTAGCTTATTATCAAAATCTGATTCTTTGATAGAGTTTAGCAGAGCAAAACTTAATTTACTGTTTTCAAGCTTTTTTATCTTTTCAAAAAGCTCTTTGTCTTTGTAAATTACGATTCTCATCTCTTTCCTCCGCTAAACTCCCATCAAATTTTATGCCATTATCCCAAAACATCAATGAGATGCTTGTTTTCTAAGGCTACTTGCTCGATTGTTCCATCAGCATTGTATGATAAAATTTCCCTTTCAATTTCATTGTTTTTGACACCTTTTGTATTTGTAGAAGTAGAATCCTCTTTTGATTCTTTAACTTTGCTCTCTTTCTCTTTGAGAGCATCTATCCTTGATTTTATTGGCCTTACGCTACTTCTTATTATACTGATTTCTGTATATACAGTCATCTTTCTACCTCACATACTATATCGGAATTTTTTCTTAAAGCTTAATGTCAAAAAAACATAAAAATGAGGAAAAAATGACACTATTTTATTATTTTTTCTAAAATTAATTTAAAACCCCTCTTCCCTTTTTTATATTCAACAGAATCCATTTTTGATTTGATAATAGTCATTCCTCTTCCGCATGTGTCAAGAGATGGTTTTATCTCCTCCTTTGAAGGGACAAAGCCTTTCCCTTCATCTTCAATTGTAATTATAAAGCTTTTTTCATCCCACAAAAAGTCAATAAAAATTTGTTTTGTAGGATCTTTTTTATTACCGTGAACTATTGCATTTGCAAGCGCCTCTCTTAATGAAATTTCGAGTGCCCACTTTTTATCATTATCCAGGGGGAGTTCATCACATATGGAATTTAAAGCTTCTGTTACCGGAGTTATAAGCTCTATTTTGCTCGGAATCTCTATCTTAAATTTATTCATTTTAAAATATAAATTAATTTGGCTTATTAGTCAATTTGAAATCAATTTCCTTTTATTGGCTGTTTTTCCCCTCATCAATCTTTTAAGAGGATAAGACAATTATGAAGACTGTTTTGGAGTCTTGAAATCTTTAAGGCTTCGGGTCTTCTTATTATTTGACATAAAAATAAAGATGCTTTATATTAAAAAATGAAAAAATTATCGATTTTCTTTTTAATCTTGGTGGGAATAATTGCTTTTTCATTCTCCTTTGACGGACTTTTCGAACCTTCACCTTTTGGAGTGGGAACAGGTTATACTTATACTATATTTCAGTTTTCTCCTACAATAGGTCTTTATATTCCAGGGGGGAGTTTTCCTCCATCCGCTGCCTTTTCAAAGGTAAATTATACTGTTGATAATGGGAATTTCAGGGAGTTTCTTTACAATAAAAATGCTAATTTAAGTGAAAATAATTTTTTCAAAGGAATGAAGAGTACTTCGCTTGTGGCGGCTTACGGAAATTTCTCAATATTTAAGATATCCCTTGACAATCTTTTTGTAAGATACAATTCAGATAATGAGTACTATAACTTAAAAGGTTTTAAAGGGGATATTTACGGTCTTACCTATTACAAGAGAAGCGGTAATTTTCAGTATGGAGTAAGCCTTAAAAGATATGATGGGAGATTTTACTTTGGTAACATTAGCTCTGCTGAATATTTTAGAAATTACGGAGATCTTTACAACTTTTTTTTGGAAACAAGGGATGAGCTTAACCCTGTAATGAATAAAGATAAATCCTCTGACAAACTTTCCTTTTATACACTTGAATCATCACTTTCTTTAGCTGTTTACCGGTCTTTTTACATTTCACTGAAAATTTCACCCCTTAATAAGGTTAAAATAGAAGAGCTTGATAAAACCCTTCCAAGTCGCTATGAAGGGGGGGCGACTTTTATCCTTTCTCGCTCAACATCATTTAATTTTTCAATATATTTAAAAAGTATTGAGGATTTTTATTCCGGTGATTTAAAACAGCCGATTGCTTTTTCAATGATCCACTTTTTTTCAAATATTTCATTTATAACATTGGGCTGGAGGAGTAACCTTAAGGCATCGCACCTTTTTTCAGCGGAGTATGAATCAGTTCTCTCGGGCGGAGTGGGCTATGTTTTTGGAAATACTGTTTACACCTATGTATCAGGAGCTATCTCCTCCTGGAATAAACTTTCGTCTTTTAATATTACAATTGCATATATATCTCACACCTTTAAGTAAAAATTACTTTAAAAATAGGATTTGACCAATAAAATGAGTTTGAGTAATTTTTTTAGGCTTAAAAATTGCAATTCTTTCAGGATAAAAAGTTATTGGTATTAAATCTTTTAGATAGATTACTCCTCCCAATGAATTTTTTCTCATGGGTAGAAGTTTAGGTAGATTTCCTCTTCTTTTGACCATTGCATATGTAAAAATAAGAGCTGTTTTTTCAGGCTTTTTTATTTTTATTGTCTGTTCTTTTCTTTTAGGGTCTATATTTTTTACAAATTCTGTTTTAATTTTTATTAAAAAGTTTTTTGAAAAATCGCCTAATATTTTATAGTCCTCAATCTCCTTCCCTATTTTAGGGTAATTGTAAACAAAGGAGAGTACCAAAAGGAGTGTTAAAGCGAACCTGATTATTTTGTATTTTGAAAATGCATCAAATATTTTAAGATAAATTAGAATAAAACCGATTGAAGGGTAGAGAATATATCTTGATGAGAGTTTTGGCAAAAAGGCGAAGAATATTGTATATAAAATCCAGAAAACAAAAATACAAACAACTGTTTTATCTTTTTCTCCACCGAATTTGACCATATAAATAAGGATAAGCAAGATTATGCTTGTTAAGAGAAAAAGCCCGTAAATCGGGTTTATTTTATAAGGAGATAAGTTTATTGAGCGTAAAAGTATAAAGTAGAGCTTTGCAAGAAAAAGTTTCTTTGATACAAAGGATGTGTATTGAGATGTAGTAGAAAATTGAATTATAAATCTTAATGTTAAAAGGGAAGCTCCGAAAATGAGAATTTGTTTTTTTATTTTTTTCTCTGAAAATATAAAAACCGGGATAAGGGTTAAAATAATCATTTCCTTTGTGAGAAAGGCAAGAGTAAATAAGATGAAAAACAGGTAAATCTTTTTTTCCGAAAGATAGTTAAAGGAGATGAGAAAAAGAAAAAATGCAAGGAAATAAACAGAAGCTGCAAGGTTGAGAGCTGCCTCTGAGATATAAACATTCAGAGCTACTAAAAAAGTTGCTGAAAAGGCTGTAATTTGAGAGAAATTTAATCTTTTTTCAAGAGTATGGAAAAGAAAAGCAAATGTTATAGCAAAGAGAGAAAGGAAAAAAAGTCTTATGGGAAAAGCCGAAACTCCGAAAATTTTTATTAGAATGGATAATATTATTATAAACACAGGGTTAAAATCCCTTCCGTAAACTTTGAAAGCTCTGAGAGGTTCTGCCTGAGATACTATTGCTCTTGAAATCCATTCAAAATCATCCGAAAAAAAATAATTGCTCAAACTTTTGTAATAGCTTACAAATATCAGTAAAATAAGGATTAAAATAAAAAGCTTTTTTTTATGCTTTGAAAATTCTATTTTCACCTATTTTTTGTCTTTCAAAAGCAGTTTATCATAGAGAATTACTCCTGCTATTGAAAGTACTCCCATAAATGCCACTATTGTCCACATTATAGGTGCCTGAATGGGTTTTCCCGCATTGTAGGGGTCGAGGATAAAGTGCTGGAAGAACATTCCGCCTATCGGAGCACCTACGATTGTTCCTATTGCCATCGGAAGATTTGCATAACCCAAATAAAGCCCTTCCTGTCCTTTAGGAGCTATTGCTCCTATGTATTCATATATTCTCGGAGATGCAAACATCTCTCCCAATGCCATCGAAGCTATTGAAAAGAGCATAAAAACACCTCCTACCGGGAGCATAACCCCTGCGATACTCTTTTTCAAGGCGGGATCAAGGTGAAAGAGGAATGGTACTGTGTTTAGAAGCATCCCAATTACTGTTATTCCTATTCCGACCATTATTGATCTTAGAGGTGTCCATTTTTTGGATATTTTTGTTATAAGAAGCTGAAGGAAAACGATCATTACAGGGTTTACAAGTGTGTAGAGTTCAACAGGTGCATTTTTATCAATGAATCTTAAAAATAGGGGGATAAGATTGTAAATCTGTACATAAATAAACCAGAAAAATCCGATAACAATGAGGAAAAATACGAATTTAAGATTTTTCAAAACAATGAACATTCCAATTAAAGCATCTTTTAGGGTTTTAGGTTTTTGAAGTTCCTTTTCGGAAACTTTTTCCGATTCCTGATATTTTGGCTCTCTGTATATGAAAATTACTACCAATAGTCCGATAAACGCAAAGGCTGTGGCAACATATGAGAAAATTGCAGGAATTCCCAGCTTGATTCTTACAAAGTAGGATACTGTTCTTCCGAACATTGAGCCTACATTTATTGTCATATAAAAAATACCGAAACCCAGAGTTGCAAGAACACCTGCGGTTTTTTGAACTGTTCCGGAAATACACGGTTTCACGAAGGAGCCTCCGATTCCTATGAAAACAATTCCTATTACAATTGGGATTGTATAATCAACATTTTGAGAGTGTCCCACAATTGATGGCCAGAATTTTTGAACATTTCCCATTATAAAATAGCCGGCGGTAATAAGTATAAAGGCAAGAGTGAGTGATTTTTTAAATCCATATTTGTCAGCAAGTGTTCCGCTTAAAATCGGTAAAAAATATATTATACCCCAGAGAATTGTCCCATTTAGAAATGTTGAAAATGTAGGGGACATCCCCAGGGTTTCGTGTAAATATATAACAACAAAAGATGCTACCGCATAATAGGCGGCTCTTTCAAAGAGCTCTATTGTGTTGGCTGACCAGAAGGTCAAAGGAAAGCCCCACAATTTTTTTTCACTGTTTTGCATTTTCCCTCCTAATGTTTTATTAAAAAAGCCAATGGGGGGACTTGAACCCCCGACCTACTGATTACGAATCAGTTGCTCTACCGACTGAGCTACATTGGCAAAAAAGAAGAATTTATTATATCAATTTTTTTGGATGAATAAAATTTCTTTGTTTATTCTCACAAAAATCCCCACGAAGAAAGAGTAAAGAGAAATTTAAGTAAGTTTTAAAGCTGAGCAGCCCCAAGCCGAGCAGCTGAGCAGCTAAATATGTCTTGTGTCTTGTTTTTGAGTTAGCCATTATTGAAAATAAAATTTTCTTTATTCTATTCTGATATTTTCTTTTGTTTCTTCATTTAAAAGATTTTTTAGGATAGGAGGGTTTGCTGCTCTGATGGAACGGCTGGAACAGCTGTTTGGCTGTCTCGTGAGTTTCTTTTTTCAAAAAATATTGTTAGTGAAGTATTTATGGAATATAATTTTTAATAAAATTTCGGAGGTTGAGTGTGAAAAAGAAAATTTTTATCATTTTACTTTTTTTAACTATTTTGCCTTTAATAGCAGGAGATACTATTGCTTTTAAAGAAACTTCCGCTCAAAAGAAAAAAAGAATGGAGTGGTGGAGAAAGGCAAGGTTTGGAATGTTTATACATTGGGGACTTTATTCCCTTGCTGCAAGGCATGAGTGGGTAAAAAGAAATGAAAAGATGAGTGATAAAGAGTACGAGAAATACTTTAAACATTTTAACCCTGATCTTTACAATCCCTCTGAGTGGGCAAAACTTGCCAGAGAGGCAGGGATGAAATATGTTGTTATAACTACAAAGCATCATGAAGGATTCTGTCTTTGGGATTCGAAATATACGGATTATAAGGTAACCAATACTCCATATGGTAAGGATTTAATAAGACCATTTGTAGAAGCTTTTAAAAAGGAAGGACTAAAGGTTGGATTCTATTATTCCCTTTTGGATTGGCATCACCCTGATTATGTACCTGATAGGAATCATCCGATGTTTGAAAATAAGGAGTTTATGAAGAAGGCAAAACACAGGGATATGGGAAAGTATGTAAAGTACATGATGAATCAATTAACAGAATTGTTAACCAACTATGGTGAAATATCAACGCTTTTTCTTGATTATTCTTTCCCTCCGAGAGACGGAAAGCCGGGAAAGGGAAGAAATGATTGGCAATCAATTAAGATAATAAATCTTGTGAGAAAACTTCAACCAAATATTATAGTTGATGATAGACTTGATCTTTTGGATTTTCCAGCAGGTTGGGATTACAGAACCCCGGAGCAATTTTTACCCAGAAGATGGCTTACTTACAAAGGGAAAAAGGTGCCGTGGGAAACCTGTCAAACATTTTCAGGCTCATGGGGGTATTACAGGGATGAATACACATGGAAAAGTGTAAGGCAGCTTATTATTATGCTTGTAGATACTGTCAGCAAGGGAGGAAATTTGCTTTTGAATGTGGGACCAACAGGGAGAGGAACTTTTGATTATAGAACAGTTGAAAGACTTAGAGGGATAGGAGAGTGGATGAGGTATCACAGCAGGTCAATATATGGATGTACCGAAGCTCCCCCTGAATTTAAAAAACCTGATAATTGCATTTTGACCTATAATCCTGAAACAAAAAGACTCTATGTTCATGTGCTTGTGTGGCCCTCTGTCGGAAGGCTTTTTCTTGATGGTTTTGCAGGTAAAGTGGCATATGCTCAGCTTTTAAATGACGCTTCTGAAGTTCAAATTGTAAAGAAGCCGTATTGGACGGTTGTAGAAAGAAGATATTCCAAAAATACATTGGTTCTTAAACTTCCCATAAGAAAATCTCCTGTTGAAGTTCCAGTTATTGAATTGTTTTTAAAATAATTTATGAAATTCATTAAGGAAAAATATTATGAGTGAGAGAAAGATAAAAACAATAAATTGGGTTACAATAATTTTTCTTTTGATTATCTCAGGTTTCTGGTCATTCTGGGGAATAATTGAAAATTTTCACGAAGGGTGGTATTTTAACTCAATTTTAAAAAATATAGCTCTTATGTTTATTCAATACCTTTCCATACCGCTAATTATTATTCTCTTGTCCTTGATTTCAATAAAATGGCACAAAATAGGAGGACTTTTGTGGATTTTTGTGTGGTTGGGCTTCTCTTATTTAATTTTTTTTGGAGGGAATATTCCATTTTCTTTTAGAAGGTTTTTAATCTGGTTCCCGATTACTGCCCCTCTTCTTTTAATAGGTTTTTCATTTTATTTTTTTGAAATAAAAAGTAAGAAAATAGCTTCCATATTAATTATCGTATTTCCTCTTTTGATAATTTTTTCTCTTGGTATTCCCAATTGTATAAGAGTTTCTACAAGATACAATGATCATAATTTTGGATTGAGAGTAGTAGAGGGGAATGGTGTGACTTTAGCTTGGGCACCACAAGGCCCGGGATCTCCAAAAAGAGGTGTGAATTGGTATGAGGCTCAAAGAATTTGCTCTTTTCTTGACGAAAGTGGGAAAAAACTATTATCAGAAAGGCAGGATATTTGGAGACTTCCCACGAGGGAGGAAATTGTGAGGTCTCTTACTAAAAATGGTAAGAATTGTGAAGGTTTTATCAATGAGAAGGGAAAACCTGTTTACAAAGTTACTCCGGATAAAGAAACTCCACTCTGGGATCCCAATTCTATGATTATATATTACTGGACTTCTGAAAAGGGAATGAATGTTCAAAGTTATAATAAAGAAAAAAGGGATTTTACTTACCTTGTTTCTTATAATGGAAGAATACTTTTAAGATATTCTTCCAATGGGGCAGATTATCATGGTTTCAGGTGTGTTAAATCTGTGAATATAAAGGAGAAGAGATTTGAATCTGATAAAGGAAATTGATGTTTTAAGAAAATCAGTTGATAAAGTAAAAGAATACATTCGAACAATTCTGGAACCTGCTTTTGTTCCTTCGAAAATAAAAGTAGGAATTGATTTAAATTTAAAGGGGAAAGAGATAGGACTTGTTTTGTCAGGTGGGGGAGCGAGAGGAATTGCTCATGTGGGTATTTTAAAAATTCTTGAAGAAAATGGTATAAAGCCCGCTTTTATCGTAGGAACATCTGCTGGAGCAATAGTTGGGGCATTTTATGCCGGAGGTATGAGTCCTGATGAAATTTTTAATTTTTATACTATTGAGGATAGGGCATTTAGAAAGCTTTCTCTTTTAAAAAGTGTTAAGCCGAGTCGAAGAAGTAAAATTTTGAGAGGACTACTAAGTAACTACCTGCCTGTAGAAACATTTGAAGAGACAGAAATTCCACTTTTTATTAATGCTGTGGATATAAAAAGCTGTAAAAGGATGGTTTTTTCAAAGGGGGAAATTATTCCGGCAGTTTTAGGCTCATCTGCAATACCTTTTGTTTTTGAGCCTGTGGAATTTGGGAAAAGGCTTCTTTTGGATGGTGGTGTTTTAGACCTATTTGGAGTGGATATAGCTAGAAAAGTGAATAAGAGTGTTTTTCTTAATAAATTAAATTTAGTTATCTCTGATGTTTCTGGTTTAACAGATGAGAGTTCAGGTTCCAAATTACAAAGTATTATTTTAAATGTTTCAAAAGAAGTAATTGATCTTATAAAATACTTAGGGCAAAAAAAAAGTAATGTAAACGATAAAAATGACATTATACCAATTATAAATAATCTTATTTATTTGTTAAAGAAGAGACCGCCTCTATTTCCAAAAATTATAGAAAAAGAGTATCTTTTATGTCCTCAACTGGAAGGAATGAGAATGTTCGATTTTAAAGATTATAAAAAAGCTTTTTTGAAAGGTATTAAAGCGATTCTTTTTCTCTCTTGACAATGGATGGTTTAGGCGTATATTAATATACGAGGTTAAAAATGAGTGCGCTACATCTTTTGATGGGCGGCTTTGTGCTCTTTATAGGAGCTATTATAGGAGTTACAAAACTGATCATTGAGAAAAAAGAACTTTAATTAAGAGTTTTTTCTGCGTAAGTAGAATAGTTCTTATTGTTGTCAAGATAATAAAGGGTGAATTTATATTTTTTTACTTTTTTACCGTCATATGTAAGATTTATAGAAATATTATTCCAAATGTATTTCTCCAGTCCTCCCAGTTTATAAGGGTAGGGATCCAGAATTGTCTGTTTAAATATAAGGTTCCCGTCTTTGTCAAAACATTCACTTACATATTTTTCAAGTGTTATGTCTTTTCCCGATGGATTAATTACTGATACAGAGAGGAGGGCTTTATCATAAGTAGAGTCAGCATTATAATCATAAAGCTCTATTATTTTTATTGATATTAAAAGAGATGGTTCTTCGGTGTTTTTGCAAGAATTAAGGAGAAATATTATAGATAAAAAAGATATAATTAAAATCCATCCTCTAATTTTCATAAAATGATTTTAGCAGATAAACTTTTTACAGTCAAAGAAAGAGTAGGATTTTCTAAATTTTGGAGTTTACTTGTCAAGTTGATGAAAAAGAGAACATTGTGGTAATATAAAAATATGAAAGAAAAAATTCTTGAAATAATTAACCTGAGGAAATCTTATCCAAGTGGTACTTTGCTTTTGAAAAATACGGAAGTTCTTAAAGGTATAAATATTAATGTGTATAAAGGAGAAATTTACTCTCTTTTGGGGCACAATGGAGCGGGGAAAACAACAACCTTTAAAATAATCACAGGGATTTCAAAGCAGGATAGCGGAATGGTACTTTTTAAGGGAAAAGCATTAAGCTTAAAGGATAAATCAAGAATTGGTTTTCTCCCAGAACGCCCTTACTTTTACGAATATCTTACAGGGAAAGAGTTTCTTGAATTTTCTGCTAATCTTTTTAATATTAAAAAAAGCAAAGCACAAATAGAAGCTCTATTAAGCCTTGTTGATTTAAAGGATGCTGTTGATATCCAGCTTAAAAGATATTCAAAGGGAATGCTTCAAAGAATTGGTATTGCCCATAGTATTATTAATGATCCGGAGTTTATAATTCTTGATGAACCTTTAAGCGGTTTAGATCCTATTGGAAGAAAGAAATTGAGGGACTTAATCTTGAGTTTAAAGGAAGAGGGTAGAACTATAATTTACTCTTCTCATATATTACAGGATGCGGAGATGATAAGCGATAGAATCGGAATTATAGTAAAGGGTAGAACAATAATGGAGGGTTCTCTTGAGGAATTAGTGAGTGGTGAAATAAAAGAGGTGGATGTAGGCTTTTATGGGGTTAATAAAATTCCCGAAGGAATTGAGTATATTAAGGCGGAGAAAAAGAGCAATGTTTTTTATATAACAGTGAGAGATACCATTGAAGCGAATAAATTAATCTCGAAAATTATAGAAGCTGGAGGCTACATAAAGTTTGTAAACCCTGTAAGAAAAACTTTAGAAGAGCTATTTTGGGAGATAAAAGATGAAAATAATAGCAATAGCTAAAAATACTTACAGAGAAGCCGTAAGAAGTAAGCTTTTTCTTTTACTGACTGTCTTTTCCATAGCTTTTATCCTTTTCTCAAAGATTGTCTCATTATTGGTTATTTCAAGTAGCGAAAAGATTATATTAGATCTTGGATTAGCAATAATTGAAATTTTTACCATTTTACTTTCTATTCTTATAAGTGTTAACCTCTTTTATAAGGAAAGAGATAAGAGAACTATTTTTAATATACTATCAAAGCCAATATCAAGAGAGCAATTTATTTTAGGTAAATTTTTGGGCTTATCCCTAACTCTTTTTGTATCCTTGGTTATTTTGGGAGTAATATTTTTTCTCTATGCCTTAATTGTTACCGGGAACTTGCATCCTTATATTTTCCCTCAGCTTCTACTCTTCTTTGTTGAGGGTGAGATTCTTGTAAGTTTTTCCCTGCTTTTTACCTCTGTTTCAACTCCAATACTAAGCTCAATCTTTTCTTTAGGAATTTTTGTGGTTGGAAACTTTTCTTCGAACTTTTTACTTTACTATGAGGCAAAAGTGAAGGGAGTGGTAAAATTATTGGTGAATATTGTTTATTATGTGCTTCCTAATTTTTCAATATTAAATTATAAAAATCAGCTTGTTTATACAAAGGGAATTGCTCTTTCAAATTTTTTAAATGCTACAGTTTACGGAATTGATTATGCCCTTCTTATTCTTGTGTTGAGTATGATTGCTTTCAAAAACAGAGAAATATTATGAGGAAAACAAAAACATTTGTTCTTTATTTTTTATTAATTGTAATTTTTTTGATAAGCTTTCTATTTAACTATAATTTTAAGAAAAAATTCTTTGAGACAAATGAGGCTTTGTATGTTTTCCCTAAAAAAACCTTAAAACTTATTTCTTTAGGGTTTGAAAATATAATTGCGGATTTTTATTATATATGGATGATTCAATTCTATAGTAGTACTGGAATAGGGGAACGGATTAAATATCTTCCCACAATATTGGAAACCATAGGGGAACTTGATCCAAAGTTTTCCGAACCTTTTACTATAGGAGGAATGATAGCTGCTCTTCAGGCAGGGAGACTTGATCTTGCACTTAAAGCCATTGAAATAGGTTTAAGATATGAACCCTATGAATGGACAATGGCTATGGATGCCGGCTATTATCTGCGGAAAAGAAAAAAGTACAAAAAAGCTTTTTATTATTATGAGATTGCTGCTCATAGGGAAAATTCGCCTGCTTTTTTAAAAAGAGTATGGGCTGATATAGCATGGAAATCTGGAGATTTAGGTTTTTCTTATAAACTATGGAAAAATATTTATAATAAGGCAAAAACTAATTATGAGAAAGAGGTTGCCTATCATCATTTGTACATGATTAAATTTGAAATGGATAAAAAAAACCTTGAACCTATTATTGAAAGATTTAAAAATATTTATGGAAGACACCCCAATGCTTTGGAAGAACTTTATTATAAAGGTTTTATAAGGATGATTCCCCGCGATTATGATGGAGACCCTTATATCTACAATCCAAAAACAGGAAAAATAAGATCAAGGAAAAGATTCTTATGGAAATAGAGATTTTTTGGAAATTCACGGTTTTTTTGTTTGGCCTCGTTTTTGGAAGCTTTTTTAATGTTCTCATTTTCAGACTTCCAAAAGAGATGAATATAGCAAAACCCCGCTCCTTTTGCCCTGTTTGCAAAACGCCTATCCCCTGGTATTACAATATCCCTGTGATAAGTTATATTGTTTTAAGAGGAAAATGTCATTTTTGCGGAGCCAAAATTCCCATTAGATACCCAATCGTTGAGCTTTTAACTGGTTTTTTGCTTTTAGTCAATTACAAATTTTTCGGGTTAAGCTTCTCTTTTATTTTAAATGTGGTCTTTTCTTCAATATTTTTAGTCCTTTTTTTTACTGATTTGGAGGAGAGGATTCTTCCTGATGAATTAACAATAGGAGGAAGTATTTTGGCTCTTGGTTTGTCTTTCTTGAGAAAGGATGTATTTTGGGTAGAATCTTTTATTGGGGGATTAATAGGTTTTTTGATTTTCATAGGGGCTTATTTTTTGTTTCTTAAAGCTAAAAATAAGGAGGGACTTGGATGGGGAGATATTAAGTACATTATTCTTATAGGTGCTTTTTTTGGCCCGATGAAAATGCTTCTTATAATTATTTTATCTTCAATTGTAGGGATAGTGAGCTGGCTTTTTATTGTCTTTTTAATGAAAAAAGAAAAAGATTATGAGTTACCATTTGGTTCATACCTTTCATTAGTTTCCCTTTTTTTTGTTTTATATGGGGATAAAATTACGATTGCTTATAATAATGTGTTCAGATGAAAATTGAAAGATTAATCCTTATTTTTTTAATAATTTTCTTAATTGTTTCTTTTTCTATAATTGAGAGTGATTTACTAAAAGTTAAGGGAAACGAAAGTGCTTCAATTTTAAAAATTGAAAAAAAGGTCAGAGGATTCTTTTATGCAAGTATTTTTTTACTTGTTTTGTTCTTTTTTCTGTTGGTTTTTGAATTGAAGAAACACATAAGAAATAAAAATAGTGAAAATCTTTCTCCCTTGATAAAAGTTTTTGAAAGCTATCAATTGAAGGAGCAAGAATTAAAAGAAAAAAGCGAGAGGGAAAAAAGAAAAGCGGAGGAAGCGGAGCTTCTGTACTCAACGGTTTTTGAGAATTCTCCTCTGGGAATAATCTTGATTGATAAATATGGGAGGATTGAAAGTTATAATAAAAAAGCTAAAGAAATAATTTTTGATAATAAAGATTTAGCTATTTTGACGAGTGCGGAAGATGTTTTGCCAGAAAGTATTTATTCTTTATTATCTGAAAAAAAGTCTTCTTACTATGAAAAGGATGTTGAAGTAAAAGGGAAAAGTTTGAATATCTCAATTATTGATACAAAAAATAAAAAGCTATTTCTTATTATCAAAGATATTACTCAGATTAGAGAGATAGAGAGAATGTTAAATGTTAAAAAGGAAGAGGAAAAGTTGGGAGAGATGGCTTCTTATCTTGCTCACGAAATAAAGAATAGTTTGGGAATTATAATAGGATATATAAAGCTTTTACAAAAAAAACCGGAGTGTGGAAAAGCAGAGGTGGCTTTGGAGGAGAGTAGAAAATTGTTAAAAATGATGGAAGATTACTTAAATCTATCAAGGAATATTGATAAAAAAAGTAAAAAAATTAATTTTAAGGGTTTAATAGATAGAATAAAAATAAAGGAATTAAGGGTAGAGCTTTCAGAAGATTTAGATTCTCTTGAGATATTTTTTGATCCCGAACTGTTTAAAGCTATTTTTATTAATCTTTTTAAAAACTCCAAAGAAGGGGGATCTACTGAAGTAAGGTTATTTTATGAAGATGGAGGGAATTTTCATTATATATTTTACTCTGATGATGGTATTGGTATTAAAGATGAATTTAAAGATAAAGTGTTTTTACCCTTTTTCACCACAAAAAACTTTGGCTCAGGGATGGGGCTTGCAATAGTGAAAAAATTTCTTACGGATAGTGGGGGAGATATTTTATTACTTCCGTCTGAAAAGGGAGTTAAATTTAAACTTTTGTTTAGGAAGGAAAGCTAATCAAATATTATTATTTTGTTTTTCCCACTTTTTTTCCCTTCATACATTGCAGAATCCGCTTTATTTATTGCTTCTTCAATGTTCTCCCCTTTTTTGTATTCGTAAATACCAAAAGTCATTGTTAATTTTATTTCTTTGTTATTATAAGAAAAAGATGCATTCTCAAGAGCTTTCTTAATCTTTTTAATAACTGTTTTTATCTTATCGGCATTGGTTTCCGGGAGAATCAGGATAAATTCATCCCCTCCCCATCTTCCCACTATATCTATTTCCCTTAAATTTTTAACTAAAAGATTTGAGAGCTCCTTAAGAATATAATCTCCTCCACTATGCCCGTAAGTATCATTTATATCTTTAAAATTATCAACATCTATTAATACTATTGAAAATATCTTTCCATATCTTTTAAACTGTTTTGAAAGGAAATCAAGTTTTTCCATTATATCTCTTCTGTTTGATAATTGAGTGAGAGAATCTTTTCGAGAAAGTTTTTCTAAAATTGTATTAATTTTTTTGCTGTATTTATATTTAATTAGGAGAATTAATATTCCTATTAATATTAAAATTGATGTTAAGACTAATATCCAGATTATAAGTTTTTGTATTTTTTTCTCCTTTTCCGCTAACATTATCTTTTGATTCAGTCTTTCCTTTTCTATGGACATAATTAAATTTTCAACTTCTTTGTAAATTTTTTCTTTTGATTTTTTTTTAACACATTTTACATAAAGTTTGTGATATTTTTCGGCATTTTTTAAATCTTTCATTTTTAAGTAAATTTCTGTTAAATCTTTGTATATTGTTTTTTTAAGACTATCTTCTTGATTTAAAGCTTCCGCTTTTTTCTGATATTTAAGGGCTTTTTTAAAATCTCCTTTTTTGAAAAAGTATTCTCCAATGCCGTTGAATATGTAGGGTTTAAGGTCTTTGAAATCATTTTCCTTTGATAATTTTAAAGCTTTTTTATAATATACATACGCTTTTTCAAGTTTATTATTATCTAAAAATATTGCTCCCATATTATTATAGTAAAGTGCTATGTCATAGGTCTTATTAAATTTTTCTGCAGATTTTAAGGCAAGTTCATAGTATTTTAAAACTTCTCTTTTTTTTCCTAAGTAATCATAGCTATTAGCTATGTTTATATAAGTATTTCCAAAATAAGCATTCCTATTAACTCTTTTTTCGTATTCCATTGAAAGTTTGAAGTAATCTATTGCTTTATCATAAAAGCCGAAAATATTTAAAATAAGTCCTATATTGTTTGCACTGTTTGCCATTCGGTGATAATCCTTTATTTTTCTCGCATATTCAAGGCTTTTTCTAAAATTCATTAATGCATCACTATACTTACCCTTATGCATCATTATTAAACCTATTACATTATAATAATAAGAAACCCGCTCAAAGTTATTTTTTTGAAGTTTTTTAGGAAGAATTTTTTTGTAATAAGTGAGAGCTTTTGCTTCATCCGTTTCATAGTATGTTTCAGCCAATTCCTCTTCAGCAGCCTCAATACCTTCCTCGTATTTTATTTTTTCAGACAGTTCGAGAGCTTTTTTAGCTGATTTCTCGCTTTTGTTATAGAGTTTTTTTTCTCTAAAAACTTTGGCTTCTTTAAGAAAATAGTTAATTTTTCCTGTTTCAGAATTCTGAGCTGAAATGTTTCCTAAGAACAAAAAAAATAGAATTGTAATAAGGCTTAATTTTTTCATAAAATATTATATATTAAATTATTTAATGAGCAAAATGAACTATTTTTTTAATAACAGAATATTAAAAAAAATAATTACTAAAGCTGAAAAAAAGGATATTTTGTAATATAATAGTTCCACAAAATAGTAAGGAGAAAAAAATGTGTGGAATATTTGGAATTCAGTTTTCTGAAGAAAAAAAGAATTTGGGTGAAATTTTAAAAAAGGCGGCAGAAAGATTAACTTACAGAGGATATGATTCCGTAGGGTTTGCAGCTGTAGATTCCCGGGGAAAAGTTGATTTAAGAAAGGACAAGGGTAAAGTTGATGAAGTTTATGGAAAGTTAAAAATGGGGTGTATGAAAGGAATCAGAGGAATTATTCAACTTAGATGGGCTACCTTTGGGGTGCCTTCAAAAGAAAATGCACAACCTCATTTGGGATGTAAAGGTAATCTTGTTTCAGCTCATAATGGTAATATTGTTAATACTTTGGAGCTAATACAGGAATTAACAGAGAAAGGTCACATATTTAAAGGAGAGAATGATGGAGAAGCTTTATGCCATCAAGTTGAGGATTTTACAGAGCAGGGTTATACTCTTGAAGAAGCTGTTATGAGAGCGAATAGAAAGATGGATGGACACTACGCATGTGTATGTACTGTAAGAGATATAAATGAAATAATTGCTGTAAAAAATGGTTCCTCTCTTTTTCTTGGGATAGGGGAAGATTTTATTTGTGTTTCTTCCGATTTACCTTCAATCCTTTTATATACAAGAAAATATATTCCATTGATGGATGGAGAGTTTGTAGTTTTTAATCATAAAGAATTTACAATAAAAAGTATTGAGAACGGGGATAAAATAGAGCGCCAACCTTTAATTTATGAGGATGATATAAATACTGCTGATAAAGGGGATTTCCCCCACTATATGCTTAAAGAAATTCATGAACAGGATGAGCATATCAAAGAGCTTGTTAATTTTGTTAAGAAAAATACTGAGTATCAAACTTATCTTAAGGAAATGTTCGAATCATCTCGAGTATTTTTTGTTGGAGCAGGATCTTCTTATAATGCAGCTGTAATAGGTTCTTTTTATCTTCAGAATTTAACAGGAAAGACGGTGATTATTTCAAATGCGGGAGAATTTATCCAAAGATGGGGGAAAGTTTTAAAGCCAGAAGATTCATTTTTGTTAATTTCCCAAAGCGGTGAAACAAAAGATGTTATGATAGTTTTGGATTTTCTTGAGAAAAATGGGTTAAAGAATATATTTTCAATGGTAAATGTAACAGGCTCAAGCTTACATATGCGAGTACCCAAAAGATTTCCTATTTTATCTGATCTTGAAATTGGTGTGGCTGCGACAAAAACATTTACAAATCAGGTAGTTTCCTTTTTGACTATGGCAGCAGTTTTGTCGGGAAATGAAAAAATTTTGGATGAACTTTTAAACTTGCCTGAGTATGTGAAAATTTTGGTTGAAGAATACGATTCTACAACAAAAGAATTGGCAAAAGAGCTCCTCAAATTTAACTCTTTTATATTTCTTGGCTATGGAATCTCTTACGGTGGCGTTTTGGAAGGCGCTTTAAAGGTTAAGGAGTTGGCTTATCTTCCGGGGGAAGGCTTTTATTCTTCTGAGTTTAAGCATGGACCATTGGCATTAATATTTGAGGGACAACCTGTGGTATTCCTTTCAACAAAAGAGGATTCAAGAATGACTGTATCTCATATAAATGAAATAAAGGTAAGAGGAGGTAAGATTTTTACAATAGCCCCGGAAGATGAAAAATTAAGAAAAGAATCAGATGTTTTTTATCCTCTACCAACAGATTTTTACTATTTTATTCCAATTTTAGGAGTGATTTTCTTCCAGCTTCTTGCTTATCATATGTCAGTGTTAAAGGGGGAAAATCCAGATACTCCTCGCAATTTGTCAAAGTCAATAACTGTCGATTAAAAAAGATTTTACCTTGACTTGTCTTCTATAAAAAAATAATATTAGTATATAAATTTTTTTGGGGAGGTTTTCATGAAAGAGAAGAAATTTGTAGTTTTGATTATCTTAATTTTGGGAACTATATCCTTGTCTTTTCCTGGCAATATTAATGATTGGGGAAACCCGGCAATCATTGGGATAAACAAAGAAGAACCCCATTGTACTCTAATCCCTTATGAATCCATCGAAAAAGCCAAGAAAAGTATAAGGAAAAACTCTCGATTCTACAAATCTTTAAATGGTTTGTGGAAATTTAATTGGGCTAAAAAACCTTCCGAAAGACCTTTGAATTTTTATAAATTAAATTTTAATGATAGTAAATGGAAATTGATAAAAGTGCCATCAAATTGGGAAACTCAGGGGTACGGAATTCCAAGATATTTGGATGTGGAATATCCTTTTAAAAAGAATCCACCTTACATTCAACATTATAATAACCCCGTAGGTTCTTATAGAAGATATTTTAAAATTCCCGCAGATTGGAAAGAACGTGAAATTTTCCTCCATTTTGATGGGGTTCAATCTGCTTTTTATCTTTGGATAAATGGAGAAAAAGTAGGATACAGCCAGGGTTCAAGAACTCCTGCTGAGTTTAACATAACAAAATATTTGAAAGAGGGAGAAAATCTTCTTGCAGTTGAAGTTTACCGTTGGTCTGACGGAAGCTATCTTGAAGATCAGGATATGTGGAGGCTCAGCGGGATATTCAGAGATGTATATCTAATGGCGACTCCAAAAGTTCACATTAGAGATTTTGAAATTAGGCCTTTATCAAATGATTTGAAAACATGGACTTTAAGAGTAGTTGCTAAGGTTAAGAATTTATCTGATAGACCTTATAAAAAGGTAAAAGTTAAATGTGAATTATATGATAGCTTGGGTAATCTATTCACTATAAGTCCGAAGCTTGAGAATATGACAGTATTTTTATCTCCCTCCGCTGAAAGTACTTTAATTATGAAAACCAAGGTGAAAAATCCAAAACTTTGGTCAGCAGAAAAGCCGAATCTTTACACTTTAATCCTTAAACTTTTTGGTGAAAAGGAGAACTTATTGGAAATAGAAAGTGCAAAATTTGGTTTTAGAAAAATTGAGATAAAAAACGGACAATTTTTTTTAAATGGTAAGCCCATACTTTTCAAAGGGGTTGACAGGCATGAGCATAATCCGATATTGGGGCACTATGTTACGGAAGAGCAGATGAGAAAAGATTTGGAAATTATGAAAAAGTTTAACATTAATGCTGTAAGAACTTCCCATTATCCTAATGATCCAAGGTGGCTTGAGCTTTGCGATGAGTACGGAATTTATGTCATAGATGAGGCAAACATAGAATCTCATGGTATGGGATACAAACCTGAAAAAACACTTGCAAACAAACCTGAATGGAAAAAAGCTCATTTTGAAAGATACAGAAGAATGGTGGAGAGGGACAAAAATCACCCTTCTATTGTAATTTGGTCTATGGGAAATGAGGCAGGAGATGGGACAACTTTTGAATATATCAGCTATTGGTCTCATTTAAGAGATAGTACAAGACCTGTTCAGTATGAAAGAGCCGGAATGAGAGCACATACTGATCTTGTTGTCCCGATGTACAGCAGAGTTGAAAGCCTGATTAAGTATGCCAAAGAGCATAATGACAGACCTTATGTCTTGTGCGAGTATGCACATGCTATGGGAAATGCTGTGGGGAATTTGAAGGAGTATTGGGATGCAATAAGGAAGTACAGAGTATTGCAGGGTGGTTTTATATGGGATTTCATTGATCAGGGATTGTTAAGAAAAGATAAAAATGGGAAAGAGTTTTTTGCATACGGAGGAGATTTCGGGGATTTCCCTACTGATTACAATTTTTGTATAAATGGCTTGATCTCTCCTGATAGAACTGTTCAACCTGAACTCTGGGAAGTTAAAAAAGTTTATCAAAATGTTCATTTTACTTCTTTTGATCCCATTAATGGAAAAATTAAAGTTTACAATGAATTCTTTTTTACGAATTTGAATGAATTTGATATTTTTTGGAATATTAAAGAGAATGGAAAAACTGTAAGACAGGGTAAATTGAACACTTTGAGCATTTCCCCTCAAAAGGAGGAAATAGTAAGAATAAATTACGGAAATATTAGATTTCTTTCGGGAAAAGAATATTTCTTAAATCTTTCTGTGAGACTTAAAAAGGATGAAAAATGGGGTAAAAAAGGACATGAGATTGCGTTTGACCAGATTAAAATACCAACCAAAAAAGTTTTTCAAAAAGATAAAGTGGTAAACAAAGCTTATTTAAAAGTTAAGGACACAAGAGATAAATTTATTGTTAGTGGATCCAATTTTATTGTAAGTTTTTGTAAAAAACATGGAGTATTGGGGTTTCTGAAATATGGGGATTTAACAGTTATTAAAAGTGATGATAACTTTATGAATGGCCCTGTGTTAAATGTCTTCAGGCCTCCGACGGATAATAATATGGATCTTGCCAAGTCTTACATTAGAAAATTGATGGAAGAGAGAAAGTGGACAAAAGAACAAGCACTCAAACAGTTGAGGGATTGGGGGTATGGAGAATCTTATATCCAAAAACTTTTAAAACAAAAAACATGGTATAATACAGGGCTTAATAATTTAAAGAGAATTGTTAAAAAATTTGAAAGTGGTAAAAATGCAGACGGAAGCATTTTTGTAAAAATTGTAGTTGATAATTTTGGTGTAAATGGAGCTGGTTTTCTTAGGGAAAGTATATATAATATCTATGGGAACGGTAGAATAAAGGTAAAAAATATAATTACTCCCTATGGTAATCTCCCGAAAATTTTACCCAAGATAGGCGTAAGAATGATAATTAATGGGGACTTAAAAGACATAGAATGGTATGGCAGGGGACCGGAAGAGAATTACCCTGACAGAAAAACAGGCTATCCCATAGGAATTTATAGAAAAACAGTTGAGCAAATGTTTTATCCCTATGTAAAACCACAGGAAACGGGAAATCATGAAGATGTTAGATGGGTTGTTTTAAAGAATGACAATGGTAAAGGAATAAAAATAGAAAGTGCGGAATCTTTCTCATTTACCGCTTTGAAATATACTCCTAACATTATAGCAGAAGCAAAACATCCTACTGAATTGATTCCTATAAAGGGAATCTTCCTTTCTATCGATGCAAAGGTGTTAGGGCTTGGAAATGGGAGCTGTGGACCGGGTGTCTTAGAAAAGTACTATGTTAGGCCGGAGAAAACTGAATACAGCTTTTTTGTAATTCCTTTTTTATCAAAAAGATAATTAATGGAAAATTGTTTTTAAGATTTTTGTGATATAATTATCAATCAACTTTAGGAGGTTTTTTTAATGAAAAAAGGAATTTTTGTGTTCTTTCTGATGGCAGCTCTTATAGTAGGGTTAGGCTATTCAAAGATGTTTGAAAAGGGAGGGAAATATTTAACTCCTCAAGTGGGGCTTAACTCTTACGCTATTCCTGTAGGAGTGAGTTTTGGCTTTGGAATAACTGATAATGTAGAGGTCGGAGGCTCAATGCTTTATTTATCATGGGGGGATGAGCTTTACAATTATGCAGTCGTTACGCCCAGTGCAGAAGCATTTTATCATTTTAAGGTTAATGTAAAGAATTTGGACCCTTTTGCAGGTTTAAATATTGGTTATTATTATTTCACTGGGGATTTGGGCTCTTTTAGCAGTGGTTTATTCCTTTCTCCTTTTGTTGGAGCAAGGTATTATTTTTCACCAAAGACTGCTGCCATGTTAAAACTTTACTTCTCTGCCGGACAGCTTTCCGGAGTAGGGTTTGTAGGTGGTGTAACTTTTCAGATTTAAGCTCTAATAATTAAAAAAATAAAAAGGGGAGAGAAATCTCCCCTTTTTTTATTTAGAGCTAAAAAAACAGACGATAAGATTTATATTTTATAATAGAAGATAATTTACTTTTATTATTAAGAGGATCGGCCGCTCTAATTCCTATGTAGTATATTTGCTCCGGCGGTAAAAAGATAGTTACCAAGTTACTTTCTTCGTTTTTGTAAATGTTTTTTATTTCTGAACTTTTATCCCCATAATAAATTGAAAAATAATTAAAATCCGGGTCAAGATTTAGGGATATCTCTATTTCTATTCCTATTCCTATTTCTATTTCTATTTCTATTATTTTGGTCAGTGGGTCAACTTTGTATGAAAAACTAATAATTTTAGGAATTTCCGGAGGGTAATTTTTTAGGTACTCATACCATTTTTCAGCCATAAGTTGATATCCTTTTTCAGAAGGATGGACTGTATCAGACATTAAAGATTCATACCCTCTATCGGATTCAGGATAATTTAAAAATATATTGAAAAAATCAATAACAGGTATTTCATACTTTTGTTCCATTTCTTTTATTCCTTCGGAGATTTTAATGGTTCTTTCTCTATAAATACCTTCTCCCCATTTCCCATTTCTGGGGATTATGTAGTTAGAATAGGTCTCATCCCATATCATAGGGCGATTTTAATCATTGATTCTATATTAAAAAGTATATAGGACACTGGGAATCTTCTTACAAAAAGTGCATCATTTGTACCTTCGTGAAAAAGAAGATATTTTGCTTTATTTTTTAAAATCACACTTTCAAATCTTATAAGCCCATCCTCTGTAACTTCTCCCGGCACTCCTTCATTATAAACTTCACCTCCATACCAATTATCTACCATAATTTGTAATCTTGGAATATACCCTTTGTCAAGAGCCTCCTCTCGATTTATATATCCAAAAGTTATGCTATCTCCAAATCCTAAAAATCCATAGTAATTAAAGTTAAAATCTTCGTAAAAATGTCTTTCTTTTTCTTTTAAATCCTTTTGGAAATTATTATTTCTTATGTCTGCAAATGTATTTTTTCCCCTATCTTTAATATCTGTCCAATTTACGCTTGTTTTAACATATCTCTTATTTCTAAATGTGAAGAACATCGGCTTTCGATTTTCACTGTCAAGCGAAAGAAAATGAATGGGTTCTTTGAATTTTATTTTCTTTAAAAGTTTTTTACTTTGAAAATCATAGATATTAATGGGGAAATTTTCGTCAATATAACCAAAAGCAAGAGAATTGTTATCTTCAATTAAAACAGGTGAGTAAAAGGGTGTTTTTGAGTTTTCAATTAAAAGAATGTTACGGCCTTTGATCATTATATAGAGGTTATATTTCTTTGTAAAAGGAGAAAATTTCTCTTTAAAAACATAGAATGTACCCAAGCTCTAGCAGTAAGAGGTTGATAATAGAATTGTATTTTTTTTAGCCTTGAGCTTATAAACAATATTGTTATTTTTATCATAGATTTTCAAAAACGATGGGGTAATCTCATAGTTTAACATTAAACCCTTTGTTTTTATCTTTCCCTTTTCTCGGTTAGTGCTTTTTTGAAAAGGAAATAAGTAGCATAAAAATAAAAGGAATAAGAATACCGCAACAATTTCTTTTTGAAATATTTTAATCATTTCCTATTATAGTATAATAAAAGTCTTCTACAATTGCTAAATAAGGTTTGAGAATTTGTAACTTCATTGCCTTGCTTTTTC
>CAZWJH010000007.1:0-52117 GCA_964634755.1 uncultured Clostridia bacterium
TGTTTTTTTATAGTGATTTTTGTAATTATGAGAAACAATTTTTTGTATAAAAGTTTTTTGCTATAATAGAACTTCAAAAATTTTAGGAGAAAAAGATTGAGAAAGAGGATTTTAATAGTACTCTTTTTGTCTCTTCTTGCAGCGACTCTTTTAGGCGAAGGCCTGAAGATTATCTCAAAGAAGATTTACAAAGAAAGAGAGAATATTAGGTTTTTGCTTGAGTTTGAAATTCCACCAGGTCTTGATATTTCTGATCTTCATAAATCTTTGAAAATAAAAGTTAAGGAAAAAGTTTTTTCATTGGAAAATATAAGAAAAGAAAAAATGGATTTTGGTCAAGCAAAAAATGTGGAGATTAAGGGAGGTCTCCAGATAAAGGATAAGAAAGCACTTAACAGGGATAGCATAACTTTTATCGTGGATTATGAGCTTTGCGATTCAATAACCAAAGCATGTATTATTTCAGAAAAGAAAGAGATAAAGGTGAATTTTGATTTCTCTAAACTCAAAAAGAAAACTTTTAATGTATTATCTCTTGTTTTGCTCTTTCTTTCAGGAATAGCGACATCCTTCACCCCTTGTGTTTTTCCCCTCATCCCCCTTGTTTTTGGTTTTATAGGAGCAACGGGAAAGAATCCGAAAAGAGCCTTGGCTCTATCATCAACGATGGTATTATCGATGGGCGTGGTGTATACTGTTCTTGGTGTTTTTGCCGCTCTTTCGGGAAAGGTCTTCGGCTCTGTAACCAAAAGCCCGGGTTTTCTTATTGGAGCAGGGCTGGTTATGTTTTTGATGGGGCTTTCCTTAATGGGGTTTTTGCCATTTAAAACACCATCTTTTGTTTCAAAAGGGATGAGAAGATATAAAGGAAAAGGATTTCTTTCAGCTGTGACAATGGGTCTCTTCCTCGGAGCAATAGGGGCTCCTTGTGTTGGTCCTGTTCTTGTTTCTGTTTTGACATATGTTTCAACTACGCAAAATGTTTTATTAGGTGCAATTATGTTGTTTTCATATTCGATGGGAATGGGTCTCTTTTTTGTGGTAATAGGTACTTTATCTCAAAGTCTTGGTAAGAATTTTTCCCAAGGGATGTGGATGGAATCTCTGAAGAATTTTTTCTCTCTGTTAATAATAGGAGGCGGTTTTTATTTTGTAAGCATAGGGCTTAAGACAAATCTTTTAATGTATGTTTTTCTTCTTTTTGCTGGTTTGTGGATAATAAAAGAGTCCTTTAAGATTGAAAGAGGAAGGGTAAAAGCAGGGCTGGTTTTAGCGGCAATCCTCACAATAGCTGTTCCATCTTACAAGTTGTACAATGTGATACATCGTCATGGAAGCAAGATTTTCGGGGAAAAGGGGGTTCTCGTGGGGTGGGAGAATTCTTACAACGGGGCTTTGGAGAAAGCAGTTAGAGAGAAAAAAATCGTTTTTATAGATTTTTTTGCTGATTGGTGTGAGAATTGTCATAAGCTGGAGAAGTCGATTGAAAAAGTTTACCCTGAAGTGAAAGATAATGTTGTTTTTTTGAGAATAAAGATGGAGTCTCAGGGTAAGGAAAGAGAGAGTTTGGTAAGAAAATATAATATAGTTGGACTACCTAGGGTTGTAATAGAGTGCCCGGAGGGGGGAAAGAAAATAGGGTCATTTTTTGGCTACAGGGACGAGAGTTCCCTTAAAAAAATCATAAAAAAGGCTATAGAGGACAGTAGTAAAAGATGTGGAGGTTAAAATGAGTAAATACTTAATTGATGGTGATGAATTTGAGGGGTATCTTAAAAGGAACAAGGTTGTGCTTGTGGATTTTTCAAGTCCTTTTTGTGCCCCCTGTAAAAAGGTCCCACCTGTTTTCGAAGAGGTGGAGAAAGAATTTGGGGAGAATGTTTGTTTCTTGGAGATAAATGTGGCGGAGGACAATGATCTTGCTCTGAACTATGATGTGTTTTCAGTTCCCACAATTATAGTTTTTAAGGAGGGTGTGGAGAAAGAGAGAATCTTGGGTGTCCCGAATAAAAAAAAGTTATCCTCTATTTTAAAGAATCTTTTTTCCTGATATTCTTTTACATGGAAGAGTTTTTAAAGGCTACCCTGCTTATAGTCTTTTTCCTTGTTTTCTCTTTTATCGCGTCTAAACTTTTTGTGAAAAGAGAAAAAGAAAGCTTTTTGTACCTTTTGGGAGTGACAGGAGAACCTTTTGTAATTATGGGAATTTTCCTCTCTTTTTTGTTAGAAAAAGTTTTTCCTCCTGGAAAAGCACTGGAGATTTTTGCTCCGTTTTTGATAGTAATAATAGCCTTTATTGGCTTCCTGTATGCAAGTAATTTTGTCGTAAAGTACATAAAAGGGTTAGAGATTAAGAATTTGCTTTATGTCTTCTTCTTTTTCGTGCTTTCTTATTATGGGGCTATTCTTACCCTTGAAGAAGGGCTTAAGGCTTTTTTTGGTGGGTATACAATTGTTGTGAAAGATCTAAGGGTTTTAGCTCTATCGGTAACCTTGTTTTCCCCCTTTTTTATTTATACGGAAAAGAAAGAGAGTAGAAAAAAGAAAGAGCTTTCATTAACCCTTTTTATTTCATATTTTTCATCCTTTTTTGCAATAATTTTCTTCGGGCTGTTCTTTTACAGAGAGAAGGTGATAAGGATAGACACTCTCTCTGTGAGACTATCTTTTTTACTTTTTGGTATTATCCTTTTGTTATCAGTGGGTCTTTTCTCTCTTTTATCTTCAAAATTAAAAAGGGAGGAAGTGTTAACCTTGAGCATAGGTATTCTTGCAATAGCAGGGGGGATGGCTGTTTTCACTGCAACGAGCATTATAACAGTTGCCGCGGTTTTGTCTTTTTTATATGTGAATATGCCTTACAGAATAAAGGAATTTAAGCTTATTCCACATCTTATGATGTTCGAAAAACCGGTTTTTATACTTTTGCTGCTTCTCACACCAATGTTTTTGTTTAAGATCGAAGGAGCACAGATTTTTAAGATAGGTATTCTTCTTGTTTTTATAAGGTTTTTTTTAAGAGCGGTTTTTATGCTCTTTTTAAAAATTTTCAACAGGAGAATCAGTTTTGCAGCTCTTCTCCCTTATGGCCCATTACCTCTTGCAATAGCTGTTTCTTACTTTTTTATTGTGGGTAGAGAGAGTTTTATTGTAATGGGAAGCTTGATTATTTCTCAGTTAATAGGAGATTTTTTGAGTACCGTTTACTTTTATTACAGTGGAAAAGGAGAGGTGGTGGAAAAATGATAGTTTCAATATCTCTCATTCTTTTTGCTATCCTGTTAAGTAAAGTTTCCTTTCAAAGTATTCTTCCCCCCTCAGGAGAGCTTACCTTTTTACTGGGACTAATCCTTATAGTCTCGTTTCTTGTGGGAAAGCTTTCTCTTAAAATAAAGATACCAATGATAACGGGTTTTTTGTTAACTGGAATCTTTTTGGGCCCGTATATTCTGAACATTATAACAAGAGAGGGAGTAAAGAGCCTCGGTCTTATAAATGAAATAGCTCTTTCAATAATAGCTCTTTCTGCCGGGGGAGAGTTGGATTTAAAAGAGCTTGCAAAGAAAATGGGCTCACTCTCCACTATTATACTCTTTCAGGTTTTTATTGCCTTTATTGGGGTTGGTTTTGTCTTTCTTTTACTTTTTAAATTTATTATTCTTCCACCGATTGTAAAGGAATCAGATGTTACTTCGTTTTCAATAGCTTTTGCGATTTTAATGGGAACGATTGCAACGGCAAAGTCGCCTTCTACTACAATAGCTATAATAATGGAGACAGGCTCTGAAGGAAACTTGACGGATACGGTTCTTGCAATAACGGTCTTGAAGGATGTTGTTATAATTGTTCTGTTTACTCTTTCGATGGCATTAGCATCAGAGATTGCTCTTGGAAGAGGCGGGCTTGATCTCTTCATTTTTTACGAACTGTTCCTTGAAATAATAGTAGCAATTCTTATAGGTCTTTTTATAGGGCTTTTACTAGCCCTTTATTATAAGTTTGTGAACAGGTATAACCTTCTTTTTCTTATAGCTTTAAGCTTCCTTATATCAGCCTTTTATTTTCAGTTTCACTTTCATTTTTTGCTTAGTTGTATGATTGCGGGAGCTTTTGCAACAAACTTTTTTAAGGAGACTAGGGAAAGTTTTCACTCTTCCATTAAAGAAGCCTCTTTACCTATTTTTATTATCTTTTTTACAATAACAGGAGCAGACTTAAACCTCTCTATTTTTAAGAAGTATTGGATATTTGCTCTTTTATATGTTCTCATAAGAGCTTTAATGACTTTTTTAGGGACTTACACAGGTGCGGTCATTAAAAAGGGAGGTAAGGAAATAAAGTACCTAAGCTGGTTGGGCTTTTTAGGACAAGCAGGATTGACCATTGGTTTTCTTACGATAATAGAGAGGCAGTTTCCTTCAGGAGGGGGGATTTTAAAGGACATTGCTCTTGGTGGGATTATATTAAACCAGATTTTCGGGCCGATAGGTTTTAAATGGGCACTTGTAAAAGCCGGAGAAACAAAGGAGAAGATATCGGTATCCATATAAAGAGCTTTAAAGGAAGGCTCTTTTGTGTTATATTTTAGTAGTAAACAGGAGGAAAAAATGAGTTCCACAGATAAAATTATTAGTGTCGGTTTTAATAATTACGTGATGGTGGATAAAATAGTAGCGATAACCTCTGTTAACACCATCCCTATAAAGAAGATGATTAAGAAAGCAAAAGAAGAGGAGAAAGTGATAGACGCTTCAATGGGAAAAAAAGTGAAAGCAGCAATCTTTTTTATCTCAGGACAAATTGTTTTGTCTGCCCTCGCCCCGCAGACTCTTTATCAAAGACTTTCAGGGGAAGAAGGATGAAAAATCTTTTTTTTATATTAACAGGTCCTTCGGGAGCTGGTAAGTCAACTTTGATAAAAGGTATAAAGAAAAAGTTTAATCTTGCTTTTTCTGTTTCACATACAACAAGAGCTCCACGGGAAGGAGAGGAGGAGGGAAGGGATTATTATTTTGTGGAAGAAAGTGTTTTTGAGGAGATGTTGAAGAGGGGGGAATTTATAGAATGGACAGAAGTTTATGGTAATAAGTATGGAACATCGAAGAGAGAAATAGAAAGGCTTCTAAAAGGAGAAAAGGATATAGTTTTTGATCTTGATTTGAAAGGTGCCTTGAGGGCAAAGAGTGTTTTTAAGGATGCTATTGTTATCTTTGTTGGCACAGAGTCCTTTGAGGATTTAAAAGAGCGCTTGAGAAAGAGAGGGGAGAAGGATTTTGAGAAAAGACTTTCCCTTGCAAGAGAAGCTGTTGATCTTATAGCAAATTTTGATTATATTGTAATAAATGGTGAACTTGAGAGCTCTTTAAGAGAGGTGGAATGTATTTTTGTTTCAGAGCATTTGAGAACGAAGAATGTAGATTTGTCAAAATATAAAGAGGATTTTTTCAAATGAAAAAGATAGTTTTAGGTGTAAGTGCCTCTATTTCTGTTTACAAAGCAGTGGAGATTGTAAGGCTTCTGAAAAAAAGAGGGTTCTGGGTTAAGGTTCTGATGACTAAAGATGCCACAAAATTTATATCGCCCTTAACTTTTGAGGTTGTTTCAGAAGAAAAGGTAATTGTTGACCAATTTGAGGATGCTAACAACAGAGAAGTGGAGCACATAAGACTTGCAAGGGAAGCAGATCTTTTTCTAATAGCTCCAGCTTCTCTTGATTTAATTGGAAAACTATCTTCGGGTTTAGCAGATTCTTTTCTTTCACTCTTTTTCTTTGCTTTTGAGAAAAAGGTTTTGATTGCCCCTGCTATGAACAGTTCAATGTTCAAGCATCCGGTTAATCAGAAGAATATTGGATATTTGAAGGGGGTTGGAGTGGAGTTTTTAGAGCCTGATAGTGGTTCCCTTGCCTGCGGAGAAGAAGGAATCGGGAGGCTTCCCGAGCCAGAGGATATTGTTGAGCGAGTGGTTTTTGAGACAGAAGAAAAGATTTTTCTAGGGAAAAAAATCATCATTACTGGTGGCCCCACAAGGGAGAAACTTGATGTTTTTCGCTTTGTCAGTAATCCATCTTCCGGTAAAACAGGCTATTATCTAGCAAAAAAAGCAAGAGACTTTGGGGCGGATGTTCTTTTTATTTCAGGAAAAACTTGTTTTGATGGTTTGTGGGGTGTGGATTATGTTGAGGTGGAAGCTGCAGAAGATATGAAAAGAGAAGTTGAAAAAGGTATCTCAAGTGCGGATATTTTGATAATGAGTGCAGCTGTTGCGGATTTTAAGCCTTCTAAGTACAGTAGGGGAAAGATAAAAAAGGAAAAAATTTCTTCTTTAATGGGGGTAGAGTTTGAGAGAACGCCTGATATACTTAAGGAGCTTTCAAAGGATAAGAAGAAAGGTCAAATTTTTGTAGGCTTTTCCGCTCAGGATAACGAGGAGACGGAAGAGGCTGAGAGAAAACTTAGGGAGAAAAGACTTGATTTGATTGTTTTAAACAATATTATGGAAGAGAGAGGTGGCTTTGACTCAGAAGAGAATAGAGTTATTTTAATTTTTAATGATGGAGAAATGAGAAAAACAGATTTCATCTTGAAAGAAGAGTTAGCAGAGGTGATTTTAAGAGCGATTTATGAAAAATGGATAAAAAGGATAGAATAGAAAAGCTTTTTTTTCTTAAGGAAATAGGGGTGAATATATTGTCCTCTGAAGAAGTGAAGAAAATGAGAAAGGCTCTTCTTATAAAACCTCCTACGGAGAAAGGATTGAAAAAAGAAGAAAAAATAGAGAAAAGTAATTTCTCATTAGGTTTTTCTTTAAAGAAAAAATTTCTATCAGAAATAGAGAAAGAGATTGCCGAGTGCAAAAAGTGTCCTCTTTTTAATACGAGAAAAAACTATGTTTTCGGGGAGGGAAGTATAGATGCTGATATAATGTTTGTTGGGGAAGCTCCCGGGGAAGAGGAGGATAAACAGGGAAGGCCATTTGTAGGAAAAGCCGGAAAAAAGCTCACAGAGATGATAAAAGCGATGGGGTTTGAAAGAGAAGATGTTTTTATTGCAAACATAGTTAAATGTAGGCCTCCCGGAAATGCTACACCTACTCCCCAGATCAGAAGAACCTGCTTTCCCTATCTTCAGAAGCAAATAGCTATTATTAAACCAAAAGTTTTAATTGCTTTGGGGAATGTTGCGGCTCAAACACTTCTTGATACAAAAGAAACTATTACAAAACGCAGAGGAAAATTTGGAAAATATCAGGGAATCCCCGTAATGCCAACTTATCATCCTTCTTATGTAATAAGAAATTATACTGTTGCTGTGAGAAAAGCAGTCTGGGAAGATTTGAAAAAAGTTTTAGCCCTTCTTGATGAAAATAGCTGAAATCTTTGTGAACATTCCTGTTTACAGAAGTTTTTCCTACCTTATAGAGGATGAGCAAGCTGAAGATGTTCTTTATAAAAGAGTTAAGATTCCCTTCGGAAAGAGAGTTTTGAATGGTTTTGTTTTTAATGTTAAGGAATATGAAGAGAGCAAAATAAAGTATAAAAGAATAATTGAAATTTCCGACAAGCAGCTTTTCCTTACTAAGGAAAATGTTAATTTTTTGAGCGCTCTTTCAGACGCTCTTTTGCTTCCCAAGGGAAAAGTCTTTCTTCTTTCTTTTCCTCCTTTCTATAGAACAGAAGGAAAAATTTCTTTATATGAAGAAGAAGAAAAAGGAGGGCTCTTTTTAAGAATTGGTACCTTTGATTTTCACATTCTTTTTCAAGAGATAAAAAAAGATATTAAGGGAGGAAAAGAACCTTTTTTGGTTTTTTCCGATTACTCTGTTCAGGATTATTTTTTAAAGGAGTTTTCCGAGAAAAGTGATTATAAGATTTTAAATTTCAGTAATTCCTCAAGGTTAGAAAAAACGTGGAGAGAGTTCTTGGAAGGAGAGGGAAATATTCTTTCTGGTATTCTCTATCCCTTTTTTCTTCCGCGACGAAAGCCAACGATTTTTTATTTGATAGATGAAGGTCCTCAAAAATTTTATCTGACATACCCTTTTAGAATTGATTTGAGAGAAGTTGCTCTGTTTTCATATCAAAGAGGGAGAGGAGGTTTGAAAATATTTTCATTTTCTCCTTCTTTAAGAATTTTTGATTTTGTAGAAACTTCAAAGGGTAAAGTTGTTTATGGAGGAATAAAGAAAAAGAATGTTTTTCTTGCTCAGGTTAAGAGAAATGTCTTTAGCAAAGAGCTTAAAGAAAAAACAGAGGAGAAACTCTTAAAAGGGAAAATTCTTTTCTTTATCAATAGAAATGCAAGAAAAAAATTTCTTTTTTGTCCGAAGTGCAAAACACTTGCCACATGCGAAAAGGATGGGGCTGTTCTTCATCTTGATGAGGAAGGAAAAGTCTTTTGTCCCCTTTGTAAGCATAAGTATGAACTTCCTCTGAAGTGCCATCTTTGTGGGACCGAGCTTATTAAGATAGGTGGAACAGGAATAAGCACCCTCGAAAAGAGTGTAAAAAAGGCTTTTCCGGGTATAAAATTATTGAAATTTTCAAGAGAAGAAGTAAAAAAAAGCAAGAAGGAAACAGAGTTGACAAGATCTTTTTTGAAAGGAGAATTTTCACTCCTAATAGGAACGGAGGTTATTTTAAAACCCTTTCTTTTAAAAAATTTATCTCTTGTTTTCTATTTTTTTCCTGAACTCGATTTAAAGAGTGAAAACCCGGAGATTTCAGAAAAAATCTTTTACAACCTTACTGTTTTATCTCAAATGGTAGATGAAAACGGGGAGTTAATTATTAAAAGTAAAAACCTCGATTTTTATGTAATAGAAGAGTTTTTAAGAGGAAGTTACAAAAGTTTTATAAAAAAGGAAAAAGAGATAAGAGAAAAGTTAAAGTACTTTCCGTTCTACGATATGATAGTCATAAGAACTTTTTCACGAACAAAAATCACAGCGCTGAAGAAAATTAGAAAATTCAAGGAGATACTAGAAAAAGAGAGAGAGAAGGAAGAAGAGCTCTTTGGACCTTTTTACAAAAAGGGAGAGAGAGGAGGATATCTTTTTTATCTAATTTTCAGGGGAAAGAGCGATTCTTCTCTAAAGAAGAAAATAACAGACTATATTTTCCCTCTCACAGATTCTTCCACCTCTTTTTTGATAAACAGATTTATTTAATTATTCCAGAAACCTTTCAATTTTTCTAACAGTATCCATGGCATCCTTGCAATAAGCATCAGCACCTATCTCCCTTGCAAAAGAGGGAGAAACCGCAGCTCCTCCGATGAAAACTTTTGCCTTGAGCTTTTTTTCCCTTTTTAGATTTACAACAACTCCCATTTCTTCCATTGTTGTTGTCATCAAAGCGGAAAGACCTATGAAGTCAGCTTTTTCTTTTTCAGCTGTTTCAATGATTTTTTCAGAGGGAACATTTTTCCCAAGATCAATAACATCATATCCATAATTTCTCAGCACTAAAGCCACTATGTTTTTTCCAATATCATGAAGGTCCCCTTTAACAGTGGCAATTACTATTTTTGCCTTTTTATTTGTTTTACCTTCAACTTTTAAATTCTTTTCTATTATTTCTGATGCTGATTCCATAGCTTCAGCAGATAGAATTAGTTGGGGTAGAAAATATATTTTTTGCTCATAGTAGTCTCCGACCTTTTTTAAGGCAGGGGATAAAATCTCTTCAAGAACATCGAGGGGAGCTCTTCCTTCTTTTATAAGCTCCTCTGTAAGTTTTCTTGTTTCCTCTTTTTCCCCTTCTAAAACAGCCTCAAAAAGTCTTTCCTCTTTTGTTTTTTCTTTTTTTTCTTCCTTTTCCTCAACTTTTATTTCTATTTTTTTGTATGTATTCACATAATTTACGAGCCCCCTATCCCTTCCTGTTATTGCATCTGATGCTCTAATAATATTAATAATTTCCGGGTCAAGAGGGTTCAGAATACCAGAATCAAGTCCATTATAGATAGCGTTTGCTAAAAAGGTCCTGTTTAAAATGTCTCTTGCAGGAAGGCCAAAAGAGAAGTTTGAAAGACCGATTACAGTGTTAAGCCCCATTTCCTTTATCATCCTAATGGCTTTTATTGTTTCCTCTCCATTTTTTTGAGAGGTAGAAATTGTTAAAACAATAGGGTCCACTAAAAGCTCTTCTTCTGTTAAACCATAATCAAGGGCTATTTTATAGAGTTTTTCTATTATCTTTACCCTATCTTCGGCTTTTTCCGGGATTCCCTTGTCATTTAGAGCAAGGAGAACCGCGCCGGCTCCATATTCTTTTGCTACAGGAAAGAGATTTTCATAAGATTCAGGATCTCCTGTTATTGAATTTATAAAGGCTTTTCCACTGTAAACTTTAAGAGCCTCTTCTATAGCTTCTTTTTTATTGTTATCAATGAAAAGAGGTATTTTTGTTGTGCTTTGAATCTGTTTTAAGGCTTTTGCGTAAAAAAGGAATCTCTTTTCTCCTGTTCTACCGAAATTTACATCAAGAGCATGGGCTCCCGCTTCTTCCTGTCTTCTTGCAAGCTTTCTTATAGTATCAAGTTTTTCTTCTTTTAGTTCTTTTAAAAGTTTTTTCTTTCCGAATGGATTTATGTTTTCTCCTATTATTTTAAAAGGAAGAAGTGAGCCGCTTTCAAATATGGAGTTTCTGCTTGTTGCTATTGTAATTTTTTTGCTATCTTCTTTTATTTTTACGGGAGCTTTTCCCTTATATTTTTTTGCAATCTTTTTTATGTGTTCAGGCGTTGTCCCACAGCACCCCCCTATTATATTTGCTCCATTTTCATAGAAAATATCAACATATTCAATATATTCATCAGGTGTCATAGGAAATTCAATTTTTCCCTCTCTTTTCTCAGGAATACCGGCATTTGCATAAATAATCATAGGTTTTTTCCAGTAAGCTCTTATTTCCTTTACAAAATTCACAAACTCTTTAGGATGTCCTCCGCAATTTACGCCGAAAACATCCAACTCCATTGCTTTAAAAGTTGCGGCTGAAATGGAGGGAGAGGAGCCTGTTAAGGTAAGCTCTCCTTCAAGAGGATAAGAAATTGAGACAGCGACAGGTTTTTTTGTTGCTTTTTTTGCTGCTCTTAGAGCTATCTTGGCTTCCAAAATATCTATTTGAGTTTCAATTAAGATAAAATCAACCCCTCCTTCGTCAAGAGCTTTTACCTGCTCGAAGTAACCATCAAAAACAGTTTGCTCATTGAGCTCTCCTAAGGGAGAAATTAATTTTCCCAGAGGCCCGATGGAACCTGCGATAAAGATATTCTTTCCTGTTTCACGAATGGCTCTTTTTGCTATATCGACACCTGCAAGGTTTAACTCTTTTACCCTTTCTCCCAAACCATACTCTTTCAGTTTTAGTCGGTTTCCTCCGAAGGTATTGGTTTCTATAATGTCCGCTCCCGCTTTTATATAGCTTTTGTGAATATCAATTATAAGCTCTTTGCTTTCAATATTCATTAGTTCAGGACAGCCAAAATCGGAGGAGCCTATTTTTTTCATTATCTCTGTTCCCATTGCTCCGTCCAGGATCAATACTCTTTTGTTTAGTTCTTCCAAAAATTTCATTTTTCCACTCCTATGATAGCGGTTATTGTTTTTTGTGGTAAAAGAATGTTTGTGTCAAGGATTTTTATATCTAATTTTTCAAGGGAAAGCTCTTTGTAAAGCCCTCTCTGAAAGGAAAGTTTTAAATCCCCGTATCCCGGGCTGAACCTTTTTGTTAAGGTGTATCTGTTTTGTCTTGCCTCTATGTCAAGATGATGATTAAAGGAATTTGCCGCTCCTTCAACAGCTTCACTTCCCACAGCATCATATATTAAAGCTTCGTTATACTCCCCCTTTTCATTTAATTCTGCTATCTTATTATCAATCCACCAACCAATTGTTATCCCCATGAAAATTGTGGCAAAAGATTCTGAAAGAAGAGAGGATATGTCTTTACTCTTTATTTTTATTTCACTGTTAAGAAAATAAACAGTATTATTTTCAATTTTTTCTATTTTTCTTATTATGTAAACAGTTTTTACCAAAGCTTTTTTCTGAGTTTGCTCAAGTATTTTTTCAATTTTTTCCGCAAAAATTTTTGATACTTTTGTTTTCTCTCTTTTATAACCCAAAATAGATAGAACATTCTTTTTGTTTATTATATAGCTGATGTTTTCTTTTAAAATAATCTTATCAAATCTCATCTTTCTTTCCCAAAAGATTATACTATTGGAAGAAGAAAAAAAAAAGATATATAGAAAACCCTATTTTTATAGGGTTTTCAAAGATAAAGATTGACAAAAGCTAACTAATTTGCTATTTTAAAAGAGAGATGTGGTTGACAAAGAGAGAAAAGGAAGTCTTAAGGCTTGTTATTGAACTTTATATGGAGAAGGGAACCCCTGTTTCTTCCCGGATGGTTTCAAAAAAAAAGAGGGATTTTTTTAGTCCTGCAACAATAAGAAATGATATGCTTTCTTTGGAAGAAAAAGGCTACCTTTATCAACCGCATTCTCAATCAGGCAGAATTCCAACTACAAGAGCTATTAACTATTATTTAAAAAACTTGATGGACGAAACAAAGATAGAAGTACCAGAACTTGATTTCAGAGACCTTTCCGGAGAATTTACCGATTTAACAAAGTTCTGGAAAGCTGTTTCCCAAAATCTTTCATCTTTTTCGGAAAATATAGGTTTTATTGTTGCTCCTTCTTTCTTTTCACTTTCTTTTACAAGTGTAAAGTTTTTAAAAATAGGCAAAGGTAAAATTATAATCATCTTAGAAACTCCGGGGGGGTTAGTTGCAACAAGGGTTGTTAAAGTTAAAGAAGAGATTTTACAAAGAGATCTTGATGACTTTTCTCTTTATATTAATACTCATTACAGAGGAAAGAGCTTGGATTATGTTTTGAAAGATGTTTATATTAATGCGAAAAGGGAGCAGAAAAAGCTTTTACTGTTTATCTCTGTTTTAAAATCTTATGTTACAAACAAAGATTCAAAATTTGAGTTTTATTTTGATGGTGAAGAGAAGATGTTAGAGAAAACGATAGATGATGATGTTAAGAGAATAAAGGAGCTCGTTCAAATTCTTGAAAATAGGGACAAATTGATAAAACTTTTAAGTGAAGCAAAAAACCAGGAGGATGTTAGTGTTTTCTTCTCCCCTCTCATAGGAGAGGAAACATACGAAGATTTTAGTCTTTTTGTATCCGATTATCAGTGTGGAGAAGAGATGGAAGGTAAAGTTGGAATTTTGGGATTCAGGAGGCTTAATTATCCCATTGTATACAACCTTGTTAAAAAGACAGCAAGGAGTTTGTCGGGTATTTTGGGAGAAAATTTATAGGAGAGGGAAGAATGAGTGAAGACAAAAAAAAGATAAACGATAATGCAGTTAGAGTGGAAATTTCGGAAGAGGGCAAAGAGAAAGCCCATGTTGAAAGAAAGAATGAGGGCCACAAAAAAGAGGATCCTGTAAAGAGGAAGAAAAGAGAAAAAGCAAAAAAGCTTCTTTTGGAATTGGAAAAATATAAAAGAGAGAATAAAGAGCTGAATGAAAGACTATTGAGAAGATTAGCGGATTTTGAAAATTATAAAAAGAGGGTTCAGCAGGAGAAAGAGCAATATCTCAGGGAAAAGATGGGGGTTTTTATTTTTGATCTTTTGAATGTTGTGGATAACTTTGAAAGAGCAATTCAACACTTGACTGAAGAGGAAAAGAAAACTCCTCTTGCTCAAGGTATTCAGCTTACTTACAAACAATTAAAGGATCTTTTAAATAAATATGAGGTTTATGAAATAGATACCTCGGATGGAATTTTTAATCCTCACTTTCACCAGCCTTTGGACAAGGAAGAAGTGGAAGAGGAATTAGAACAACCTATGATTTCACAAGTGTATCAAAAGGGATACCTTTTCAAAAGTAATGTATTGAGACCTACCCTTGTAAAAGTTAAGGTGAAAAGAGAGGGGAAAAAAGAAAACAATGAGGAGGTGGGGAATGAAGAGAAAGATTAAAGGGGGTAAAGATGGGAAAAACCATAGGAATTGACTTAGGTACAACAAATTCTTGCGTCGCTTATATGGAAGGGGCTGAGTCTAAAATAATTCCCTCTTCAGAAGGAAGCAGAACAGTTCCCTCTGTTGTTGGTTTTTCTTCTGATGATACGAAGATAGTAGGAAACATAGCAAAGAGACAGATTTTAACGAATCCAAAGAGAAGTTTTTATTCAATAAAAAGATTGATAGGAAGAAAGTATGATTCAAAGGTTGTTCAAGAGCTGAAGAAAAGAGTTACTTATGAGATTATTCCTGCTGAAAACGGGGATGTGAGATTGAAGATGGGGGATAAGATTCTTAGTCCTCAAGAGATCTCCGCTTATATCCTCATGTATCTTAGAGATAACGCAGAAGAGTTTTTGGGAGAAGAAATAAACAAAGCAATAATCACCGTTCCCGCAAACTTTGATGATTCTCAAAGGCAGGCAACAAAAGATGCTGCAACGATTGCAGGAATAGAGATATTGAGAATAATAAATGAGCCTACAGCAGCATGCCTGGCATACGGTTTTCATAAAAAAAGGGAAGGAAAGTTTTTTATCTATGATCTTGGAGGAGGAACTTTTGATGTTTCTATTTTGGAGATAAATGAAGGTGTTTTCAGAGTTTTGTCAACAAGGGGAGATTCCTTTTTAGGAGGGGATGATTTTGATAGAAGAATAGTTGATTGGATTTTGGAAGAATTTAAAAAGGAAAATGGAGTGGATGTTTCAAATGATCCCTTTGTTTTTCAGAGAGTTTTGGAAGTTTCCGAAAAAGCAAAGATGGAATTATCTTATGCAACGGAGACAGAGATAAACCTTCCATATGTTTATATTGATGACAGTGGTCCAAAACACATAATAAAAACCCTCACGAGAAAAAAACTAGAGGAGCTAACAGAGGACCTTGTTGACAGAACTATACCGTATATGAAAGAAGCCTTGAGTAAAGCAAACCTTACCATAAATGATATTGATGATATTATTTTAGTCGGGGGTCAAACAAGAATGCCCCTTGTTAAAAGAAAGATAGAGGAATTTTTCGGAAAAGCTCCAAGAGCCGATATTAATCCGGATGAGGTTGTTGCAATGGGAGCTGCTGTACAGAGCGCAATTTTGGCAGGGGAAATTAAGGACATAGTTCTTCTTGATGTGACGCCCTTATCTCTCGGTATTGAAACAAAGGGAGATGTTTTCACAAGAATTATCCCAATGAACACAACTATCCCTGTAAAAAAACAGAAAATATTTACAACTGTAACAGATAACCAATCGGTGGTTAAAATTCATGTTCTCCAGGGAGAAAGAGAAATTGCGTCTGAAAATAGGTCTTTGGGATGGTTTGAATTGGTAGATATTCCCCCTGCGCCTAAAGGAGTTCCTCAGATCGTTGTTACATTTGAGATTAATGCTGATGGGATAGTTCAGGTTTCCGCAAAGGACAAAGCATCGGGTTTTGAGCAAAAGATAAAAATTAATCCATCCTCAGGTCTTTCTCCTGAGGAGATAAAGAGAATGAAAGAAGAGGCAGAAAAGTATAAAGAGAAAGATATGATGAAAAAATTATTGAATAAAGAGAAAAATGCGCTTGCTTCTATTGTAGAAGCTATCTCTCACTCGTACAATAACCTTAAAGATAGAATGAAAAATGAGCACAGTGTGGAAATAGAGGGGTTTTTAAACAGAGCAAAGACAGCCCTTGAAGGAGAAGATTTGAAGACATTGGAGAAGATAAGGGAAGAGGGAGAGTACTTTCAAGATAAGATTTATGATATAATAAATGAAATCTATAATAAAGGAATTTTAGGAAATATTGGTCCTGAGGTAAAGAAAGAGGAAGGAGATAAAAGCAAGGAAGTAGAAGAGAAAGATGAAAAATAAAGATTTGTATGCCATTTTAGGCATATCAAGAAATGCTACACAGGAAGAGATAAAAAAGGCTTATCGAAAGAGAGCTCTTGAATACCATCCGGATAGAAACCCTGATAACCCAGAAGCAGAAGAAAAATTCAAGGAAGCATCAGAGGCTTACTCTATATTGTCTGACCCACAGAAAAGAGAACTTTACGATAGATATGGCTATGATGCTCTGAAAAATAACGGAGGTTTTGGGGGGTACACAGATTTTTCATCAATTTTTGATGATTTTGGTGACATTTTTGGTGATATATTCGGGGATTTCTTTGGCTTCGGGCATTCTTCAAGAAGACGAAGAAGGGGACCTAAAAAGGGAGAGGATCTTTGGATTGAACTTAACCTTGAATTTGAAGAAGCTGTTTTAGGGGTTGAAAAAGAGGTCGAAATTCCGAGAAAAGAAGTTTGTGAAGTGTGTAATGGAAGCGGTGTTGAGCCCGGCCATAAGAAGGATGTTTGCCCTACTTGTAAAGGAAGAGGAACAATAAAAGTATCTCAAGGGTTTTTTTCAATAACACAGACCTGTCCCACTTGTAATGGTTATGGGGAAATAAACAGACATCCATGCAAAAAGTGTAATGGAAAAGGGTATGTTTATAAAAACAAAAAGTTGAAAGTCAAAATACCTGCTGGAGTAGATACAGGCACAAAAATTAGAATAGAAGGGGAAGGAGAGGCAAGCGTAACTGGTGGAAAAAGAGGAGATCTTTATATTTCGATAAATGTTTCTCCCCATAAATTTTTCAGAAGAGAGGGGGATGATATCTATATTGATGTAAACATAAGTTTTTCACAGGCTGCTTTAGGAACAATTGTTTCTTTGCCAACTGTTGACGGGAAGAGCTTTGATTTTAAGCTTCCTGCGGGAACACAGAGCGGAACAACTTTTAAGATAAAGGGAAAAGGAGTGAAATCATTAAGAGGGTATGGAACAGGAAATATGATAGTTAAGGTAAATGTTGTTACTCCTACAAAGCTCAGTGAAGAAGAAAAGGAAATTTTCAGGAAACTGGCAAAAATAAGGGGAGAATCTTTTTTGGAAGATAAAGGAACACTTTTTAATAGGGTAAAAGATTTCTTCAATTGAGCAGATTTTTCTCTTTTTTTGTAAAGGATGAGAATTTCATTGTAGAAGGGGATGACTTTCATCATTTATATAAAGTATTAAGGTTAAAAGAGGGAGAAGAAGTTCGTTTGCTAAATGGGAAAGGAAAAGTCTTTTTTGGAAGAATAAAAAAAATAGAGAAAAGCAAGGCCTTTGTTTCTGTTGAAAAAGAATATTTTTTTGAGAGGAAAAAACCATTTTTGAACTTTTTTGTATCTCTTGTTCCTAAGGATAAGAGAGCAGTTATAGTGCAAAAACTAACAGAATTGGGAGCTTTTTCGATCTTCTTCTTTCCTTCAGAATTTTCCAAAGTGAACATAAAAGGTGAGCTTTCAAAAAAAGAGGAAAAATTAAGAAAAATAGCGGTAGGTGCTATTAAACAATCGGGAAATCCATATCTTCCGAATATAAGGATATTAAGGTCTTTTAAGGAACTTTTTGATTATGAGGGAGACAATTTTTTGCTTTCTCAAAATGGCTCTTTTTTGATAAAATTAAACATGGATGAAAAAGAAAAAGTAAATATTTTCATAGGTCCGGAAGGAGGTTTTAGTAAAAGGGAGTTGGAGGGATTTAGGAGAAGGAATTTTGAAGAAATTAAAATTTCAGAAAATGTTCTTAGGACAGAAACCGCAGTTATTTCTTCTGCTGCAATTTTTTCTTATTTAAAGGAGATAGAATGTTTTTAAAGGGAGAAAGAATAGGGAAGTATGAAATTGTTGATGCTCTCGGAAATGGTGGTTTCGGAGTGGTTTATCTTGCTATAAATACATGGCTCCAGCAAAAAGTAGCGTTAAAAGTACCCCATCAGCAAAGTGAAGAGTTCTTTGAATTAGTTAAGGAGGCAAGACTTCAGGCCTCTTTAAATCATAAAAATATAGTAAGGCTTTTAACAGTTGAGAGGATAGACGGTGTCTTTTTTATGGTAATGGAGTATATTGAAGGGGAGACATTGGAGAGTATAATAAAAAGAAAAGGAAGTCTTCCTGTTTACAAAGCTTTGATTTACTTTGAGCAAATTCTTGATGGTGTAAACTTTGCCCATAAGAAAAATGTTTTGCATAGAGATTTAAGATCATCAAATATAATGATAGATAAAGATGATAATGTTAAAATTACGGATTTTGGAACATCAAGAATCCTCCAAACACAGCAATATGCTTCAACAAAAATAGGAACTCCTCCATATATGGCGCCTGAGCAGTTTGACGGACGAGCAACTTTTGCCTCGGATATTTATTCTGTTGGATGTATCTTTTATGAAATGGTGACAGGGGATCCTCCTATTATTGATAACAATCCTTACAAAATAAAAGAGAGGGTTTTAAGAAGAGAGGTAAAGCAATTAAGTTTATTAAATTCAGATGTTACACCAGAATTAAATAGAATAATTATGAAAATGCTAGAACCTCAGGTGGAAAAAAGGTACAGGGAAGTAGAGGAGGTTCTTTATCATCTCAATGTTTACTTAAAAAATGGAGAGAGAAAGGAGTTTGTTGATAAAATAAGGGAAAGAATAAAAGTTAACGAAACACCTGGGGCAAGAACTTTTTGCTGGAATTGTAAAAGAGAAATTCCTCCTTTTTCAAAAGTTTGCCCTTTCTGCGGGGTTGAACAATAAAAGATGAAAAGATTTAAGGAACTTGGTAGGTTTGACAAGCCGAGAGAAAAACTTCTTAAAAAAGGAGAGAGAGCTTTAAGTGAAATAGAACTTATTTCAATAATAATAGGAAGCGGGACAAAGGGTAAGGATCTTTTTAAAATCTCAGAGAAGATTTTGAGTTTGATAAAAGAAAAAAATGATGTGAAAGTTGAGGAGCTTATGAAAATAGAGGGTCTTGGCCTTGCAAAAGCTTCTAAAATAATAGCTTCAATGGAATTATTTAAAAGAATCTTTTTGGAATCAGAGGATTTCAGGATAAAAAGATCTGAAGATATTTATACTCTTGTTTATGATATAAAAGATAAAAGGCAGGAGCATTTTGTTCTTTTTACACTTGATGGTTCAAACAGGGTTATAAAGAGAAGGGTTCTTTTTATAGGAACTCTTACCCACAGCATAGTTCACCCGCGTGAAATTTTTGCCCATGCACTTGATGACAGAGCAGCTTCCATAATTATAGTTCACAATCATCCTTCGGGTAACCTTGAGCCAAGCGAAGATGATTTGAGAATAACCGAAAGGATAAAAGAAGCTGGTAGGATAATGGGAATAGAGCTTTTGGACCACATAATTGTTTCAAAAAAAGGGTTTAAGAGTTTATTTCAATAGAAAGAAAAGGTCTCATTTAAGGAGAAAAAATATGTCATTTCTGAGAGTTTTGGGGTTTTAAATAAGCTCTTTCCATAAGCCTATAGATCTTTTCTTTTAAGATGTCCCTTGCCTCTCTGAATTTTTCAATTGGTTGTCCCACCGGATCATCTATCTCCCACTCAACAAGCTCTTTGTGAGGGAACCAAGGGCAGCTTACCCCGCATCCCAAAGTGATTAAAAAATCAGTTTCTTTTATTGGAAGCCCATTAAGATGTTTTGAGTACTGGGAAGATATATCTATTCCTATCTCTGCCATTGAAAGGACTGCTCCTTCTGCAACCCAACCTGCAGGGTAGGTCCCTGCACTATATATTTTAAACTCATTGTTAAAAAATTTTTCATTAAAGTATTTTCCCCAACCTTCGGATATCTGGGATCTACAGGAGTTTCCGATACAGACAAAAAGAAGTGTTCTCATGTTTTTATCATTCATCTTTTTTCTCGTTTAATTCCTTCCAGATAGATAAAGCTAATTTTTCTGATGCTTTGAAATTTACATCATTATAAAGAGATAATATTTTTTCATATTCTTTTATAAGGGATTCTCTCTTTTCTTTGTTTTCAATGAAAGATAAACTCTCTTTGAAAATATTTTCTCCTGTCAGATTTTCCTGAATAAGCTCGGGAATAATTTCTTTTCCGGCAAGTATATTCACTATTGAAAATTTTCTTATCTTAACAAAGTGTTTTCCCAAAAGATAACTTAATTTGCTGAGTTTGTAGATGACAACAACAGGTTTTTTTAGTATCATTGCCTCAAAGTTAGATGTTCCGCTTGTTGAAATTATTAAATCTGCAGAATTCATCACTGAGTATTTTTCTTTTTCTAACATTAAGATTTTTTCTCTTTCAAAAGGTTTGTAAAGGCTTTTTTTTATATGAGGAGCCTTAATTAAAGAAATGAAAAGCCTTTCACCATATCTGTTTTTTAATTTTTTCAACGCATTAAGAAGAGCCGGAGTGTGAAATTTTAGTTCTGAGTTTCTACTTCCGGGCATAAGCACAATATGAATTTTATCTTTTATTCCGTATTTTTTTCTTATCTCTTCCGGTGTTTTTTCAGGTTTTAGTATTTCAAAAAGAGGATGTCCAACAAATTCATAGTTTATTCCCTCTTTTTCATAAATTTCTTTTTCAAAGGGAAAAATAAGAAAGATTTTATCAATATATTTTTTTATCTTCTTTACCCTGCCATACCTCCATGCCCAAACAGTTGGAGAGATATAGTGGAACTTTAGAATTTTTTCATTCTTCAATTTTTTTGCAAGACTAAGGTTAAAATCAGGAAAATCCACGAATAAAATTGCTAAGGGTTTTCTCCTTTTTATTTCTTCAACTATTTGTTTTCTTATTTTTATAATTCTTCTAAGATGAAAAACTATCTCAAAAAGACCTATTAAAGAAAGCTCTCTTATATGATAGAGTGCTTCAAAGCCTTCTTCCTCCATTCTCTCTCCGCCAGTTCCCCAGAGGTTTGTAAAAGGGTCAAGCTTTTTAAATTCTCTTATAAAGAAGGAGGCATAAAGATCAGCAGAGCTTTCACCTACAATTAACATAATATTATCTTTAATCATTTCTCTTTTCCCAATACTATAAAAGGTGGTATTTTATCCTTTATCCCATATGCAAAGAGCCATTCATCGTAGTATTCCTTTTCCTTGTAGATTTTATAGGCTTTTTTATGAATAGAGCTTACCACCCCCACAATTCTATAGCTTCCCTTAAAACTTTTCCAGAGAGAATAAGGTATTACCACAAATTTCTCCTTTCCAGCCCTTTTTGGGAGACTGACTATATTCCATTCTCCGTTTCCGGAAAGAGGGTCTTTGTAAAGTTTTCTGAGATATTTGTTTTTATATAATTCTTCAAGTGTTTTCGGAAAAGCGCCCTTTTTTCTATTGTATAATGTTATTGCGTTGACAATTTGTTCACCTCTGAAAATAAGCTCTGCTTCCTTGTCTCTGTCAACCAAATATTCCCAGCTTTCAAAGATTTTTAACATCATTATGGAAATTATAATAATTGCAAAGAGAACCATTATATACAAAAAACCCTTGTTTTTCTCAACCATCTGAAATTATAGCATTTTAAGAGAAGTTTTGTAATTAATAGGAAGTATTAAAAATTATATGTTTTTGGTTCAAAATAATTTTGGATAAGGTTCGGTAAATAAATTAGTAAATACTAAAATATTTGTATAAGTGGAGTATTGACAAAGGGGGTTATTTTTATTATTATACGACATAATTAGAAAAGAAGAGGGAGAGAAAAATGAAGAGAACCTTTCAACCGAACAATAGAAAAAGAAAAAAGACACACGGCTTTTTGGTGAGGATGGGAACAAGAGCAGGAAGGGCGGTTATCAGAAGAAGAAGGAGAAAGGGAAGAAAGAGGCTAGCCGCTTAGTCTTTGATGGATTACAGACTAAAAAAAAGAGATAGGATAAGAAGCCGAAAAGAGATTGTTTTATTGCTGAAGAGTGGAAAAAGGTTTGAGAACAAAGAGTTTAAAATTGTATTGAAAGAAAGAGAAAAAAATTCAAGAATAGGTGTTTCTATAAAAAGAAACATAGTTAATTCTGTAAAAAGAAATAGAATAAGAAGAGTGCTAAAGGAGATTTTTAGAAAAAACAGGGAAAAATTGAAAAAAGATTATGATATTTTTATTATTGTTAAAAAGGATATTAGTTCAAAGACTTATGATGAGATTGAAAATAATTTTTTTACTCTTTTGGCAAAAGGGGAGGCTCTTAAAAATGTTAAGAAAGATTGAGATTTTGTTAATCAAATTTTACAAAATTTTTATCTCCCCTATTTTGGGACAGAGATGCAGGTTTTATCCAACTTGCTCTTCTTATTATATGGAGGCTCTCGAAAAGCATGGTTTTATATATGGAAATTATCTGGGAATAAAAAGAGTTCTAAGATGCCATCCTATTAATCCGGGAGGGTATGATCCTGTTCCCGAGCCAAAGAAAAAGGAGAAAAAATGGAAAGAAACTTAACCATTGCAATTATTTTAGCTATCATTTTTTTGTTTTTTTATCAACAGGTTGTTTTAAAAAAGTACACTCCGCAAAAACCTGTTCAAAAAGTTGAGAGAATTGATTTAAAAAAGAGTGAAAAAGCCAAAAAGGCTCAGGTAAAAGAGAAAGAGGAAAAAGCTGAAAATAACCAAGCTCTGAAGAAAGAGGAGATAAAGGCTGAAGTAAAGAATGAGCAGGTAATAGAAGCGGAAAAAGAGGTTAGGGAAATAATTGAAACGGATTTGTTTAAAGCTGTCTTTTCAAACAAAGGAGCTTCTTTAATTAGCTTTAAATTGAAAAAACACCTTGGTTCGGATAAAAAGCCTCTCGAACTTGTTTCCAGTATTTCTATAAAGCAGAAGCTTTTTCCTTTTATGGTTTACGGAGAGGGTGAAGAAATCTTTAATTCAGCTCTTTACAAGGTTGAAAGAAGAGAAGATGGCTCTAATGTGGTAATATCTTTTGAGTATAACAATGGAAAGGGAGATTATTCAAAAAAGGAATTTATAATACCCAGGTCAGGAAAATATTTAATGGATTTAAAAACAGTATTTGAAATAAATGGAATAAAGACAGAACCATATTTAATCTGGGGGCCAGGATTAGGAGAGATTCACCAGGAAGACCAAAACAAGGCAGCTTTTGAATTTGACCAGAAAATAGGAACTTTTGATGGAACAAAGGTTCATAAAAAGAATGTTGCTAAGATGAAAGATAATGAGAGATTTGTAAGTAGAAAATGGGTAGATCTTGATATAAAATATTTTGCAGTGATAATATTTTCAAAAGAAAGCGATGTGGATGCAAAAGTTTATATTATAGACACTGATAATAAAATAAAAAAACTTAGAAAAAATGCTATTTTGGCAGTTAAAAATATTTCAAAGGTTTATATAGGTCCTAAAGAGTATAAGAGGTTAAAAGCATTAGGTTATAAAATTGAAAATATAATAGATTATGGATTTTTTGGTTTTATAGCAAAGATTTTACTTTATCTTTTACTTTATGCCTATAAAATATTCCCCAACTATGGTGTTGCTATTATCCTTGTAACACTTTTCTTAAAGTTGATTCTTTTACCGCTCACCTATTCTAGTACTATTTCAATGGCTAAGATGCAGGAGCTTCAGCCACAGATAAAGAAAATTCAGGCAAAGTACAAAAAATATCCCAAAAAGGACCTTGAGGCAAGAAAGAGAATGAATCAGGAAATAATGGATTTGTATAAAGAGAAGAAGGTAAATCCGGCTGGAGGTTGTTTACCTCTTTTTATTCAACTTCCTTTTCTCTGGGGGTTTTATAGGTTGCTCTGGGTTGGGATTGAGATAAGACATCAACCCTTTATGTTGTGGATAACAGATTTATCACAAAAAGACCCGTACTATATATTACCAATACTGATGGGACTTTCTCAGATAATAATTCAAAAGATGACCCCCTCTTCAGGCTCGGACAAAAGTCAGAAATTTATGAGTTATGGAATGGCTTTCTTCTTTACCTTCCTTTTTCTAAACTTTCCGAGCGGACTTGTTCTTTACTGGCTAACAAACAATGTTCTGCAAGTAGCTCAGCAGTTTTTTGTTAATAAGAGTTTGAAAAAAAAGAAATTGGCAACAGCAACAAAAGGTAAAAAATGATTGAGATAGAGGCAAAGAATATAGACCTTGCAATAAAGAAAGCGGAAAAAGAGTTAGGTTTAAGTAGAAAATTCATAAGGTATGAAATTGATACTGAAAAAAGTTCTCTTTTCTCTGCCAAGGAGAAAAAAATAGTAATAAGAGCTTTTCCGAATGAAGAGTATTATAATGAGGATCTTTCTCCTTTTCTTGAAGATTTTAAGAAAAAAACAAATTTTAATGTTGTTTTTAAATTTGAAAAAAAAGAAGGTAATTTGATAGATGTGATAATATCGGGAAAAGATGTAAGGTGGTTTGAGAAGAATGATGGAGAATTATTAATAGCTTTTCAATATCTTTTAAATAAAGTTATAGGGGAGAGAATCGGTATAGTTATTAGAACAGAAACGGAGAACAATTTCAGAAAAAGAAAAGAAGTTAGAATAAACCGTTTACTTGAAAGAGCAGAAAAAGAGCTTGATGAAAAAAAAGAGTTTATAACAAACAGGTTAAACCCTTATGATAGAAAATACCTTCACATAAAGGCCTCTGAAAAAGGTTTTACAACGGAAAGTATAGGAGAAGGTTATTATAAAAAGGTCAGAATAAAAAGAGATGTCTCTGCAGGATGAAGATACAATCGTTGCACTTTCAACCCCTCCTGGCATTTCTGCAATAGCTGTTATTAGAATTTCGGGAGATAAAGCACTTTCTTCCGTAAAAGAAATTTTTAAAGGAAAAATATATCCGAGAAGGGTTAATCATGGGAAGATAGAAACAGAGAATGGCATAAAAGATGATGTTCTTCTTCTATTTTTCAAAAAACCGCATTCTTACACAGGAGAAGATCTTATAGAGATTCACACTCATGGAAATATGTTGATTGTTGAAAGTATAATCCATCAGCTTCACAAAAAAGGTGTTAGAACAGCTCTTCCGGGAGAGTTTACTAAAAGAGCTTTTTTTAACGGAAAATTTGATTTAATTCAGGCAGAGGCACTGGAAAAACTTATAAGTAGTTCCACTTACGAAGGATTAAGACTCTCCTTTTCAAACATTGAAGGCAGACTCTCAAGAAAGGTGAAAGGACTAAGACATTCAATAATAAAAATTCTCTCTCAATTGGAGGCAAACATAGATTTTCCCGATTATGAGGTAGATGTTGATTGGGTTCTTTTTGATAAAACACTTTCAATGATTTACTCTTGGACTGAGAAAATTTTAAGTTCAAGCAAATTTTCAGATACTCTTTTCAAAGGGCAGAATGTAATTGTTGCGGGAAAGGCAAATGTTGGAAAGTCTTCTTTGTTAAATGCAATTGTTCAGGAAGAGAGAGCTCTTGTGAGTGAATATCCGGGGACAACGAGGGATTTTTTGAGAGAAAGAATAGTTTACAAAGAAAAAGCTTTTAATATAATAGATATTGCAGGTATAGAGGAAAGCGAAAAGAGGGAGATTGAGAAAAAGGGGATAGAGAGAGCCTTAAAAATAGTGAAAGAAAATGAAAATATATTGTTTTTAGTAGATGCTTCACAAGAGCCTGATGAAAAGGATTTTAATGTTTTTGAAAGGATAAAAGGGAAGAGAATAATTCTTGTTTTAAATAAGATAGATAAAAAGAGAAAACTAAAAAAGGAAAAGGCAAAAAAATTGTTTAAGGGAGTTTTAGATATTATTGAAATTTCTGCAAAATATGAGAAAAACATAGAGAAATTACTTGATAAGGTGTTATACTATTTTGGTGAAAACAGAAAGGAAGGTGAAGAAATTGTTTTCACTCAAAGGCAGAAAGAACTTTTATTGGAATTAAAGGATGAGGTAGAGAAAGTGAAAGAAAAAAGAGAGGCTGGTTTTGGAGAAGAGATTTTAGCTGAGCATGTAAGAAAGATGTTAGAGGTTGTTGGGAAATTAACGGGAGAAGTTCATACTGAGGATATTCTTGAAAAAATATTTTCGTCTTTTTGCATAGGAAAATGATAATAAAAGAGGCGGATGTTGTTGTTGTAGGAGCAGGTCATGCAGGTATAGAGGCTGTCTATGCTTCTCAAAAGATAGGAGCTCATACTGTTTTGATAACAATGAACCTTGAAACCATAGGACAGATGTCTTGCAATCCTGCAATAGGAGGGCAGGCAAAAGGGCAAGTTGTCAAAGAGATTGATGCAATGGGTGGAGTAATGGGTTTTATGGCAGATAGAGCGGGGATTCATTTTAAAGTTTTGAATAGGAGCAAAGGAGTTGCAGTAAGGGCTCCAAGAGCACAGGAAGACAAAGCCCTTTACAGAGAGCTGATGAAAAACTTTCTCGAAAGACAAAAAAATCTTGAAATTTATCAGGGAATAGTTACAGGAGTGGAGGTAAAAGAGGGTAAAGTTTTTGGTGTAAGGTTAAAAGATGATTCAATTATAAAGGCAAAGGCAGTTGTTTTGACAACAGGAACTTTTTTAAATGGTTTGATACACATTGGTATGAGATCTTACCATTCAGGAAGAGCAAATGAGCCAGCTTCCATTGAGCTTTCTGAAAATTTAAAAGCATTAGGTTTTGAAATAATAAAGCTTAAAACAGGAACTCCAATGAGATTAAAGAAAGATACTATAAATTGGAGTAAATTTGAAGAGCAACCGGGAGATAAGAAGCCAAGGCCATTTTCGTGGAGAACAGAAAAAGTTAAAAATAAGATAATTTGTTATATTGGTAGGACAAATAAAAAGGTTCACGAGATAATAGAAAGAAACCTCACACTTGCCCCCCTTTATGCGGGAAAAATTGAAGGAATTGGAATAAGGTATTGTCCTTCTATTGAAGATAAAATAGTAAAGTTTAAAGATAAGGACACTCATGTGTTTTACCTTGAGCCTGAAGGTCTTAACACAGAGGAAATATATGTAAACGGGCTTTCCACCTCTTTACCGGTTGAAGTTCAAAGGCAGATATTGGATGCAATCCCGGGTCTTGAAAACTCTGAGATAATGAGGCCTGCCTATGCTATAGAATATGATGCGATAAAACCCTATCAGATAAAGGGAACCCTTGAGACAAGAAGAATAGACGGTCTTTACACAGCAGGTCAGATAAACGGTACTTCAGGTTATGAAGAGGCCGCGGGGCAGGGCTTGATCGCAGGTCTAAACGCAGCTTTGAAAGTTTTGAAAAAAAAGCCTTTTATATTAACAAGAAGAGAATCTTTAATAGGGGTTATGATAGATGATTTAATCAAAAGATCTATTGACGAACCTTACAGGCTTTTTACATCAAGAGCAGAATACAGGCTTCTTTTAAGAGCTGATAATGCTAAACAGAGGCTTAGCGAGAAAGCTTTTTCTGTGGGGTTGTTAACAGAAGAAGAGATAAGGAAGATAAGAGAGAGGGTAAAAAGAGCGGATAAACTTGTGCTTTTGATGAATGAAAAAAAGTTTGAATACAAAGGCCGAAGGATAACTTACTCAAAATATGTAAAGATGCCAAAATCTTCTTTTAGTCGGGTAGTAAAGGATTTTAAAGAGTTTTTTAAAATATTAAAGGAAGATGAAAAAGATTATATTGAAGCTGAGACAAAATACGAAGGATACATAAAAAAGATGTTAAATGAAATAGAAAGGGTTGGAAGGGAGGAAAAGACAAAAATCCCGAAAAATTTTGATATTAACAGAATTGATGGAATATCAATTGAGATAAGAGAAAAATTTATAAAGTATAAGCCTGAAACAATAGGAGATTTGAAAAAGATTCCTGGAATAACCCCGGCAGCAATATCTTTGATTCTTTTGCACATAAAGAGGAGAAGGTGAAAGAGAGAATTTTTGAAATAGTGGGAGACAGAGAAAAAGGAGAGAAACTCTTTCTTTATTATAATGAAATAAAAAATTGGTCTGAGAAGATAAACCTTATTTCAAGAAAAGATATTGAAGGAAATTTTTTAAATCTTTTAAAAACATCAATTTTTCTTTATACAAAACTTTCTGAATTTAATTCTTTTGTTGACATAGGGGCAGGTGCAGGTCTTCCCTCTATTCCCGGAAAAATTCTTTATCCTGAAAAAACATTTGTTTTAATAGAGCCTGGGAAAAGATATTCTTTTTTAAAGCACTTAATAAAAACTCTATCTTTCAAAAATATAGAAGCTGAGAAAAAAAGTTTCATGGAATATTTCTCGAAAAAGACACAAAAAACCTTTGACCTAGGGGTTTCTTGGGGCGTGAAGGATAAAATTTCGATATTGAAGACAGGTAGAAATTTTGTTAAGATAGGATATGTTTTTATCACAGGCCCCAAGGAGATTGAAAAGATGAAAAAATTAAAAAGTTTTTTTGATGTTAAAGCTGAAAAAATAGAGGGCAAAAGCAAACTATTCATTGCTTTTGCAAAAAAAGTTCCACGTGGAACATAAGATGGGAAGGGTAATAGTAGTTGCTAATCAAAAAGGTGGGGTTGGTAAAACAACAACGGTTGTTAACTTAGGGGCTGCTCTTTCGCTTGCAGAGAAAAAAGTTTTGGTAATAGATATGGATCCCCAGAAAAACAGCACATCCGGAATTGGAGCAGATGTTAATGGTTCCGTCTCTGTTTACAATGTTCTGATGGGGCTTTCTTCTGTTGCTGATAATATTATTGAAACAGAGCTTCCTTTTCTAAGGCTCTTGCCATCAACAGATGAAATGCAGGGGTTTGAAGTGGAAGTTCTTGAAAAAGAGAACAGAGCATTTCTTTTAAAGAATGCTGTTGATAAAATAAAAAATGATTATGATTTTGTCTTGATAGATACTCCTCCGTCTTTAAGTTTTATAACAGTTAATTCCCTTGTTGCTGCCGAAGAGGTTTTAATTCCTTTACAGGCAGAGTATTATGCTCTTGAAGGGCTTTCTCAGCTTCTTAAAACTATAAATGAAGTTCAACAGGCGTATAACCCTGAACTTGAGATTTTAGGTGTTGTTATTACTATGTTTGATGAGAGAACAAACCTTTCAAAACAGGTGGAGGATGATGCAAGGGCTTTTTTTGGGGAAAAAGTATTTCAAACAAGGATTCCAAGAAATGTTAGGTTGTCAGAGGCTCCCAGTTTTGGAAAACCGATATTCTTATATGATGTTAAGTCAAGAGGAGCTATTTCTTATCTAAATTTAGCTAAGGAGATAATAAGTGGTTAAAAAGAAAGCATTGGGCAAGGGTTTAAAAGCATTGATTGATGATGATTTTTTGATGAAAAAGGAGAGGTATGCACTTATTGATATTGATAGAATTAAAGAAAATCCTCTTCAACCAAGAAAAAAGTTTGATGAAGAAAAAATAAAAGAATTAGCCTCTTCAATAAAAGAGAGAGGCGTTTTGCAGCCTATAGTAGTTGTTAAGAGCAAAGATGATTTTCTCCTTGTTGTCGGGGAGAGAAGATTAAGAGCTTCAAAACTTGCAGGTTTAAAAAAGATTCCGGCGATTATAAGAGAATTTGAAGAAAAAGATCTCTTAATAAATGCTGTGCTTGAAAATCTTCAAAGAGAGGACTTGAACCCGATAGAAATTTCCAATGCTCTTTTTGAAATGAACAAAAAAATGAATATGAAACAGGAGGAAATTGGTAAGCTTCTCGGAATAGATAGAGCGACAGTTTCAAATTTTATCAGACTTCAAAACCTTGGTAAAGAAACAAAGGAAGCTTTAATTGCTGGAAAGATTACACTGGGACATGCAAAGGTTTTGCTTCAGCTTGAGAACAAAAACAAAGAATCCTCTATGGTTAAAGAGATAATAAATCGAAATTTGAGTGTTCGAGAGCTGGAAAAATTGATAAAGGGTGAAAAGAAGAAAAAGAGGAGCAAAAAAGAAGATGACCTATATTTTAAAGCTCTTGAAGATGAGTTAAAATCTTATGTTGGAACGGGAGTAAAAATCAAAAAGAAGAGAAGAGGTGGAGAAATTGTTTTTAAGTTTGGTACGGATGAAGCTTTAATTTCTTTTGTAAATAAATTTAAGGAGACGTAAAATGTCAAAAAACATTGAGAGTGAAAAATTATCTGGCTTTCTTGACAAGGATACCTCTTTTGTAGGGGAAATTAAGTTTAACAATACTTTAAGAATTGACGGAAATTTTGAAGGTAAGATAATGTCTTCTTCAACTCTGCTTATAGGAGAAACAGGAAGGGTAAAAGCAGATATTGAGGTAGGTGTAATTTCCATTAATGGTTATGTTGAGGGAACGATTAAAGCCAAAACAAAAGTTGAAATTTTTAGCAAAGGTAAAGTTTCGGGCACAATTATTACTCCCAAATTGATGATAGAAGAGGGTGCATATTTTCAGGGTGAGTGTAAAATGGAAGAAGGGAAAAAGCCGGAACTTAAACCTTCTGTTCCTCCTTTGGAGAACAAGAATGAAGAGGGCAACAAAAAAAGAAATGACAAAGGAAAAAACATTAATAATAATTCCAGCAAGGCTTAAATCAACAAGACTTGAAAAAAAGCTTTTAATAGAGGTAAAAGGAAAAACAATTCTTGAATATACTTATAATAATGCAAAAAAAGTTAGAAATTCTTCTGTAATTGTAGCAACAGATTCAAAGGAAATAGCTGCTATCACTGAATCCTTTGGAGGAAAGGCTGTTATAACTCCGGAAACACTAAGCTCAGGAACTGAAAGGGTGCTTTATGTGGTAGAAAGACTTAAGGGTAACTATAGGTCCATCGTCAATTTACAGGCAGATGAGCCCCTTTTAAAGGCAGAATACATTGAAAGAGCTGTTGATTTGGTGGAAAAACACAGATATCTTATTTCCTCTCTTGCATTTAAAAATACAAACTATGAAGAATTTTTGGATCCTAACAATGTAAAAGTTATACTTGATAATGATAATTATGCTCTCTATTTTTCAAGAGCTCCTATTCCTTATCAGACTAAAGATAATTTTTATTTCTTCTTCCACCATGTTGGTTTATATTGTTATAATCCCGATTTTTTACATGTTTTCGGAAGATTAAAAAGCTATTTGGAAGAATTGGAAAGGCTTGAGCAATTAAAAATTCTTGAAAATGGCTACAGGATAAAAATTGCATTAATAGATGAGAAAACAGTTGGAATAGATACAAAGGATGATCTTATTAAATTTAATAAAATTTTAGAGGAGTAAAAATGGCAAAATTTATCTTTGTAACAGGGGGCGTTCTTTCATCTTTGGGAAAAGGAGTTGCGTCTGCCTCTATAGGAAGATTGCTTAAAGCTCACGGATTAAAGATAACAAATCAAAAACTTGATCCATATTTGAATGTTGATCCCGGAACAATGAGTCCATACCAGCATGGTGAAGTTTTTGTTACCTATGATGGAGCAGAGACAGATCTTGATTTGGGGCATTATGAAAGGTTTACGGGAAATAGGACATCTCAGAAAAGTAATTGGACTGCGGGAAGAATTTATTATGATATTATAACCAAAGAGAGAAGGGGTGATTATCTCGGAAAAACAGTTCAGGTTATTCCGCATGTAACAAATATGATAAGAAAAGCAATCTGTTCCCTCGAAAATGGTAATGATGTTGTTATAGTAGAGATTGGAGGAACAGTAGGAGATATTGAAGGATTGCCCTTTCTTGAGGCTATAAGACAGATAAGACAGGAGAGAGGTAAAGAAAACACTCTCTTTGTTCACTTAACACTTGTTCCCTATATTAAAGCTTCGGGAGAGCTTAAAACAAAACCAACTCAGCATAGTGTTAAAGAATTAAGGGCAATCGGGATTCAGCCTGATATTCTTCTCTGCAGAACAGATAGGTTTTTGCCAAAAGAAATTAAGGAAAAAATCGCTCTCTTTACAAATGTTTCTTATGATGCTGTCATAACAGCAAAAGATGTTGATGAAATTTATGAAATACCCCTTATCTTTAAAAGGGAAAAGTTGGATAAAAAGATTCTTGAGTTTTTGCATTTAAAGAGCAAAGGATTTAATATAAAAAATTGGGAGAGAATAGTAAAAAAACTTAAAAAGCCAAAAGATGAAGTTTTTATTCATATTGTTGGTAAATATGTGGAGTACAGGGATTCTTACAAAAGTCTTTCGGAAGCATTAAAACATGGAGGGATTCCTTCAAGTTTAAAAGTAAATTTGGTTTGGGTAGAAGCAGAGGATCTTGAGGAGGGAGATGTTGATTCCTATTTAAAAGATGCTGATGGGATTCTTGTACCCGGAGGTTTTGGGAAAAGAGGAATCGAGGGAATGATTCTTGCTATTAAATATGCAAGGGAAAATAATATTCCGTATTTAGGACTCTGTCTCGGTATGCAAACAGCAGTTATAGAGTTTGCGAGAAATGTCGCAGGTTTAAAGGGAGCGAATTCAGCTGAGTTTGACCCAAAATCTCCTCACAAAGTTTTTTTAAAACTCAAAGAATTGAAAAATGTTGAAGACCTTGGTGGGACTATGAGACTTGGAGATTATCTCTGTGAGGTTAAAAGAGATTCTTTTGCTTTTAAAGCTTATAAGAAAAAATCATTTTATGAAAGACACAGACATAGATACGAATTTAATCCTGAATATGAAACTCTTTTGGAAGAAAAGGGACTTTTTATTGCAGGAAAGAATCCGGAAAGAAATTTGGTGGAGATTATAGAGCTGAAAAATAATAGATGGTTTTTAGGGTGTCAATTTCACCCTGAATTTACATCAAGGCCGGATTCTCCTAATCCTATCTTTGTCTCTTTTATTAAAGCTGCCTATAAGTATAAAAAGGAAAAAAATGATAAAAATTGATGATATGAAAGTCGGAGAAGATTTTTTCTTTATATTAGGTCCATGTGTGATAGAGGGAGAGGATGTAGTTTTTGAAATAGCCGAAGAATTAAAGAGTCTTTCTGATAAGCTAAAAATTAAGATTATTTTTAAGGCTTCTTTTGATAAAGCAAATAGATCCTCGATAGCATCTTACAGAGGTCCCGGTTTGGAAAAAGGTCTTGAAGTGCTTAAGAAGGTTAAGGAAAATTTTGAGCTTCCTCTTACCACGGATATTCATCTTCCGAGTCAGGCTCAACCTGTTTCCGAAGTTGTTGACTTAGTTCAAGTTCCGGCCTTTTTGTCAAGGCAGACAGATCTTCTAATAGCTGCTGGAAAGACAGGGAAGCCGGTGAATGTTAAAAAAGCACAGTTTTTGGCTCCGTGGGATGTGGTAAATATTGCCGAAAAGATAAAGAGCACAGGAAATAAGAAAATAATTTTTACTGAGAGAGGAAGCTCCTTTGGCTACAATAATCTTGTTGTGGATATAACTTCTATTCCTATCATAAGAAGCAAAGGTTATCCTGTTGTTATAGATGCTACACACTCAGTTCAAAAACCCGGTGGTCTTGGAAATAAATCCGGGGGAAACCGGGAGCTTGCGCCATATATAGCAAAAGCCGGTGTTGCTGTTGGAGCTGATGCTGTTTTTATGGAGGTTCATCCTGACCCTGACAAAGCGCTTTCGGATGGACCCAATTCAATAAAGCTTTCTAAGCTTGAGACAATCTTAAAAGAAATTTTAAAAATCAGAGAGGCTGTTTCATGAGGGAAACCGGTAGAAAAGTCCTTGAAATAGAGGGAAAAGCTCTTTTAAAACTCTCTGAGCTTTTGGACGAATCTTTTGACAAAGCTGTCGAAATAATTTATAAAGCAAAAGGGAGGATAATTCTTACCGGTATAGGAAAAAGCGGACTTATTGCTCAGAAAATAGCGGCAACTCTTACTTCAACCGGAACCCCCGCAATTTTTCTCCATGCGGCAGAGGCTGTTCACGGGGAATTGGGTTCTATCTTACCTGATGATATTGTTATAGCCTTATCCTATTCCGGCGAAACAGCTGAGATCAAAAATCTTTTGGAATTTATTAAGAGGAATGGGAATGTTTTAATTTCATTGACCGGAAGCAAAGATTCAACCCTTGCAAGGTATTCTGATATTGTTATTCCAATTACAATTGAAAAGGAAGCATGCCCCATAGGTCTTGTTCCTACCACATCAACCACAGCCACCCTTGCAATGGGAGATGCCATAGCAGTTGCTTTAATGGAAAAAAGGGGTTTTACAAAGGATGATTTTGCCTATTTTCATCCGGGGGGAAAAATAGGAAAAAAGATTGTTAAAGTAAAACATCTGATGCACACAGGGGAGGATTTACCTCTTGTTGGAGAGAAAATGAAAATGCTCGATGTTGTAAAAATTGTTAGTGAAAAAAGACTCGGTGTTGCAATTGTAGTAAAGGAAGATAATATTTTGTCCGGAATAATCACAGATGGAGATATAAGAAGAGCTCTTGTAAAATACGGAAGCATAGAAAATAAAAAAGCAATGGATTGTATGCACCCTGACCCTCTCACAATTTCACCTGAAGAGATAGGTGTTAAAGCTTTGAATATTATGGAGAAAAAAAAGATAACATCATTGATTGTTGTAGATAAAGATAATAAAGTCATAGGTCTTATTCACCTTCACGATCTTTGGCGTACCCAGATGTTTTAGGATGAAAAAAGAACTCATAGATAAATTTGGCAGAAAGGTTACCTATTTAAGGCTTTCCATTACTGACAGATGCAATTTCAGATGCTTTTATTGTAAGCCTATTAAGGATTTTAAATATATTCCTCACAATCAGATTTTAACATATGAAGATTTTCTCTTTATGGCAAAAGTTTTAAGAGAATATGGGATTGAGAAAATAAGACTTACCGGAGGAGAACCCTTTATAAGAAAGGGCTTTCTCTCTTTTTTGGAAAATTTAAGAGAGATTTTTGAAAATATTTACATCACAACAAATGGCTATTTTTTAAAAGAAAGTGCAAAGGAGCTTAGGAAAATAGGTATAAAGGGACTTAATGTGAGCCTTGATACTCTTGATAGAAAACTATTTGAAAAAATTACCAGAGTGGATGCTCTCGAAAGAGTTTTGGAGGGTATAGAAGAGGCTGTAAATGCGGGTCTAAATGTTAAACTTAACTCTGTTTTAATGAAGTCAAATATTGAAGGTTTAATACCGTTAATTGAATACGGAGCTGAGAAGGATATTCCCGTAAGATTTATTGAGCTTATGCCGATAAGTTCTGAAGTTAGAAAAGAGTTTTTATCCGAAGACAGTGCTAAAATTCACATAAGGAAAAGTTATAAAATTATTCCCTTGAAAGAAAGATTCGGGGTCGGTCCTTCAAAATATTACGAAATAAAGGAAATCAATGCTATAATTGGTTTTATATCAGCACTTACCCACAACTTTTGTGAAACCTGCGATAAGATAAGAATCACATCGGACGGAAAACTTAGAGTTTGCCTTGCGCTTGATGATGAGGTTTCCATAAAAGAGGCTGTTTTGAAAAGAGATGAAAAAGCTCTTATTTCTGCTGCAAAAAAAGCTCTTGAAAAAAAACCTCTCTCTCACAATATGTCTCTTGAAAACATGATTTCCGGTAAAAATATGTATCAGATAGGAGGGTAAATGTCTTTAACTCATATTGATAAAAAGGGAAGTGTGAATATGGTTGATGTGGGAGATAAGGGAGTTAGTGAGAGAATAGCAATAGCATACGGTAGAATAATGCTTTCGGAAAAAGTTATTTCTCTAATAAAAGAGGATGGATTAAAAAAGGGGAATGTTCTTGAGATTGCGAAGATCGGGGGTATTTTCGGGGCAAAAAACACTTCCAACATAATTCCTTTGACACACCCTATTCCAATAGAAAAAATAGCAATAGAATTTTTCATGGAAGAAAATTTTATTCACTGCTTTTCCTTTGCAAAAACCCATTATAAAACAGGAATTGAAATGGAGGCCATTTTTTCTGTTTTATCAGCTCTTTCAACTATTTATGATATGGTTAAGGGGGAAGAAAGAGGAGCTGTTATTGAAAAAGTAGCACTTCTTTATAAAAGCGGAGGAAAGAGTGGAACTTTTGTTAATAATTCCAATCTTGATTTTGAGATAAAAAAGGGAGAAAATAATAGCTTTATTTTCAAGGGAAAAACAATTTTTAGTTTTTAAGGAGAAAACATGACACATGTTAGATTGTACTCTTACGGAGCTGTTCAGGAAGTAACAGGCTCAAAGCATATTCTTGAGGTTGACGGGAAAAAGATTCTTATTGATTGCGGAATGTTTCAGGGAAGAAGAGAGGAGACATACAATAAAAACAAAAATCTGCCGTTTGATCCCAAAGAAATTGAGGTTGCTTTTTTAACCCACGGTCACTTTGATCACACAGGAAATTTTCCATCTCTCATAAAGGGTGGTTATGAAGGTGCTATTTACTCAACACCGGCCACCTATGATCTTGCCTCCTTGGTACTTTATGATAGTGCTCATATTCAGAAAAGAGATACGGAGTTTATTAAGAAGTTAATTAGAAAAGGGAGAAAAGATTTAAAGGTATATGATCCCATTTATGATGAGAAGGATGTTACTGATACTCTCTCTCACTTTGTTAGTTATCCTTATAACAAAAGGCTTAAAGTTTTTGACAAGGTGGAAGCAGAGTTTTATGATGCAGGACACATTCTTGGCTCGTCAATGATTCTCTTTAACATAGAGCTTGACCACTATAAAACTTTAAAAGTTGGCTTTTCAGGTGATCTTGGAAGAGAAGGGCTTCCCTTTTTAAGAAATCCTCAAAAACTCCCTGATCTTGATTATTTTGTACTTGAAAGCACCTATGGAAACAGGCTCCATGATGATATTTCAACAGTGAAAGAAGAACTTTCTGAAGTTATAAATTCCACATACAAAAAGGGAGGCAAAATTATAATACCTGCCTTTGCAATTGAAAGAACACAGGAGATTATCTATCATATTCACGAGCTTTTGCTTGAAAACAAAATACCTAAACTACCGGTTTTTATTGACAGCCCTATGGCTGTTCATGCCACTTCTATTTTTAAGAGTCATCCTGAGTGTTTTGATAGAAAGACTTTTGAAACTTTTTACGATAAAAAGGAAAGCCCATTCGATTTTGACGGTGTAAACTATATTGTTAATGTTGAAGATAGTAAAAAGCTCAATTATTTGAAACATCCTGCCATTATTATTTCCGCAAGTGGGATGTGCGAGCACGGAAGAATAGTTCATCATTTGAGGAATAATATTGAAAATCCTGCGAACACAATTTTAATAGTTGGCTTTATGGCTCAACACACTTTGGGAAGAAGATTGGCGGATAAAGAGCCTGAGGTTAAAATTTTCGGTGAAAAGCTAAAAGTTAATGCAAGAATAAAAATAATCAATGCTTTCAGTGCCCATGCTGATTACAGTGAAATGAAAGAGTATGTGTCCCAATTTGATCTTGATAAATTAAAAAGAATTTTCCTCGTTCATGGAGAGCCAGAGGCTCAGGAGCACCTTGAAAAAGTTCTTGAAGGCATAGGAGTAAAGGATGTTAAGAGAGTTTTTTATAATGAAAAGTATAAATTGAGTTAAAGGAGATAAAAATGGCAATTTCATATAAAGATTCCGGTGTAAATATTGATGAGGGAAACAGAACTGTTGAACTTATAAAAAAAGTTCTTTCAAAGTACAAAGGGAAGGAGCAGATAGGGAGATTCGGTGGGATGTACAAAATTCCCGAAAACTTTAGCTCCCCTTATCTTATTTCAAGTGCTGATGGTGTCGGAACAAAGATTAAGGTTGCAATAATAGCCGGTGTTTATGATACAGTGGGACAGGATTTGGTAAATCATTGTGTTGATGATATTCTTGTTATGGGAGCAAAGCCTCTTTATTTTCTTGACTATTTTGCAACAGGGAAGCTCAAAGCGGAGATAGCCGCCTCTGTGGTCGAAGGTCTTGCCAAAGCCTGTAGTGAAAACAATTGTCTTCTTTTAGGAGGGGAGACCGCTGAAATGCCCGGTTTTTATGCTGAAGGGGATTTTGACCTTGCCGGATTTATTACGGGTATTGTTGAGGAAAATGGAGTGATTGACGGAAGTAAGATAGAAAAGGGGGATATTCTTATAGGTTTTCCCTCTACCGGTCTTCACACAAATGGCTACTCCCTTGCAAGAAAGATTTTTTTTGATAAGCTAAAAATGGATATTAATGATGTTTTCAAACCTACCGGAAGAACAGTCGGGGAGGAACTTCTTGCTATTCACAAGAGTTATCTTAATGAGCTTTTTCCTTTTGTAAAGCAAGGTTTTATAAAAGGTCTTGCTCATATAACAGGGGGAGGCTTTTATGAGAATATTCCGAGGATTCTTCCTAAAAACAGAGGAGTTAAAATAAAAATTACATGGGAGATCCCCCCTCTTTTTGATTTTCTTGTAAAAGAGAGTGGTATTACAAAAAAAGAGGCATTCAGAACTTTTAATATGGGAATAGGAATGATTGCAGTTGTATCAAAGGGGAAAGAAGAACTTTTCAGCTCTCAATTAAAAGATAAAAAAGCCTTTTTAATCGGAGAGATTACAGAGGGAGATGGAAAAGTTTTAATAGATGGGATAGATTAGTAAATGCTTTTTTCCGAATTTAAAGAGAGAACAGATTTTTTTGAGATAAAAATTGCCAAAGGGCTCAGAAACTATATCAATAGAAGGAGTGAGGGGAAGTCCCAAACCCATTATTCTAAAAATGGAGACAAAAAGCTTGAGATATTAGAAGAAAAGGATCTCAGAGGACCATTCAGTTTTCTTTTTCCGGAAAGGGATAAAATAGAAGCTTTTTTAAAAAGATGGCCTGATTCAACAGCAGTGTTTAGAATAATTTCAAGTGAAAAGGAGATTCTTTCCCCTTCCGGAGAGAGAGTGGAAAAAAGCGAGTATTTGGAAACTTTTAAAGTTTCTGTTAAAAAAGGCAATAATATTTTTGAAGATAGTGATTTCAGCTTTGAAAAGGGGGGGATTGATTTTAGTAAAGTTGAAAAAAACTTTTCCCTTTATCTTGAAAAATCAAAAAATTCTTTAAAAGTAAAAAATAGGAAATATCCTGTTTTATTCAGAGGGCAGGCAGCAGGTTTGATTATTCATGAGTTTTTCGGCCATCTGCTTGAAGCTGATCTTTCGGAAAAATCAAAAACGCCTTTTAAAAAGGAAAATTTTGGAAAGCAATTGATAAGTAAAAATATTTCAATTGAGGATCACTCCTCTTTACCCGATGATGAAGGCTTTTTTGAGGAAAAGATGGTGTTAATAGAAGAGGGTGTTTTAAAAAGTTTTCTCTCTGATTTTTCCTTTTCATTAAAGGGCTTTGGAAAAGCAGGGCGAGGAAGGAGGGAGAGTTTTAGAACTGTTCCTCTTCCGAGGCAAAACCTTCTTGTTTTGAAAGCTTTGAAGACAAAAGAGGAAAAAGCTCTTTTAAATGAAATAAAAGAGGGTTTTCTTGTTGAAAGAATTAAATTTGGTGCTTTGAATTTTGAAACATTGGATTATGAATTTTTAGTCACAGCAGCCTATTATATTGAGGATGGAGAAATCTCAGGTTTTACAGATAATTTTTTAATAAAGGGTAACTTTCTTGCTGATTTTCTTAAAATTTCGGAATTTTCCTCATCTGTTTATTGCAATGGTTATGAGGGTGTTTGTACCAAAAACGGACAGACTATAAGAGTTGGATATAAAACTCCCTCCTTTATTGCTGAGAATATTTCAATTAAATCAATCGTTTGAACCCGAAAGAATATCTATAACAGCTCCCAAACCGGTTGCTTTACCACCGCCGGGCTTTGCCGCATAAAGACCTAACTCTCTTCTAAGTTTTGAAAGTGTCATTGATTGAAGAATTACCTTTCCGGGACCCTTTACTGTTGTCAAAAAGAGCCCCTCTCCTCCGAATATGGCTGTTTTTATACCTCCGACAAATTGAATATCATAATTTACGCTCTCTTCAAAGCCTACCACAGAGCCTGTGTCTATCTGCATTGTTTCTCCGGGCTGAAGCTCAAAGGTGATAAAATCTCCCCCAGCATGGATAAAAACAATACCCTGTCCTGAGAATTTTTCCAAAATAAAACCTTCTCCTCCGAAAAGACCTGCTCCTATCTTTTTTTGAAATGCGATGGAAAAATCAACATTTTTTTCCGCTGCAATAAAAGCATCTTTTTGAGCTAAGAAAGCTGTTTTGCTCACATCTATTGCCTGAATTCTTCCGGGATAATCTCCTGCAAAACCAACTTCTCCCTCTGTTCCTGAGTTTAAGGTGAAGTGTGTTGTAAAAAGAGATTCTCCTGCTATCTTTCTCTTTACAGCTCCCCAGATTTTTTTTCCGAGAGAATCTCCTGCATTTTTGTGTCCATATTGACATTATCCGTTTTGTAAACCATTTTTCCAGCTTCAGCGTAAATCTCTTCTCCCGGCTTTAAATAAATTCGGAGAACCTGTAAATTGTCTCCTTCGATTTTGTAATCCATTTTTTCCTCCTAAAAAATTTTATTTAATTTTCTTAAAGCTTCCATTTTCTCTCTGTTTCCTATTCTGGATTTTTTTATGGCTTTTTCGATAATTTCTATTGTTTCATCATATCCTTTTCTGTTAACAGGATAAGGAGTTCCGTCCTTTCCTCCGTGAGCATAGCAGAAAATAACGGGATCTTCGAAACTCGGTTTTTCCCCGTAAATTACTGCTGAGGTAAGGGATAATGCTCTTAATGCTTTTGCCCCCGTACCTTTTATTTCAAGGAGTTCTTCAAAATTTTTCACCTGTTTTTCATAGGCTTTCTCCGAAATTCTTTTTAAATTCTTCAGATTCATATCCGAAAGCTTAATATAGTGATGCTCAGGCATTATGATTTTTTTTATGTCTTTTTCAAATTTTTCAGGTTTTTCTTTTATGATTTCAAGAATACCCTCTTTGTTTTTCTTGGAATTTTTTGAAACAAGATTTAACACATTTTTTTCTCTTTTTCCTTCTATTCCGGAATGTGGTTCTTCTGTCATATCCTCTATTTTTTCTGAAAACCAGTGATATCTTCTTGCCCTTCTTATCTCTTCCTTTATTCCCTGCTGAACTACCGTCCACTTTCCCGTATCTGTGAAAAAAATTGTATGGTGATAAATTGAGTAGCCATCCTGTATGCAGGAACTGTCAACCTTTGCCGAAATTTTACTTGCTTTTATAAGATAATTGTAATCAAATGAGTATTGCTCTCCTATGAGCTCTATTGTTTTAGGAGTTCTTAAAGCTGCTTTTCCCTTTCCTCCGGCAGCAAATAATTTAGCTTCTTTTGAAATTTTATTTATTGCCTCTTTTACGGCACCGGCTGTTACTGTGGAAAGACCCGATGAGTGCCAGTCAAAACCCAAAACATTTCCGAGAGATTGAAACCAAATAGGATCAGATAGTCTTTCGAGTAAAGTTTCCCTTGAAAATTCCGTTAGAATAGCTTCCACTATTACTGTTGAAAGCCTTACCATCCTGCTGAAAAGCCAGCGTGGAGCTTTTCCCCAGTGGAGAGGGGAGTCAACATAACCTGTTTTCATTATTCCTCTTTTTTTGTTATTATGTTCATATAAGGGTATGGGATTTCAATTCCGGCTTTTTCAAATTTTTCCTTTAATCTTTTTCTCATTTCTCTTGCAAGAGCCCACTGATTACCTGCTTTTACTCTTCCTATTACAGTATAAACCACCGCTGAGTCTCCGAAAGAGTCTATTCCGAGACAGGAAGGGGCTTCAAGAAGCTTTTTTTTCCACTCTTTATCTTCGTAAAGTTCCCTTCCTGTTTCATTTATGATTTTTTCAACTTTTTCCGGATTTGCATCATAGGAGAGACCTACTTTTAAAACTGTTCTTGCCCAATCATAGGTTAGATTTGACACATTGGCAATACTTCCGTTGGGGATAATATGAACAGTACCATCAAATGCTCTTATTGAGATTGTTCTAAGGGAGATTTTTTCAACAGTTCCCACTTTGCCGTTTATATCAACAACATCTCCTATGGCAAGCTGTTCTTCCATGAGAATAAAAAAACCTGAAATTATATCCTTCACCAAAGATTGGGCTCCAAAGCCAACAGCAAAGGATAATCCTCCTGCGGCAACAAGAAGGGGTTTATAATCAAGACCAAGCTCTCCTAAGACCCAGAGTATTGCAAAAACCCATAAACTTATCTTTATTGCCAAAACAACAACGGAAAATAAAGTTTTATATCTTTTTTTTCTGTCCTCTGAAATTTCAGAGCCTTCCAATTTCTGCAAAATTCTGTTTCCCATATTTTTTGTTAGTTTGATAAGAAAGATAACAATTAAAAGAGCTGCAAAAAGAACAATAAATCCTCTAATTATTTTCTTTCTTAAAAGTTCTCTTTTCTTTTTATTTATTAGCTTTATCTCTTTGTCAATTAGCTTTATCTTCTCATTAATTTCCTCTACTTTGTTTTTTGAAAGATAGACGAAAGCTCTTATTGTGTTTAATTTTTGTATTTCAAGACCTAACACTCTTAGTTTTCTTACCTTTGCAAAATTTTTATATATTTTTCTTTGAACTATGTTTTTTGCTTTCTTTGCTTTTTTATTGTACTCTTCGGCTTCACCCTCTTTTTCCTTAATTTTTGAAACCTGCTTTTTCTCTTTTTTTATTAAATCTTCAAGATTCTTTTTCTCTATTTCAAGGACCTTTATTAATTCCTCTCTTTCACTTAAAAGAGATTCCTTTTTTTCTGATAAAGATTCCCCTTTACTCTCAGCCTTTTCTTTTATCAAATCCTTTTTTCTTGAAAGTGCTTTATACCTGTTAATTTCATTCTCAAGTCTTTCAATTAAAAGACCTATTCCATTTATTCTCTTTTGGACGGATAGAATACTCAAAGGAGCATTGTCCGTATATTTTTTGATTTTTTCATAGATAAATTGAATTTTTGAGGGGGTTTCATTTGAGAGTTTTAAAGCTTCCGGGAAAATAATGTCTTCCAGAATATTGTACTGCTTTATAAGCAAGTTAAACTTTCTTTTGTTAAAATCAACTTTTTCAACCAACTGATTAATTTTATCAAGCTCTTTAAATCCAGGCATCTTTTCCGGTGAAAAATCATCAAGAGCATTGTATTGTGCATAAATGTCAGCAAGCTCTTTTTCAGCATTTAAGAATTTTTCCGAAAGGGTGTTATTATTTTGAGCTGATAGAAGCCCTGAAAATATGATAAAAACTATTATTAATATTAATCTCTTTTTCATCTTTCCCTCCTCTCAAATTATACCAAAACGAAGGATAGTTTTATAGTAAAAATGGCTAAGGCTTTTCCTCAAAAGTGTAGATTCAGCGGTGATGTTTTTGGATAGAGCTCTAATTTTTTAATAAGGTTTTGATTTTTATCCCAGATGAGAAGACCATATTTTCCGTAGTGTACTATTCTCGGGAGGATTGAAGAGGGGAAGCTGAAGTTTGAGGTTGATATTAGCATATAAAAGCCATTGGCTTCTTTTGTTGTTAGAATAATGCTGAGCTCTTTTATATTGTATTCCAAACCATCGATATTTACTTTTTTCACTTTTGTGGAAAAGCCCAATTCCTTTAATTTTTCAAGAACTATTTCTTTTTTAGGATTTATTATGATAATTCTATTTGATGTATCGTCTATTTTTTTGTTGGGAAAAGCATCGGCTATTTCCTTGTCAAACCTGTTTTTCTCCCCTGTTATCTCAACACTGTTTTTTCCCAAAAAGAGAGATATTGAAGGGGGGACCTCTTCTTCGTAAAGTTTTCTGAATATTTCGTAATCCGGATCAAGGTAAAAGCCCACAGCTTTTTTGGTGAGTTGAAGAGCAATTTCCTGCTCTTTGCTGTAAATAGAGATAGTGTGTTTTATATTACTTCCATCTTCTGCTATTATTAATGCCGGAATTTCCATTATATAAGGATCTCCATCCTGAAGTTGAGACACTTTTATCTTTAAAATATAAAATTCCCCACTCTTATACTGTTTTACAAACTCCACTTTCAGCTTTGGTGCCCCTTTTCTATCTGTCCACTGCTCAAAAAAGTATGTAAGGTTTTTATCCGAAACTCCTTCCATAATTTCTCTTATATTATCGAAGGATGCTTTTTTGAATTTGTATAAAATAGCAAATCTTCTTAATCCCTTTTCAAAAATATCTTTTCCAACCAGATTTCTAAGCATATAAAAAAACATCATTGATTTTCCGTATCCGATTGTCCTTGTTGCCGGGTTTGTTCTTGATCTAAACTCTTTTACGCTTATTTCATTTTCAGGGGTTACATATGAATAATAATCTTTTAAAATTTGGAATCTGTAAGATCTCCCCTTACCTTTCATATCCGAATAAAGATAATCCGCATAGAAAACTGTTAGCCCTTCACACCAATTTCCACCGGAATAATCTACATATACGGAATTTCCCCACCAGTTGTGCAAAATTTCATGTCCTAAGGATGTATCAACTATAAAGGGAAGTCTGATTACTTTGTTTCCCAGTAGTGTAAAGGATGGCATTCCGTATCCCGTTTGAAGAAAATTTTCCACAGTAAGAAATTTTGAAAATGGATACTTTGTAAAGATTTTTTCATAGAGGTCTATGTATGATTTTGTTTTTTCAAGGTAAAGAGGAGATAGTTTTGATTCTCTTAAAAAGAAATATGTTCCTATCTTTATTCCATTGTGAATCTCTTCGGAAATCATATAATCACTTCCGGCAAGATCAACTCCCTCTGCGGGATAATTTACATCAAAGAAAAATGTATTGTTAAAAGTGTCTGAAATTTTTCTCATCTTTCCCTCTGAAACAACTTTGTAAGGTTTAGGTACATTAACTTCGAGGTGATATGTTGCAAGATGCCCCGGTACAAAGGGATACCATAGATTTCCAAATGTAAGGAAAATGCCTCTTTTATCAATCACTCCTTTAACTTCACCTTCTTTCTTTAAATGGGAAAATGAGATATTTCCATCTTCAGCTCTCTCTTTCATAAGGATTTTATAGAAAATCTCAAGGTGAGAAAACTTGTCTTTTTCTTCATCTAAAGTTACTTGATACACTTTTATGTTTTTTAGGGTTTCTTTATTTATCTCTTCATAATTTATATTTAAATTGTTTATGGTTTCCTCATCCGTTAGAACAGTAATTCTCGTTCCTCTTATTCCTGTTGAAATTTTAGATATCAGGGACCTTTTGTCAAGAAGTAGGATGATTTTATTTATTGGACTAAAGTTAATATTCACCTCTCCCTGTAAAAAGCTCATTTTTGGAATAATTTTGATTTTCATTGAATATTTTATAACTTCATCTTTCGGAAGCAAGTATTCCTTTTTCTCTTCTTTCTTTAACTCTGAAAACAAGATTGTATTTATAAGAAAAATTAAGCTAACGACTAAAAACAGTCTTTTCCCTTTCATTCTTTCCTCCCTTTATATTTTACTTTTTTTTAGCATTTTCGAAAATTTTAAAATATTTTCCTGTAATTTTATCCCATGTATAGTTTTGTTCATAAAAAATTCTCCCATTTTCCCCCATCTTTTTGTAAATTTCTTTGTTTGTTAATGTGTACTCCAGCGCCTCTTTAAATTCAAAATAATTTTCATAATAAAGGCCACCTTTTGATCTGATTACCTGGTCCTTTAGAACTGGACATCCTCCATTTACTATTACGGGTTTTTTAAGAGCCCAGCTCTCTATTGTTACCATTGATAGGGATTCATAAAAGGAGGGCATTATAAGAAGCTCTGCTGCTGCAAGGGCATTGTATTTGTCTTCATCTGATACAGCTCCCACATAGATAATATCCTCATGTTCGGGAATAGGATAAACATCTTTTCCTATTAAGACAAGTTTTAATTCTCCTCTGTTTTCTTTTTTGTATTTTATGAAAAAATCAAAAAGATGATCTACTCCCTTGTTTTTATCAATCCTTCCGATATACAGTATGAACTTTTCCTTTATTCCATACTTTTTCCTGAAATCCGAAGCACTGTATTTGTAGGGAATTTCTGAACCTACACCCACCACTTCTCCGTATGTTTCATGGTTTCCAGAATAAATATTTATAATTCTTTTTTCTTCCCAGGAGTTATAAGCTATTCCTCTCGGTAGGTTGAAAATAGGTCTGAAGATTTTCAGGTGAAGGGTTGGATCTGGCTCTGCTGTTGGAACTAAAATTGCTTTATGGGGAAATTTTTTTATTCCAAAATATGAATGATAGTATCTGAATGAGAAAAATACGAAAAAATCAAATTCTTCCTCTCTCCTTTCTAAAGTTTTAATAAGAGAGGGAAGATTGGGCCCTTCCTCATCAAGCCATTTAAGCTCATCTTTTTCTGTATGCTCTCTGTTAAAAACCTTTTCCTGAATTTTTCCGAATTTCACAGGATTTCTCTTTTTTTTGACTGAAAATCTGTTTACTTTTATTCCGTCAACAAAGGAAACCTTTTCTTTATAATAATTTTTCCATGTTATATAATCATTTGCCTTTGATGTGAACACCTCTATTTCAAAATAAGGGCTTAATTTTTTTACGATTAAACGGCAGTGATATTCTGCTCCTCCTATTATATCTTCTCCATACCGCTGAACCACAAAACCTATTTTCATAAGAGGCTCTCCAGGAATTTTAAAAAGCCTTCCAGTATTATTTCCTCTCTGTATCTATTTCTATATAAATTGTAAGCTCTCCTGTTTAATTTTTGTCTTATCTCTTTGTTGCTCAAAAGATAATTTACTCCTTCCTGAAACTCAAAATAGCTTGAATATCCTATCCCTGCTTTTGTTCTATCAATAAAATCCTTGTAATTATGATTTCTTTCATCTGCAATGAATGTTTTTCCGGCTTTTAAAGAGAGCATCATATCATAGGAAAGGACATCTTTCAGAGAAGGGTGAACACTGAAAAGAGCTCCTTTAAGAGCAGTGAAAACAGCTTTATTATCATAAATTTCAAGTATTGTTATGGATGAATCTTCTAAAAGTGGCATTTCTCTTTTTCCCATTAAGAGAAGATCAAGGGATGCAAAATTAAGCTTTTTGTAATAGAGGAAGTACTTTAAAAGTCTTCCCACACCCGAAGCTTTATTCAAAGGACCATAGTAAAATAAATATGGGTTATTTATTCTATGTTTAAACTTAAATTTGGCAATATCATCACTTCTAACCTTTTCCTCTGTTATTGGGTATATAATATAATTTTTTTTATCCTTTATTGAATCAAAGATCCTGAAATAGAGCTCTCTTTGGGCTTGAGAGTAGAAAACTAAAACATCACTGTTTTCAAGAGTCTCTCTGAATATATCAAGCCCGAGAATCTCACTTTTATCTTCCAAAACGAATAAAATCTTTGGCTTTTTTATCTTTTTTACTATATTTACATTTAAAAATGAATGCTCTCCATAAATAAAAAAATAATCAAAATTTTCTTCAAGTTCTTGAATTTTATTTAATAACTCAGGCACTACGGGACCTGCCTGCCTGTGCCAGTTGTTTTCGTCCCTTCTTGAATGAAGGCCGGAGAAAATCCATTTTGTGAATAATTGAAAGCTACTGTACTGTTTCTTTATCTTTGAATCAAATCTTAAAACATCTATTCCTCTGTAAATAAACTCTCCTTTTTTAAAGTAAGGCTTGTAAGTTCTTGTGCTCAAAGCGGTTGTTGTAAATACTGTTACCCTGTTTCCAAGATGAAAAAGTTTATTTGATAGATTTACGATATTTCTTTTTTTTCTGTCCTCACTTTCAGGATCAAAAACAGGGGTAACAATTGCTATTCTTTTCATAAAATATCCTCAATTAATTTTAAAAATTTTTCAGGAGAGCTCTCCTCTTTTATTTTTTTTAGTCTTTTCTTTTGTAATGAAACTATTTTAGCATTTAATTCCCTGTTTTTCCATATTTCATAAATCAGCTCTCCCACAAGAGCAGGGTTTTTTGTTTTTACTTTAACACTGGTCTCTCCGAGAGTATATGGAATAGCTGTACTTTTATATGCAACAACAGGAAGTTCGTAAACCATACTTTCCACAAGTGGAAGACAGAATCCTTCATGTTCGCTTGCGCTTATAAAGATGTCTGAGACTTGATAGTATGTTAAGAGTTCATTGTATGGAATGTGTCCTGTAAAGAAAATATCTTTTGTTGTGAGAAAAAAGAAATTTATGTAATCTAAAAGAGCATAATAGTATTTTTTATCCGCTGAAGTGTTTCCCACTATAATTAATCTTGAGTCTTGGTGTACATATTTTTTCAAGTAAAAAAAGATTTTTATTATATCTTCATATTTTTTATTTGCAACAATTCTTCCCACTGTTAAAAGATTTAATTTTCCATCATCAAAAATTTTTTTTAACAAAGGCACAGGATTTTTTTTGTATTTTGAAAAATCTACCATAAGTGGAAAAACTGCTGTCTTTTTAAACCCAATATCTTCAAGCTCTTTTCTATTGTATTCTGAATCTCCGATTGCCAATGAAATAACAGATTTTAAATAGTTTAGCTCTTTTTTTCCGTAATAGCCTATTCTGAATAAATCCTTTCTGAATTTGTAGAAAAATTTGTAGGGGGTAATATTGTGATGAATCAATATTTTCTTTCCTTTTGATTCTAAGAAAAAATCAGTAAGAGAAGATGGAATTGCAAAGTGGTATATTTTCACATCCTTTTTATCCTCATACTCTTCAAAATATTTTGCTTCCGAACTTACAGCAGAATCTATATGATAAGCATATATCTCTGATTTTATTCCTTTTGATTGAAAATATTTTTTTAAACTTAGAGCTTCAAATCCGATAGCATCTCCATAATGAAAAGCTGGCAAAAATTGATTTATCTCAATTATCCCCATTTTAATTTTTCTCTTAATATGCTGAAGTAATCTCTTTCAGGATTGCTTATTACTTTCAGCTTTTTTTCATCTTCTCTCACTTCAACTATGTCTCCTTCCTCCACCTTGATACCTTTTTGCCCATCTATTGTTATGAAAGTATCATCACCTTTTAAAACTTCCACTTTTATTTTGCAGCTCGAAGAAACGATAACAGGTTTTAAAGTTAAAGAATGGGAACAGATAGGAGTAATAATCAGATTTTTACTAACAGGTGTTACTATTGGCCCTCCTGCTGAAAGATTGTAAGCAGTGGAGCCTGTCGGTGTTGATATTATTAATCCATCCGCTCTTATGTTTGAAAAAAATGAATCATTTACCGTAACCTTTAGAAAAATCATTCTTGCAATTTTTTCTTTGCTGAAAACAACATCATTTAATGCTATATGTTTTTTTGAATTAAGCCGAACACTTAACAAGGATCTTGTCCCAATTTTTATTTCATCCTTTTTTAGCCTTGGGATAAAGTTGAAAAACTCCTCTTTTGTGAACTCTGTTAAAAATCCTAAAAAACCCATATTTATACCGAGAATAGGTATCTCCTTCTCAGCTGCTTTTGTGGCAGCACTTAAAAAAGTACCATCCCCTCCGAGGACTATTATTATGTCTGAGTTTCCAAAAATTGAGCCTTCCGGAGCTGTTGGAATCTTTTTTATGCTATTTTTTATCTTTTCGGGAAAAACATACTCTATTTCATTTTTCTCGAGTTCTTTTGTAACCTTTCTTACATATTCAACCAATCCCTTTGCATGAGGTTTTACAATAAAACCCAGTCTCTTATATCCCAAAGACAACCTCCTCTATCTTTTTTTCTATGTTTTTATTAAAAGATTCACTCTTTGTATTAAGAAGAAAGAGAAACTCTGTGTTTCCTTTTTGTCCTTTTATGGGTGATATTTCTACATCTTTAAGAAATAAGCCCAGTTCAAATAATTTTTTATAAACAGCGAATATTATTTCAAACAGAAGTTTTTTGTCCTTAACAATTCCCTTTCTTAAAAACTCCCTCTTTCCTTCAAATTGGGGCTTTATCAGTGATATAAAGATAGCATCAGAGTTTATTTTTAAGAGAGCCGGAAAAATTTTGAGTATGGAGATAAAGGATACATCCATGGTAAAAAGCTGGGGTTTTCCGAATTTAAAATCCTCGGGTAAAAGGTATCTTGCATTTTTTTCTATTTTTACGATTTTTTCATTATTTTGAAGTTTGTAGTGTAATTGTTTTGTGTTTACATCAACTGCATATACTATTTTTGCCCCCTCTTTTAATAGAACCTCGGAAAATCCACCCGTTGACGAACCTATATCCGCTGCAATTTTATTTTTTACATTTATTTTAAAATTTTCCAGAGCTTTTTTTATCTTTAATGCACCCCTGCTAACATAGGGAAAGGGCTTCTCTATTTCTATTTCAGAATCTGTTTTTACTAAGGTACCGGGTTTATCTATGATTTTTCCTTTTAGCCGAACCCTTCTCTCTCTGATATATGCCTGAGCTCTTGCTCTGCTTTCTATCATTCCTTTTTTTACAAGAAGTAGATCTAACCTCTCTTTCTCCATAATTTATAATATCATAATTGGGAGTTTAGTTAAATTTAGCCGTTTGTCTATCCGACAATGTGGGGTTGCAAGCAAAGTGTTTTTCCTATAAAATAATTAATGCCTATTGAAAAATTTGGGTTTGTGGATTATGGAGAAGAGCTTTTCCCACAAGAAAAGACAATAATTGTTGATGTTGGGAAAAAACTTGAAGAGGGGATTTTGGATCATCATCAGCCTGATGCGGAAAATGAGTGTGCTGCCACATTGGTCGTAAAACATCCCGAACTCATTCTAAATCACCTGAAAGGAGTGAAAAATTTCAGACTGATAACCCATCGGTATCCTGATTTTGATGCTGTTTCATCAGCGTTTTTAACAGAAAAAGTCGTTGAAAGGGAAAAAATTACAAGCTCAATGAGAAAAATTGCAGAATACGCTAAAGTTGTTGACTCTTCTAACCTTCCTCCCTCAATTCCCCTTGAAGATACTCCTTATGCTGTTCTTTACTCAATGTTTCATCAAATAAATTATGAGAGGGGTACCAATCAAAAGAATAAGGTTGATTTTATAGGAGAAAAGAGAATGGAAATAGGGTTTGAGCTTTTAACAAAACTTGAGGAGATTGCTGAAAAGGGAGAGGATATATTTACTGCGATGAGATATATGTCAGGATACAGAGATTATGAAAGGGCGAGGAAGAATATTTTTGAAGATTATAAAAATTATTTAGCAGATGCTATGAGAGCTTCTACAGGCGAAATAGAGCTTTTAACTAATGATGGAAAAGCACTTAAGAAAGTTGACTACTTTTTTATTATAAATCCATCTTCTTATCTTTTAAAGGATTGGATAAAGAGAGATTACACAAATTCACCTTCCAAAAAAGGTTTTTCTCTTTTAATGAGTTCTCTTTATCCGGGAAATTTTATTATTGCAACATCTCCCTCTTCAGGGACTTATTTGAAAGGCTTGGGAGAGGTTTTGAACAAAGCGGAAAGAGAAAAAAGAGAAAAGGAGGGGAAACCAGTGGCGGAATGGTATAAAGGGGATTCTCCTTTTTTTTATTACAGGATAGTTGCAAGTCCAAGCGATGGAACCGTGCTTACGAAAGAAGAAGTCATATCCTGTTTTAAAGAATACCTTGAAGCAATTAAGAAACTTGTTTGATGAAAAAAGTAAAAATAGAAGGGATTGAATTCAATATTCTTTTTAAAAAGGTTAGATATTATAGACTGAGTTTTGAAAAAGGATTCTTTTATCTCACGCTTCCTAAGACTTTTCCTGAAGGGAAAATAAAAAATTTGATAATAAAACACAAAAGATGGGCAAAAAACAGGTTGTTGGAGTATAGAAAGGTTAAGGAATTAAAAAAAGAAAAGGCCCTTTATCACAGAGAAACTTTTGCTTTTGAGAATATGGTTTTATCTATTTTAAAAGAGGGTAGCAAGAAAATGGGTGTACGCTTTAATAATATTAAATTCAGATATATGAAATCAAGATGGGGTAGCTGCTCTTCCAAGGGGAACATAAGTATTAATAGGTATTTAATGTTTTTCCCTTATGAATTGATTGAATATGTTGTTTACCATGAGCTTGCTCATATTAAGTATAAAAATCATGGAAAGGGGTTCAAAAATTTTTTGTCAAAATACCTTCCTGATTGGAAAACACGAAAAAAAGAGCTAAAAATTTGGGGAAATCTTCTAAAGGAGAGAGGATTTATCCCTTGAAAGGGGTGATACAATAATTTATAATCTTTTAAGTTATAAGGAGTCAACTATAAGGAATGAAAGAGCGGGTTGAATTTTTGATTTTTAG
>CAZWJH010000008.1:0-44780 GCA_964634755.1 uncultured Clostridia bacterium
TCGCTTTTTGAAAGAAATACAGAATGAATAATCTCATTTTTGTAAGAAAGCACAGAGCCAACCACATAATCACTATTGTATTTGTAATCATACCCAAGTCCTACACCATCAATTCTTCTCTCACTTGCTTCGACAACTTTATCAAAAAATTTCCTTATTTCATCTTCCTTCAAATACTCTTTCTTTTTCTCATCGGAAAGCATATCTTCCATAATATAGCTCTTCAAAAGCTTTTTAAAAACATTCTCAAAACCCTTTGCCTGCCCGATTATATCAAAACCCAAAATTTTTCCTTTTGAGACAGCCAAAATCCCTATCTGCCCATCGTGGAGGCTGATTTTGTTCATATAATCCGAAATCTCTTTGCTCTTTGCATCGTAAACATCTTTCATAGCAGAGGTTGGAGATTCTATGGAAAAGGACGCTTCCAGTTCATCAACCTGCTCCCATGTCATTGACTGGTCAATTTTATAGGATCTTTTCTCATACTGCTCTTCAAAACTTTTCTCTCTCATTCTCTTATAAGCAACATTTTCCGAGGATTTAAAATCCTTGCTTCTGTAAGACCACCTTCCCGCTTCAACGCAGTTTACTGGGATTACTGTTTTTTCATTTGGAGGAAGAAGGATTGAAACATTTAAAATCCTGTTCTGCTTTGCCCCTTCAAGCTCCTCTCCTCCTAAAAGTAAAATTGGCAAATCGGATTTGTTTGTAGCGGTAAGTTTGTTAACATCACCTGAAGATGATACCTCCTCTATTATTAAAAGTTCCTGCTCAAGAGCCTCTTTCATCATAAGGTATTCCACTTCATATTCAATATCAGAAAAGAGAGGAAACACTTGAAAGCTATCAACCTTCTCATCATCCCCGATTTTGATTTGATTAAAATAATCCTTGATGAATTTTTCCATACAACACCTCCTTAAATTTATTAAGCCAAGCAGCCGAAAAGCCTTAATCTAAAATTTTTCAGGCTCCCGGCCACTTCAGCTTTCATTTTTTTAGATTAAAATAAAAAACACTTTTACAGCATCTCCGAAACTTTTCAATATAAAATCTCACTTTTAAACCTACAAAAGTTCAGCATAATATCTTCACCATTGAACACTCGCCTGAACAGTCTTTGTGATATGATGTGCATTATCATCAAGAAATTCTATTGTCATCTGAACCGTTTTGGCTTCAAGTAAATTTGCAGCTCCAATATTGGATACAATATGAGGGTTTATTTGCTGGTTTGGTCCAATATATCCCGTACCAAGAATTTCCGCAAGAGATTGATTAAACTCAAAAGAATGACCGACAATATCAATATATACAGTTTTTACACTTAAAATTTGAGCTCCGACACCATTAGTTTCTTTAATAGTTAAATTTAAATCATAGCGAGCTCCGGTGATAACACCAAGTACATAGATATATCTTCCTTGGGCATGAAGCATTAGGTTAAAATCCGCAGTCGGTATGATTTCCTCTTTTTTACAGGAAATCGCTCCTATCAAAATGAGTAATGAAATTAGAATCACCCCAACTTTTATGAAAATTTTCATCAAATATCACCTCCTTCAGGGAAGAGCCTCTTCGGGCTCTTCCCTACTTAGCCTACAGCAAAGCTTCAGATCTCAGGGCTGCTGCTTTTCTAAAAGAGCATTTATATTTTTCTGATCGAGCTCATACCAGCTACCTGTGGCTGCATCAATGATAACCGGAACAAGTCCCCCCAAGACATCTAAAATAACCCAACCGGCCCCCACATGATTTGTAATGTTTCTTGTAATTGTTTTGTACCCCTCTTTTTTAAACTCAATCGTATAGGTTTGGTTGGATTTTAGCAGAATTCTGGTAGGAGTTGTGCCATAATAATTACCATTAACATAAACTTTTGCCCCTTCGGGATCAGAAGACAGATTCAACTTGCTGTTTGAACCTTTGAAGATAGCCGCACATCCAGAAAAGTAAAACACCAATGAAATCAACATCAAAACAATAAATATTTTTTTTAAAATTCTACACCTCCTTGATACAAATTTTGCCCATCCGGATAGGTCTTTTATTTTTTTCCCTAACACTATAAAAGCCTCTGCCAATTTGTTCTTTCTTTTTAAGGCAAAGCAACTATCGCCCAAAAACTCTTTTTTGCAAACAAAATAAATCCATTTTTTAAAAAATACGATTAAACCCATTTGCTCCAAAGAGCGCTTTTTGTCTGCGATAGCACCTCCTTAAAAAATCTACTCTTATTGTACCCCCCGGTATGTAGCAAATAATGATACATACCTCTCATTTTTTTGAAAAATTCTAAAAAAATTTTTTTTAACCGCGGTTTATCTTTTTCAACCCCCTGATTTTTCCTTCCTAATTTTACGGTATCATATATAGGCATTTTTTATTAAAGTGTCAAGGGGTAAAATATTCTTTTAAATGATTTTCAGGCTTCTAAGTTTGCTAAAAAATTTGCTAATCTCACTATTTTTATTCCTCCCCTATACTCTTCATTGAAAAGATTTTTTACTACTTGAATAGCTTCTGCTGATTTAAATATTTTTTTGAAATAATATAAATTTTTTGAAGGAGTGTTGTCAGAAACTTTAACTTCTATCAGTTTTTTTATCTGACCCTCCTCTTCAATAGCAAAGTCTACCTTTTTACCATCCTTGGTTCTTATATATCTGAGTTTTACATCTCTCCCTTTTGCATCCTCCAGATATTGAACACTTTTTAAAAGAGATAATGCTACTATATTTTCTAATTTTAACCCTTCATCACTTTTAACATAGCCAGTATCATAAAAATAGATTTTTGGCATTTTTTGCAATGCTCTTGATAGATTTTTGTGAAAAGGTTTCACTAAAAAAATTATATACAAGCTCTCAAGAATAGATATGTAAGTTTTGACAGTAGGAACAGAGAGTTGCAAATCCTCTGCAATTGAATTGTAAGATAATAAAGCTCCTACTCTCTCTCTTAAGATTTGCACAAGATATTGCATCTTCCTTATTTCATTTATTCTGCTAAAATCTAAAATATCTTCTCTTATTAAATCAGTATAATATTGTTTTCTCCATCTTGTAGCATATTCTATCGAATCTGATAAAAATGGCTCTGGAAAGCTTCCAAGCTCTATTAATTTTTTCAGAGCTTTTTCAGGCCTATAAATATCAATTAGTTCTCTCACTGACAAAGGATTAAGCCTGAAATGAAAGTATCTACCAGCAAGAGACTCCCCTGTTTGCCTAAAGGTTTCAAGTCTTGAACTACCGGTAACTAAAATGCTCTGTCCCTCATTTAAAACATCAAAAAATCCTTTCAAATACATTTTCCAGCCCTGCATTTTGGGTATTTCATCAAAGATAATAATATCAAAATCAGGGGGCATTGTTCTTTTAACAATAATTCTTTGATGATCAAGATTATCATAATTCAAATATACAGGATTAAAGAAATTTTTCATTATATCTTTAGCAAGATATGTTTTTCCCACTTGTCGTGGTCCTGTTATAAAAACCATCTTCTTTTTTAAATCTTTTAAAACATTATTATATATATAGCGTTTCATACAACTATTTTAAACCATTTTTTAAAAAAGTCAAGATAATTTTAAAATATACTTTAAAAAAGTCAAATTATTTTAGATAAGCCTCATTCTTTTTCTTAAAACTTAGATAAAAATTAAGAATTTTTCAAAAAAGATATAAAGTCTTTTATCATTCTTCCGATAGTATTTATAGGAGGTGGATTATGGTAGGTATACCGCCAATTGGAACAAACAATGATCAATCCATCTTTAATCTTTTAAATCAAGAAAATGTGAAGAGCAATGATCTTCTGAAAAATGCAGCTTTTGGACAATCCAGTATTAGCACAATCTCAGAATTGGGCCAGACAATTAACAATTTATATTCTTATGCTCAAAAGACGGGTGATGAAAATGTGATAAATGGTTTTAAATCAGCTCTAACATCAATGGGAAGTGATATTACGAGCTCAAGAGCCTTAAACTTTTTAACATATGCGAACACTCTTAAAACAAACAATACCGAAGGCTTTAATAATCTGTTTTCAACGCTCGGAAAACTTTCAAATGAAAATTTCGGAGCAAACACAAATTCCGTAATAGATACGATTAACAATGCTCAAGGCAAATTCGGACAGGGGGGAGCAGATAAGGTTTTAGAAGGACTTAACAAAATACTTGAAACAGGCAAAGAAGAAAATCCTCTCGGGATGACAGACACTTTAAATTCTTACCTGAATCAAATAAATACAATTTTTAACTCCGGAAAAGAGCAGAGTGAAATAGAAAAGGCTCTGAATGATTTTTTAACAGGTCTTGGAGAGCAGGAAAGCATCGCTTCTATTAATCAATATCTAACAAATTTCAAGCCCAATTTTTAAAATAGATTAAATATCCTATAAAAAAAGAATACAAAGGGGGGGGAAAAAACCATTTTACCGAATAAAAAACAAATGATATAATTTTTTTGTTAAAAATATTTTTAATTTTAATTTAACTATGAAGAAAAAATTACTTATTTGTTTATTTATAATTATTTTTTTCACTGCTTTGAGCATAGCTATAATTACAAATTTATATACGAATCAAGCTTTTAATGAATTGTTGGATAATTATGAAAAGCTTGTTTTAAAAAACCTTGAAGAGAAAATCAACATTTTTTACAAAATTCTATATTTATTTGAAATAGATATGAAAAAAATCAGCCAAAATGCACTTGTATCAATAAGCAAAGAAATAAAAGATAAAGGCATAAATAAAATAACGAACGAAGAGCTAACAGAACTTAAGAAAAAGTACAAAATAGATGACATATACATTATTAACAGAGATGGAGTAATAGTTAAAACTTCTGATAAGATAGATTTGGGATTCAACATTTTTTCTGTAGGGGAAGAATTTAAGGAGAATTTGGTAAAACTTTTCAGGACAGGTAAAATGTTTTTTGAGAGAGTTGATCCTTCAGCTCAAACGGGAAAATTTAAGTTTTACGCATACTATGGAATGAAAAATAAAGATTATCTTCTGGAAACATCTATAAACCTTAAAGAATATATTGAGAAAAGGTACTCTGTAAATTATGAAAGATACATAATTAATAATTTTTTTAATTTCAAAGAAGAAAAATCCAATTATATCGTTTCCCTTGATATTTTTTACCGTTCAAAGAAAAAAATTTGGTCAATTATTAACAGAGGGAAATACTCCTTTAAAAGCGATGAATTTTTTGAAGTATTAAAAAGCGGGAAAATCATAAAAATAAAAAAAGGTAATAAAATAGAGCTCTGGAAAAAAGTAAAGGTTGGAGAAGGAAATTTTCAATGGTCAACTGGTAAATATTTAAAAACTGTCTTTGACTTTTCCCCAATATATAAATATGAAAGAAAAGTTATTATTTTTTCAATAGTAAGCTTTATATTAACATTCATTATTTTTTATTTCCTGGCATTAATTATAATTGATAAGTCATTTTTACAGAGATTGCTTATCATTAATGAAAGAATAAAGAAAATTGCGAAGGGAGATTATAAAACAAAAATCAAGATTAAGGGTAATGATGAGCTTTCGGAAATAGCAAAAAGTATAAACAAAATGGCGGTAGATATAGAAAGTGTAATGATTCAACTAAAAGATAATACAAAAATACTTGAAAAGAAAGTTTTCGAAAGAACAAAGGAGCTTGAGTTTAAAAATCATTCTTTGACAAAATTATCAAAAAAATTAGAGCAGATGGCAAGCACGGATTTTCTTACCGGGCTTTTAAATAGAAGAGCCATTCTAAAAAAAATTCAGGAAGAAAAGATAAGATTTAAAAGGGCAAAAAAACCATTTATATTAATTCTGATTGATATTGATAATTTTAAAAATATAAATGATGTTTATGGTCACAATATAGGGGATGATGTTTTAAAAAAATTTGCACAAACACTAAAAGAGAACTTAAGAGAGCAGGACTTTGTAGCAAGGTGGGGTGGAGAAGAGTTTTTGCTATTTCTTCCTGAAACAAATTTAAAAGGTGGGAAAACCTTAGCAGAAAAAATAAGAGAAAAAATTTCCACTGCTGATTTTCCAATAGATAAAACAACAAACACTAAAATCACTATTACAATAGGAGTTTCAGCCTACAATGATATTACTAAAGAAATAGATGAGATTTTAAAGGAGATAGACATAGCCCTTTATAAAGGTAAGAGAGAAGGGAAAAACAGGGTTGTTGTTTTTGAAGGAAATTAAACGCCCCAATCTCTCGGATATAGAAAATCCTTACCTATCGTTCGATGAGATAATTTCGGGATAATGGGAAGAGTTCTTTTAAACTGATACTTTTTTACCAGAGTTAAAATTTTATCCACTACCTTTTCATCAAATCCTGCTTTTATCACATTTTCTTTTGACTTTCTCTGATCAAAAAACATATAAAGTATTTTATCAGTAATTTCATACTTCAATCCCATTTCTTCCTCATCTGTTTGGCCGGGCCAGAGATCAGCTGTAGGTGTTTTCTTAATAATTTTTTCAGGAACACCCAGATGTCTGGCAAGCTCAAAAACCTGAGTTTTGTAAAGATCTCCTAAAGGATTAACAGATGATGCAAGATCACCATACCATGTACCGTATCCCAGAAGAAGCTCTGTTTTGTTTGATGCGCCTATAACCATAGCCTTCTCGCGAGCTGAATAATCAAATATAACTGACATTCTCTCCCGGGCAATCTTATTACCAATTAAAAGGCGATCACTTGTGGGATTTTTTTTAAAATATATGTCAATTTGAGGAGTAATATCTATTTTATAGTGCTTAATTCCGAGTATATTAGCAATTTCAACAGCATCACTTATATTTTCAGGGTCAGAACTTTTATAAGGAAGCACCAGAGCCACAAGATTTTCCTTACCCAGTGCTCTTGTTCCGAGAAAAGCCGTCACAGTGGAATCAAGACCTCCAGAAAGACCGAGTACACCCTTTTTAAAACCAAATTTTGTTATTTCATCTTTTAAAAATTCAACAAGGGTTTTTTCAACAAGCTGGCTATTTATTTTCATTTTTACTTTCATTTATAAATCTTTTTATTTGTTCGAAATCTTCATCTCTGTAATAAGCATAAACAGATCTTGCCTTATCCCTCACACTTAAATCAATATTTACAAAATATAGATTCTCCTCAAGAAAGGGGGCTCTGAAAATTATCTTACCATCAGGGTCAGAGACAAAAGAGCCTCCGGCAAATCCAAAACCATCCTCAAATCCCACTCTGTTCACATAAATCACATACATTGAAAAAAAACGCGAGTAAACTTTACCTGCATCCTCCCACATCTTTTGGCTTGAGTATTCTTCTCCCTCAACACCTCTTAAAGGAGAATTTGAAATTGAGATAAGAAAATCAGCTCCCTTGTAAAATAGAGAATAAGCAAGGGAAGGAAAGAGAAAATCACGACAAATTAAAACACCAGTATTCCCAAAATCCGTTTTAAATAGGACTAAATCATCTCCAGCTTTAAAAAATCTTTTTTCTTCAAACATTCCAAAATTCGGGAGTCTTATTTTTCTGTAAATATTTACAAGCTCTCCTTTTGAAAAATAAGCTGAAGAATTATATATCAGTTTATCTTTTGCCTTTTCAACAAATCCAAAGACTATGTCCATCTTTTTGCTTAGTTTCTTAAAACTATCAAAATAGGGACTATCCTTTTCGATTGCAATCTCATAAACCAAATCTCTTAAAAGATAACCGGTAAGGCTCAATTCAGGGAAAATTATAAGGGAGGCTCCCTTTTCTATTGCTTTCTCTATGTTCTTTATATGCTTTTCTATATTTTTCTCCAGATCGCCAAGGATTGGTTTGTATTGGCTTATAGCGATTATTTTAGATCTACTGTCCATTTTATCTCTTCTGACTCCTTATCTTTATAAAAAATAACATTATGAAGTTTTTTGGGAACAACTAGATTATATTGTCCTATTTGAAGTTTAACACCGGGATAAATTGTATTTTTTACCTTAATCATGGCATTTATTTCATATACGCCTTCTTCAAGTCTCTTAAGCTTTTCGTATTTTCCCTTTATAATATCCTTGAGTTCAAAGTATCTTCCAAAGTCCTCTTCCACCTTTCCTTTAGTGTGTAAAGAGCCTAAAAAGGCACTCATATTTTTTTTCTCAAGATTATCCTCTCCATATTTTCTCTTAATTTCACCAAACTCTTTAACAAAAAGAGCTAATTCCTCTCTGAATTTTTCAACTTCCTTCTCTTTTAAAACATCCACACCGGTTATTAAAGTAAGCTCTTTATTATAGGGAGAACCTGCTACAAAAACATTTATCCCCTTTGAAGCTTTTATTTCACTCTCCATCACCTTAACTGTTCTAAGTTCTCCGTAAAAGGTTCCACCGCAAACCACCTTGCCATCAAGCACTCCCCCTTTTACATATACATCGCCTTCTGTATAAATAAAACCCCTTTCAATGTATCCAATATCAACATCTCCTTTTGCAATTATTTTACCTTTATCTTTCCCGGCAACCCCGCCTTTTATAATAACATCACTATCTGATTTAATTGTACACGAAATTGCAGTTCCGTAAATAATAACCTTACCTGTTGCTTCAACCACAAAGTCCGGTAAAACATCCCCCATAATTTTGACATCTCCATTATAATGAATATTCCCTACTGAATAATCCACATCGCCCGTGATACTAAGCATTGGGAAAACTGCGATTCTATCTTTCTGATACACCACATATCCTGTTTCCTCAGCATAAAAGTAAATAGCATCCTCTTTTTCTTCTGTCTTTACATTTTTACCCGGAAAAAGGATTACAGTTTCACCCTCTTTTGGCTCTTTACCAAGGCCGGTAACGGTTATACCTCTTTTCCCCTTTCTGGCTTTCGTTTTTATTGCAATAAGCTCTCCTTTCTCAACAACCTTGAACTTATCCAGCTCTTTGTAATCAATTTTATTCCCTTCTATCTTTGGTTGCGTTGATAAGTCCACTTTAAGCTCAACCTTACCATCAACTCCATTCTCAACGGGTTTTCCAACAGCTATAAGAAAATTTTTAACATCCTTACCAAAATTATAAAGTTCCATAGCTTCCTTTACTTTATCTTCCATAATACCGTAAACTATACCTTCTTTTTTGAGCTGTTGAATTAATTCACGCTCGGTTTCTATATAACCTCTTCTTTCATCCCTATAAGGCACAATAGTGACATAACCTTCCATCTCGTCTTCGGAAAAGGAAACAAGGACTTTATAATCACTCATATTAGATATTTAACTCTCTTTTGTACTCCTCCCTTATATCAGGATACAAAGGAAAAGCTGCCGTTAATTCATCAACTTTTTTGCTAATTTTCTCTATTGCCTGTTCATCGTTTATATTGTTAATAACCTCAGAAATAAGTTTTGCGATAGCCTTCATCTCTTCCTCTTTCATTCCCCTTGTTGTAACAGCAGGGGTTCCAAGCCTGATTCCGCTTGTTATAAGAGGAGGATTGGGATCAAATGGTATTGTATTTTTATTAACTGTGATATGAGCTTTGTCAAGAGCCTTTTCTGCCTCTTTCCCGGTAACACCTTTAGGAGTTAGATCCACAAGCATAAGATGATTGTCAGTTCCTCCTGAAACAATTCTGAACCCTTCCTCTTTCAAAGCTTCTGCAAGAGCGGCAGCATTTTTTACAACCTGCTTTTGATACTCTTTGAATTCATCCGTCATAGCAAGTTTAAAACAAACTGCTTTAGCAGCTATGATATGAACAAGAGGACCTCCCTGAATTCCGGGAAAAACTTCTCTGTTTAAAAGCTTTTTGTGCTCTTTTTTGGCAAGTATAAAACCACCTCTCGGTCCTCTTAATGTTTTATGGGTTGTTGATGTTACAAAATCCGCATACGGAACAGGAGACGGGTGAACTCCTGCTGCAATAAGACCCGCTATGTGAGCCATATCAACCACAAGATATGCTCCGACACTATCGGCAATCTTTCTCAATCTTTCAAAATCTATGAATCTCGGATAAGCACTTGCACCTGCCATAATGAGCTTGGGTTTGTGCTCTTTTGCAAGTGTCTCTATCTCATCATAATCAATTGTCTCAGTGTCTTTCTTTACATGGTAAGGAACAATATTGTAAAGCTGTCCTGAGAAATTAAGAGGATGTCCGTGGGAAAGATGCCCTCCGTGGGAAAGATCCAGTCCGAGAACAGTATCTCCCGGTTTTAAAACACTCATATAAACTCCCATATTCGCCTGAGTCCCGGAATGAGGTTGAACATTCGCATGCTCCGCTCCGAAAAGTTCTTTAGCCCTATTAATAGCAAGTCTTTCGACAGCATCAGCATTTTCACAACCACCATAATATCTTCTTCCCGGATAACCTTCAGCATACTTATTTGTGAAAACAGAGCCCATTGCTTCCAAAATTGCACGTGGTACAAAGTTTTCCGATGCTATAAGTTCAATATTATGATGCTGACGAGTTGCCTCATTGTATATGGCACTTGCAACATCATAATCAACTTCATAAAGCCTCTTTGAAAACATAAAGACCTCCTTATTTATAAAATTATTTAAAATTATTGCTTTCTATTTTACTTATTTTGTCAACCCTTCTTTGGTGCCTTCCTCCTGCAAATTCTGTCTCGAACCAGGCATCAACGATAAGTTTGGCTATCTCAAATGTAGTTACTCTCCCTCCCATTGTAAGAACATTTGAATTATTATCTTCTCTTGCTTTTTTTGCATGATACTCAGAGGTACACAGTGCTGCTCTTACTCCGGGAAATTTATTTGCAACAATGCTCATCCCTATTCCAGAGCCACAAATCAGAACACCTCTTTCTGCTTTTTCCAAAGATACTCCGGATCCCACTTTCTCAGCAAAATCAACATAATCACAGGATTCTTCAGAATAAGTACCCACATCCTCTATATCATATCCCTTCTCTTTCAGATAATTAAAGACTTCAACTTTTAATTTATAACCGGCATGGTCCGAACCTATTAATACTTTCATTCTCTAAAATATTACAAAAAAAGGCTTTTGTCAATAAGAGAGGCTTATTAAGAGGGTATGTTCACCCCAAAAAACTTCTAAAAAGCTTATATGAGATAGTTTAATTCCGAATCCAGAGATAACTGTCATAGGTTAAATAAAAGTTAATATTAGCCATGATATCTCCCTCTCTAATTTCTCCGAAATATTCCACAATTGAACAAAAAAAATTTTTTAAATAAAATTTAAATTCTCCCTTTTTTCTTGATTTTTTGTTTTTATTTACTTAATATATTTTAGTACATTTTTTATTACACCTGTGTGTAAGGGAGAAGTAAACATCACAGAGGAGGGTTTTAGTGGAAAAAATGATTAAAATGTTGATATACCCAACAAAATTTTCCCATAGCAAAAGATATGTTTAAGGATATGAGAAAAAATAAAATAAAAAAGATTGATTTTAAACAAAGTCAGAGGCCAAGAGGTTCTGTAGAAAGGAGTTTTTGTTTTAACTCTGGTTCTGAGAAATTTTTTGAAAAGAGCCAGGTTACATAAAACTCTGAGGAGTTAAAAATGAAAGAAAGAATTCATCCTACCCCATTAAGCACAAAAGGGAAAACTATCATACTATTAATAATATTAGGGATTTTAGCTATGTGGGGATTCGCAATTTATGCATATCTTCTAATGCCAAAAGCAGTCCCTGCCCATTTTGGAATTAGTGGTGAGCCAACAAGATACGGGCACAAATCCGGTTTTTTCATTCTACCAATCGTTTCTACCATAATCCCAGTGCTCTTTCTTTTATTAACAAAATACAGGTTTACTCTTATAAATAAATATCCGAATTTGGGTAATTTTCCTACTTTTTTAATTACCAATCTGCCAAAAATAAGTGAAGAAAAAAGAGGCGTTTGGATAAATAAGTACTTTGAATCAATTATTTTAGGAACGGGGTTTGCTTTCACTATTTTCTTTTTTATAGCTGAAATCGTAATTTTTTTTGGTGAAATTCAAGGAAAGCTCTCGCTCTGGTTTATAGTCTTTTCCATTACAATGCCTGTTTGGCTTATTTTAGCTTTAATTTTCTATCTAAGAAAGTTCAAGCTGGAAATGTTAAAGGAAATAAAAGAGATTCCATAGTAAAAATCATCCCCTTATAAAAAAAATATTCCGTCGCTGAAACTTATTCTAAGAGTATGAAACAATAGTTCCAAAAAATTCCCTTAGTTATTTTTATTTACGAAAAGATTAAAATATGTTCTAATATGGACAATGAATAAAACGGCCATATTCATTAATGCCTTTGCTTTTTTGTGTTTGATAATAGCATTCTTAAAGAACAAAGAAAAAACAAAGCAAGCACTTAAAATAGCTGTAAAATCATTTGTCAGGATTTTACCTACAATCATAATTATAATAATGTTAATAGGCTTGCTAATGGGATTAGTTCCCCAAAAACACATTTCAAAAATAATAGGAGAGCAGGCTGGTATTATGGGAGTTATTATAGTAGCAATTATGGGGACCTTTTTACACATTCCTTCTCTAATTTCCTTTCCATTGGCTGCTTCTCTTCTCAAAAACGGAGCTTCTCTCACATCGGTTGCTGTATTTATTACTACATTGACAATGATAGGGATTGTTACTCTCCCTCTTGAAATAAAAATTTTAGGTAAAAAAATGGCCATTTTAAGAAACCTACTAAGTTTTATCATTGCCATTATAATAGGAATTATTATCGGAGCAATCTTATGAAAACAGAGAAGAAAAAAAGCAAAAAAATAAAACAGGATATCCTGATTCTTATTTTAATCCTATTTATTACAATAATCGTAATTCTATCTTTCCCGGATAAAAAAGAAAAAATAATAACCAATGGATGGAATTTTTTCATAGAAATGATTTCAATTCTTCCAGCGGTAATGATTTTAACAGGGCTATTTAATGTTTTTATCTCAAAAGAAAATATAGTTAAATATCTTGGAAAAGCAGCCGGATTAAAAGCAATAATGTTTGGAATAATAATGGGCTCTTTACCTACCGGTCCACTTTATGTGGCTTTTCCTCTTGCTGCGGCTCTTCTTAAAAAAGGAGCAAGAATTTCCTGTATTATCGCTTTTCTTTCCGCATGGGCATGCATAAAGATACCCCAGGAGATGGTGGAAATTCAATTTTTGGGAATAAAATTTATGGCATTAAGGCTTGTACTGACAATTATATTTGTAATAATTATGGGATTAATTATAGAAAAATTAATTGAGAGGAGAGGTACAAATATTTAATCTTAAGAATAAAATCTTTCTACCTTTGAAGAAAGAAAAAATGTGTTCTATAAAACCGAGGAATTTGAAGCAAAGATTATAAAGTTTTCCCCAACCTAATAAATCTAAAATTGCAAAATGTCTTCATAGATTTTTTATAAGGGAAGTAAAAGTTATTTATTGTTAATAACAAAACTGCAAAAATTTTCAGGGATTAGAGTTCTTACTTTTTCAATCGTTTTGTCATAAGCCAATCAACAAAAGGCTGTGGAAGAAGCTCCAAAAAAGAGGAACCCCCTGACATATAACCTACTCTGTACCTGCTTTTTGGTTTTTTTACTGTTAATGCCTTGTAAACCTTTTAGCCACTTCAACAGGCTCTGTTCTACCCTTATCAAAAGATTTCAATCTTTTAACCTCTTTTTCTAAAATATCTTTATAAAGCATCAGCTTTTCATGGGGTAATACTTTAAAAGATTCTTTAAGTTCTTTATAAGATTTTTCCACTGCAGGAGTTTTAATCCCTCCACAACGAATCATAACAACAGAAATTTCCCATGGGCTTAGCTCTATTCTTAGAGTTCTTGCAAGACAGTTAACAGCAAAATCACAAATATGAATGCTTGAAACAAAGGGTGTTGGGATTAATGCAGGAGTTACAATCCATAGAATTCTTCCATGGTTTTCCCTAATAATAGATAGAAATGTTTTCACAAGACTTACAGCGCCCAGTATTCTCGTTTCAAGCTCTGTTTGGAGTTTCCCTAAGTCCAACAATTCAATAGGAGAAATAATTCCTCCGCCAGCATTATTCACTATTGCATACAAACCTTTTTCACCGCGCTTTTCTGATTCAATTGAAATAAATTCATATGCTTTTTTGATATGCTCTTCTTCGGTCATATCAAGGGGATACAAAGGAATAAGATTGTGGTTATTTTGTCCTCGTATTTTTTCGATATCAGCTTCTTTTCTGATACCAGCAAAGACTGTAAAACCTTCTTGAGCAAGATAATTAGCAGTGGCCCAACCAATACCTGAAGAAGCTCCTGTAATCAGTACGCTTTTCCCATTATTAATCTTTCCCTTTTTTTCTACCTTTCTCTTATCCATTTTCAGACCTCCTGATGAATACCATTCATAATAATAACATTTTGAAAAAAAAAGAAAATACTCAAAAACAACAAACAATTAAAACCCCTTTTTAATCAAGTTCAAAAAAGTTAGAAGTATCACTAAAAACTTAATTAATTAGATAGTTCCGTATTAAACATATTTATAACAAATATTTCCAAATTCGAAAAACAAATCCCTTAACAAAAGCAAAATCATTAACTCAAATTTACTCTGATATTATGCATTAGTAATTATCGTTTTTGTGATACTTAAACTTATTTTTTAACAATAAGTCTTTAAGTTTTCAACATTTTTTTTTAAAAAATTCTGTTAATAAGTCGCCAAACCCACAAAAATAAGGTTTTTCTATCAAATTGAACAAATTTTGTGCATTTACAAACCCTTGATATTAGAGCATTTGAACGAAATCATTTGATATTATTGGATCTTCACGCCATAAAATAATTTTAAGCTTATATAACTTTTTAGATAAAAGAGTTTACATAAGTTTTTTACTTATACTCGCAGACATAAGAAACCGGTTGAGATACTTTAACTTTGAATGTTTTCCCTGGAGAAACTATAAACTTCTCTCCTTCTCTGTATGTTTTAAAATTATCTTCATCGGGCAGCTTAACTTCCATTTCACCGTGCACTACTTTCATATGCTCCTCTTTTTCAGTTGAGAAGGAGTATTCACCGGGTTCAATTATACCTACGGTAAAAGGAATACCATTAAGAGAATTCCCAAGACTTTTTACTTTTCCATCATAATATTCATTTACTTTTATCATCACTCACCTCCGTAAAATAAATATACCAAATCTCAAAATATTTTGCTATTAATTTTGTGAATTAATAAAAAATAATCAAAAGCCTATAAGCCAAATTTTTATGTTATAATTTTTCATGAGAAAACTAACAAAAGAGATTAAAGTTGGTAATATAGGGATAGGAGGGAATAATCCGGTAAGGGTTCAAACAATGAATTCTCTCCCTCTCCGTATGGTTGAAGCAAATATAGAACAGATAATAAAAACCGTGGAATACGGAAATGAAATAATAAGATTGGCACTTCCTGATTTTGACCAAATCTCATACTTCAAAGAGATTACAAAGCACTCCCCTATTCCTGTAATTGCAGATATTCACTTTCACCACAAGCTCGCAATAGAGGCTTTAAAGGCTGGGGCGGATGCAATAAGAATTAATCCCGGAAATTTCGGGAGCAAAAAAAACCTGGAAGAAATTATAAAAGCATTAAAGGATTATAATGCAGCAGTTAGGATAGGAGTGAATTCCGGCTCTTTGGATAAAACCATACTAAAAAAGCATGGTAAAAGATCTTCTGTTGCACTTGTCGAAAGTGCTCTTGATTACATAAAAATATTTGAAGATAATGATTTTTTTAATCTTAAAGTATCATTAAAATCTTCAGAAATAAGAACAACGATAGAGGCATACAGAGAGTTTTCCAGAAGAAGCGAATATCCGCTTCATATAGGAGTTACAGAAGCAGGCCCTATTCCAGAAGGTATAATAAAATCCTCTGTTGCTCTGGGGAATCTTTTAATGGAAGGAATAGGAGATACAATCCGAATATCACTTACCGCCCCTCCTGAAGAAGAGGTGAAAGTGTGTTGGGAGCTTTTGGGTTCTTTGGGAATAAGAAGGAAGTTCCCTGAGATTATCTCCTGCCCCCTTTGCGGAAGAGCTACAGTAAATTTTGAAAAAAGATTGAAAGAAGTGATACCAGAGATAAAAAAGAGAAAACTTCCCATAAAGGTTGCGATTATGGGCTGTGAAGTTAATGGACCGGGAGAGGCAAAAGAAGCTGAACTTGGGATTGCTTTTTCTCAAGGAGTTGCTTTTTTATTTAAAAAAGGGGTAATATATAAGAGAGGAAAGGAAGAAGATATAATAGAAGAGTTTTTAAAAACTCTGGAAAAGATGGAAGATGAGAGAAGCACTATTTTATAAAAAAGAAGGAGAAAGAGTTATTTGTACTCTCTGCCCCCACAAATGCTCTTTGAGAGAGGGGCAAATAGGAGCTTGTGGAGTGAGAGTTAGAAAGGGAGATAAACTCTACACTCTTGTTTATGGGAAACTTGCTTCAATTGCAGTGGATCCTATAGAAAAAAAACCTCTCTTTCATTTTTACCCTTCAAGACAAATACTATCAATAGCCACTGTCGGATGTAATATGTTTTGTAAATTCTGTCAGAATTATACACTTTCTTTCTTTGATGGAAAGGGCAAAACCCTTGATATTTACGGGCAGGATGTGATTCCCGAAAGACTTGTGAAGATAGCAATATCCTATAATTCAGTGGGTATTGCCTATACATATAATGAGCCAACTGTTTTTTATGAATTCATAAGAGATACTTCCATATTAATGAAACAATCGGGTTTGAAAAATGTTTGGGTCACGAATGGATTTATTGAAAAGGAAGCTCAACTATCCTTACAAGGGCTTGTCGATGCTGCCAATAATGATCTTAAATTTTTTTCCGATAAAAAATACAAAAAATATACGGGGGGTAGATTGAAACCCATTCTGGAAACATTGAAAAGATGGAAAAAAATGGGGGTGTGGCTTGAAGTTACCACACTTATTATCCCTGAAGTTAATGATGATCCTGCAGAAATAGATGATATTATTGATTTTATTTTAAATGAACTCGGAGATGAAACTCCCTGGCATATATCAAGGTTTCATCCCCATTTTAAGATGGCAAATCACTATCCCACCCCACCTGAAACAATAAGAAGAATCAGGGAAAGAGCTCTTGAAAAAGGCCTAAAATTTGTTTATTCCGGGAATTTATGGGGAGATGAAGGTGAAAATACTTATTGTCCAAATTGCGGAAAACTTTTAATAAAAAGAACAGGATACAATATCGAGGAATATAATATAGTGAATTCAAAGTGCAAATTCTGCGGATATAAAATTTCAGGGGAGGGTTTATAATGTTTTTTAAAGAAAAAAAGCACATTTCAAAAATCCCGGGTTTTGTTTACCTGACCACAATAAATGGAGGACCTGAAACAGATATAATAAAAGGGCTTCTTGAATCAAACGGTATAAAAGTATATCTGGAATATGAAGCCGTTGGCAATATAATAGGATTAACTATGAATGGCATGGGAACAGTGGATATATATGTTCCAAAAGAAAAAAAGGGAAAAGCCGAGAAACTTTTAGAGGAGAGTAATGAGGATTAAGACACAGATAATAGCACCCTCTTCGACCTTTTGCAAAGACAATTTTAAAAAAGGGATAAAAGTTCTTCAGGAATACGGATTTGATACATTTTATAGAAAAGATATATTTGAAAAATTCTTTAATTATGCAGGAGTTCCGGAAAGGAGAGTTGAAGAATTAAAAGATGCTCTGAGCTCTGATTCTGAATTTATAATAACTGTAAGAGGAGGTTTCGGAAGCACTTCACTTATGAAATTTTTAAAAGATGATATTAAAATAAATGGGAGAAAATTGTTCTCAGGAGCAAGCGATGTATCCTCCTTACACTTTTACTTTCATAAATTTCATAAAGAATTAAATCTTATAATGGGTCCCATGCTCATTCCGGATTTTACTCAAGGGAAATTAAATAAAGTGGAATTTAAGCATCTTATAAAAGCATTCATTAATAGAGAAAGCTTTATAGTTAGAATGAGCCCTAAAGTAATTATAAACAGAGGGAATGATTTGAGACTTAAAGGAAAGGCTTTTCCGGCTTGTCTTACACTCCTCAGTCTTTCCTGTGGTACATTTTTTGAGCCTGATCTTAAAGGAAAGGTTCTCTTTTTAGAAGACATTAACGAAGATTCATCAAGAGTAATAAGGTACCTCGAACATCTTGATAATTGTGGGAAACTCGATGATATAGGAGGAATAGTTTTCAATGACTTTCCTCTCAATAAAGGAAGAAGAGATATTCACCTGAAAGCCAAATTAAAAGAATTTTTCAAAAACAAAAATTATCCTGTTTTTTGCGGATGCAAGTTCGGGCATTCAAAACCAAGACACTATGTAGCCTTTGACGCAGATGTCAAATTCGATGGAGAGAAAATTATTCTAAAAAAGGAATATTAAATTATCTTTCTGAAGTTAAGAAGTCTCGAGTTCCATCGGTAAAGGGAGAGCCTTCAATATACTTTTTGTTTACTAACACAGAAGCTTCCGAGAGTTTAATTCCCTCCCCTTCCATAAAAGCCAATATCTCCAATTTTTTCCCTCTGTTCACATAATATCCTGATACTTTAACTTTACCCTTTCCATCAGTAGAAATCAGATAACCCAATTTGAAAAGCTCCTCCTTTAGTTTTTCCTTTAAATAAATCCCTAAAAGTTTGCTTTCCCCATTGAGCGGTTTCAAATTTTCCACATACACTCTTTCCTGCTTCATTTTCAGAAATTTTAAGGAGCGATCCAGGGATATTGCAAGTTGTTTAACCTTAAACCTCAGGTTCTTGTTTGGTGTAAGTGTTGAGCTCAAATCTCCAACTTTCAAATTATCAAAGTAAAAACAACCCGCAAATATAAGAGAGAAAATCATCAAAAATAAAATTTTTTTTCTTAACATAAATTAATTTCGGAATTTTTTCTAAAAAATTTAGAACTTAATGAACAACAAAACTAAAATTTCTAATCTTTTTTGAACTTTTTATGGTAGCATCGTTAAAATTCCATGGCACCATTTGTTATTTTCTTGACAGATAAAAACCCCTATTATAAAATGTTTTACTTTTAGAGGAGAAAATTATGTTAAAAGTGTCAAATTTAAAAAAATCCTATGAAAATGTTTATGCTTTAAAAGGGATTTCATTTGAAGTGAAAGAGGGTGAGATTTTCGGACTTTTGGGGCCAAACGGGGCTGGTAAAACAACAGCGATTTCAATTTTAACTTCTCTTTTAGAACCTGATTCAGGTGATGCTTACTACAATGATAAAAACATATTTTCAAATCAAAACTGGTGGAGAAAAAAGATAGGTGTTGTTCCGCAGGAAATAGCTTTTTATGAGGAGTTAACCGCCCGCGATAATCTTACTCTGTGGGGAACCCTATACGGTATGAATTCCAAACAAGCATCAGAGAGAGCATCATATCTTTTGCGGCTTATGGGGCTTGAGTCAAAAGAAAAGGCAAAAGTTTCCGAATTTTCGGGAGGGATGAAAAGGAGGCTTAATATTGCGATAGGTATTGTTCACAACCCCGAAGTTCTTTTCCTTGATGAGCCCACTGTAGGGATAGATGTTCAAGCAAGGGTTAACATAAGGGAAACTTTGAAAAAATTTGTTAATGAAGATATGGCTATAATATACACTACTCATCAGCTTGAAGAGGCAGAAGAGTTATGCGATAGAATAGCCATTGTGGATGAAGGAGAGATAAAAGCCCAGGGGACAATAAAGGATCTTATCTCTCAACTTGGTGAACAAACGGAGGTTGAATTCTCAGGAGAATTTGCCGAAGATGCAATAAGGAATATTCTTAACAACATAGGAGTAAAGATTATTAAATTTTCAAAAGAGAGCATCTTGATAGATGTTGAAAAAGAGGATATTATCCCAGCGGTAGTTGAGCTTTTCATGAAAAACAATGTTATTATCAATACAATGGACATAAAGAGACCTAATCTTGAAACCCTTTTTCTTAAATTAACGGGGAAGGAATTAAGAGAGTAATGAAGAAAATATTAAAACTTGCTGTTTCCGATTATAAAAGAAGATGGAATAAACCTATTCTCATATTATTATATATATTTACCCCAGTAATTATTACTCTCATAATGTGGATAGCTTTCGGGGGAGGTTCGGGTGATTCGGGTTTTTCCCCGTTGAAACTTGCAATTGTTAATAATGACAAAGGGGGAGTTATCTCCGATTTTTTTGTTAATGCTTTTTCCAATGATAATGCAAGAGATAAGATAAAAGCATTTGTTGTTAAAGAGCCTGAAGCGATGAAGCTTATAAATAGAAGAAAAGTTTCGGGAGTAATGATTATTCCGAAAAATTTTTCAAAAAATATTTTGGAGATGAAAAAAACAGAGATAAAATTGATAAAAAATCCCACGGAAATGATTTATCCCATGATTGCTGAAACAGGTTTAAACATTATTAAAGATGGCACAAATTATCTTTTAACCATATTTAAAGATGAGATAACAATTATAAGAACATCGATAGAAAAAAAAGAGAAGATGGATAATACAACTTTTACAACTCTTTACAATAAAATAGGGGATAAAATAAAAAAGATAATCCCTTTGTTTAAAGAGCAAAAGATAGAGGTTAAGGATGTGAAAGAGGAGAAAAAGAAAATCCCAATGGCTGTTTTTTATTTTACCGGCATGGCTTTCTTTTTTCTGTTTTTCATATCCAATGCTGTTTTAAATGATATGGTAAAAGAGAGAAACAGTTTTATAATAAAAAGGCTTTTTTTATCTGAATTAAAAAAATCAGAGTATTTTTTTGCAAGAATTTTGAGTGTGATTTTATTTATGTTTACAATAGAGCTTGTCCTTGCAATAACGGGAAGATTGCTTTTCCACATAACAACAAACTCAATCTTATGGCTTTTAATTACACTATTTCTTTCGGCAATAATCTTATCTCTTCTTTCCGCTGTGATTATGGGACTTTCAAACAATGAAAGGCAGGTTCATAATATAGGGATGATCTTCGTGTTTTTGTTTGCGATGCTCGGAGGCTCTCTTATTCCCGTAAGTGTTCTGCCAGCTTCAATAAGAAAATTTTCTGTTATATCCCCCCTGTATTATATAACAGAATCCGTGATTTCTCTTGTCTTGCAAAGAATGGACAAATTTTATCATCTGATAATAAGCACAGCTTTTATAGCGATAGGTTTATTTATTTTATCCTATCTTTTGAATATAAGGGCTCTTAAAAAAGTGGTAAAATGAGAGGTATAATAAAATTCAGTTTAACAGAACTTAAGTTGGTTTTAAAAGAGAAATCTTTTTATTTTTGGGCGATTGTTCTTCCCGTTTTTTTTCTTTTTATCTTTTCGGGTCTTGGAAATAATAGTGAAGGGAAAGAGGAAAAAACCATTGTTTATATTAAGAATCTTGATAAAGGGGGGTTTTCAAAAGAGCTTATTAATAATTTAAAAAAAGAGAAATTATCTTTAAAATTTAATAAAAGAGGGAAAAAGGTCCTAAGAGAGCTTATTATCCCTCCCGATTTTTCAAATAAAGTTAAAAACAAAGAAAAAGTAATTTTAAAATTCAAAATAAAAGGTTCAAAATTAGATAATTATGCAATACAGGTAAAGATATCCCTATACAGAGCTATTTATAAATTTTTAATTAAAAGATATCTCGAAATTGAAAAACCTAATAAAATATTATCCGTAAAAACCGAATGGGCAGGAAGAGCAAGTTATATTCCTTCGGGAGTTATTCATCAGATGCCTGCAACAATCCTTATTTTTCTTCTATTCAATATTTTAATTTTCGGGGGTACCAATCTTGTAAAACTCAGAGAAATAGGAATGCTTAAAAGGTTTGTAATAACACCAATGGGTAAAGTTGGAGTTTGGTTGGGATTATTTCTGACAAATATGTTTGTTGCAATATTAGTTTCTCTAATGATAATAATCTTTTCCGCGATATTGTTTTCAGTTTCATATGGACTCATTCCTATTTTAAATATGCTAATCATTTTGCTAGTTTTTGCTACTTTCGTTTCCTCACTTAGTATTTACTTTGGTTCAGTATTAAAAAAAATAGAAGCTGTAATCGGAATATCAGTTTTAGTTGCTAATCTTCTCGCGGCTCTTGGCGGATGCTGGTGGCCCATAGAAATAGTACCAAACTTCATGAAAAAAATAGCAATGCTTTTACCTACAGGGTGGGCAATGGAGGCTCTTGATAAATTGTTGTTTTACAAATTCCCTTTTGTCTCAGTGCTAACTAATCTTGTGATTTTGGCACTTTTTACAATATTTTTTGCAATCCTCTCAATAAAGTTTTTCAAAATTGAGAAAGTTTGAAAAAATAAAAGTATCAGAATATTCAGGATATAAAGGAGAAGAAAAACCGCTTTCTTTTACCTATAACGGAAAAACTTATAAAATAAATAAAATAATTTCAACAAAATACGAAAAAGATATTATAACAAAAAGAGAATTTAATGTTTTTGTTGTGGAAGGTGAAAAAGGCAATAAATTTTTACTTTACTTTGACACCAATCAAAATCGATGGTTTTTATTGGCCAAATAAATTTATAAAAAATTTCTATCTTTTTTTAAAAATCTTCTTTTTTATTATTATTTTAGAAGGAGTGGTTTTAGCTTTATTTGATGGAGATAATGTTGTCGGATATCCCTTTCTCTTCCAGCCTTCATACCCATGATCAAGGCGATAAACTTTTCTATATCCAAGAATTTCACTTAAAGTAAAAGCCGCAAGAGTAGACCTTTTTTCTCCATTTGAAAATACTATTATGGGTGTATTAAGATTATTTCCCGTAATCCACCCAATTCTAAACTCAAGAAGTCCTCTGGGAATATGTTTTGCCCCCGGAATTGTTCCCCTTTTTTTAAGTTCATCCGCTTCTCTTACATCAAGAAAGATATATCTTCCCTCTTTAAATAATTTGTATGCTCTGTCAAGATTAATCTTATTAATTTTCATCCTGCATCTTCTTAAATATTCATTTACAGTAAAATATGAAAATCCCAGACTCACAATAAAGATAAATAATAAACCAGTGATCAAATATTTTTTCCTCATCTTTACACCTCCTCTATTTATAAATTATAAATATTAAAAATTCTTCTTCTTGTCAAGTAAAACATATTAAGTGAATTACACTTTAAAGTTTCTTGAACCACCACTCTGTTTGTGATAAATTTAAAAATGATTGATTATAAAGGTAAAAATGTTCTCATAACTGGAGGAGCCGGTTTTATAGGAAGCCATCTTACAGAAGCGCTCGTGAGGGCGGGTGCCAGAGTCAGGGTTTTTGTAAGATATACATCTTCAAGGGAAATTGGGCTTTTGAAAGAAGTTGAAAGAGAAATTCTTTCCGAATTAGATATTTATTTAGGAGATCTCCGTGATATACAATCTGTAAAAAATGCTGTTAAAGGTCAACAAATTATCTTTCACTTGGGAGCATTGATAGGAGTACCTTATTCTTTTGTTCATCCACATGAAGTAGTTATAAATAATGTAAAAGCCACCTTGAATATTCTGGAAGCTGTAAGAGATTTAAACATTGAAAAAATAGTGATTACTTCCACAAGCGAAGTTTACGGAACAGCAGAGTTTTCGCCGATAACAGAAAAGCATCCTTTAAAACCTCAATCCCCGTACTCCGCAAGCAAAATAGCTTCGGATTCTGTTGCTATGAGTTATTATTATGCATATGAAATGCCAATAACAATTTTAAGGCCTTTTAACACATTCGGGCCAAGGCAATCTTTAAGAGCAGTAATTCCAACTATAATATCACAGGCAATTCTAAAAGGAGAGGTAGAACTCGGTAGGATTGACACCCAAAGGGATTTTACCTTTGTAAGTGATACTGTTAGAGGGTTTATGCTCACAGGGTTGGCAGAGAATTCCGATGGAAAAACTATAAACATAGGGACTGGAGAGGCAAGAACAATTAAACAGGTAGTTGAACTTGTGGGAAGTATTTTGGATAAAGAACTTAAAATAAAGGTGTCTGAGAAAAGATTCAGACCCGGAAAGAGTGAGGTTGAGCTTTTGGTAGCTTCTTTTAATCAGGCAAAAGATATATTGGGATGGTTTCCTTTAACATCTTTTCAGAAAGGTCTAAGATTAACTGTAGAATATATAAAAAATAATATAGAAAAATACGACTTCACAAATTATATAGTCTGAGGTGTCTTATGAAAAAAATCGTCTTTATAATATTTTTTATCCTATTTCTTTTTAGTTTTTCAAAGGGAGAGCAACTTTCCGTAAAAGATATTTTCAATGGAAACATTCTCCCAGAATCCTCAATGTCAAATATTTATTGGCTAAATAACTATAAAATAATCTATCTAAAAGGGGATATGAAAACGAAGGTATCCTCCCTCTATATGATGAAGTTAAGAACCGGTGAAATTAAAAAACTTTTGGACGGAAAAGATATAATAGGAAAAAGAGAGCTTGATTTTCAGCAGATTGAGATAAATGAGAGATTCAGAATAAAGAAAAAAGGAGTTTTAAATTATCAGGTATTTAAGAATAAGAAAAAGCTTTTGATTCCTTCCGAAGGAAATATTTACATTTTGGATATTAAAAGCGGGAAACTCTCTCTGTTTTATTCTGAAAAAGTTCCCGCTCTTGATCCGAAATTATCACCTGACAATAGGTTTATCTCTTATATTAAGAACAATGATTTATACTTAAAAGAAATTTCAACGGGAAAAGAGATAAGACTTACAAAAAGAGAAAACAAGTCTATAAAAAATGGAATGAGTGAATTTGTAGCGCTTGAAGAGATGGATAGAGGTACAGCTTATTGGTGGTCTTCCGACAGCAAACATATTGCCTATTTGAAAGTTGATGAGAGCAAAGTTAAAGAATATCCGATGGTATATTATAAAGATGGCTCATATCCGGCACTTTATCTGCAAAAATATCCGGCAGCGGGAGAGCCAAATGCCTTCGTAGAGATAAAGCTTATCGATCTTGCAACAAAAAAAATTAAAACCGTATTTTCAGATAAATCCGAGTATTACATACCTTCACTGATTTGGGCAAGGAATAATTTAATCTTCTTTCAAAAACAGGATAGAAGACAGAAAAGTCTTGAATTGTTTTCACTTAATACGGATACTTTAGAATTGAAAAAATTGTTAGAAGAAAAGTCTGACACTTATGTCAATTTGTTTGGGGCTCCGATTGTTTTTTCTCGAACAAACAGATTCTTCTGGATTTCAGAAAGGGATGGCTGGGCACACCTGTATCTTTATGACTTTAATGGACAATTGATTAAAAAATACATAAAGGGAGACTATGGAATTATCTCTCCCTCAAAACATTTTGAAAAAATGGGAGTTCTTTATTTTTATTCAAATAAGGATGATGTAATGGAAAAAGCTCTTTACGGAATAGATTACAGAAAGAATTTGGTATCAAGGATAACAGGGGAAAAGGGCACCCACTATGTCTCTTTTTCACCGAACAACAGATACTATATAGATATTATCAGTAGGATGAATTTACCTTTCAAAACCTTATACAAAAGAATAAACGGGGAAATAATGAAAGTCCTTGAAAAATCACCGGATGTCTTCAAAAAATACAATTTGACAAAACCTGAAATAATAAAGGTGAAAAAGGGGGAGATAGAGCTTTACTCATATTTAATCAAACCGGTTAATTTTGACCCTACAAAAAAGTATCCATTAATCGTTCATATATATGGAGGGCCTCACAGTCAAAAGGTTGTTGAAAGGTGGGGAGGTGATTTTTTCCTTTTTCATCAGATTCTTGCACAAAAAGGTTTTTTAATTTATGTTTTAGACAATAGAGGGACCGGGAAAAGAGGCAAAAAGTTTGAAGAGCAAATTTATCGTAGATTGGGAGAAAAGGAGCTTTCTGATCAAATTACTGGAATCAAGACATTGATAAAAAAAAGCTTTGTAGATGAAAAGAGAGTGGGAATCTGGGGATGGAGCTATGGAGGATTTATGACCCTTTATGCACTTTTAAAAAGACCTGACATTTTCTCCTGCGGAATTTCCGTTGCTCCCGTAACAAACTGGTTATTTTATGATTCTCATTATACGGAAAGGTATCTTGATTTGCCAGAACTTAATCCGGAGGGATACAAAGAGAGTTCTCCCCTGAATTTTGCTAATACACTAAAATCTAAGCTCCTTCTTGTTCTCGGTCTTTATGATGATAATGTGCATCCTGCTCATTCAATAGAATTTATTAAAAAATTGGGAAAAAGCGGGATTAAAAAATTCGAGACTACGATTTTTCCCAACAAGGGACACAGTATAAAAGGGTTTACAGCAAGAACTTTGCTGTTTGAGAGAATGATTAAATTCTGGGAAGAGAATTTAAGAAAATAGAATAAATTATTTTGGATGCCTATAGAAACTTTTTCATATTTACAAAAACAATAATAATAAAAATCAAGACAAACAAAATGTTTTGAAATAATGTATTTTTAAATTCTCCGGAATCTTCACTGTTTAAAAGATAAAAAATAAAGAGTGCAACAATCGGCAGCAAAAGCGCATTTGTTACCTGAGCAAGAATTATTATGCTCAATGGCTTTATTTTAAGAAAACTCACAAAAATTCCAGTTAATATAACGAAAGAAAAAATTGTCTTAAATTTCACTCCCTCCTCTTTCCATCCAAAAAGCCCTTTTGATGTAAAAGCAGCAGCATAAGGGGCCGTTATAGCAGAGGAAAGCCCTGCCGCAAAAAACCCTATTCCAAAGCTTATCCCAGCAAATTTCCCGAAAAGTGGCTCAAGTTGGAGAGAAAGATCAGAAGGGGCGGAAATGCTTATACCTTTAAAATAGTAAGCAACGCTTGCAGTAATTATTATTGCCATCGTAATAAAACCTCCGAGTCCTATTGCAAGGGCTGTATCCCATCTCATCAAACTTATACTTTCAGATGATTTCCACTTTTTAAGAACCGAGGATGAGTGCAAAAAAAGATTGTAAGGTACTATTGTGGTCCCTAAAAGCGCTAAAACCAATGTAATGGAACCTTCAGGGATAGAGGGTTTAAAACCTTTTAAAATAGCAAAAATATTCGGAGAAACCAAAAAAGCAGTAATAAAAAAACTTATTCCCATTATTACAACAAGAAAGATAAGAAATTTTTCTATTACTTTGTATTTTCCGAAAAAAAGTAGTAAAAAAGCTGAAATGCTTATTAAAATAACCCAAAAATTCAGATTTACCCCTGAAATAATATTTATCCCCAAAGCTCCCCCTACGATATTACCCGTTTCATAAGCTGCACAGCCTACAATTATGGCAAGAAAAGCAAGAATCTTAAAGATAACCCTTATCCACACCCTATCGGGAATTTTCACAAGAGCTGAGCCAATATCCATCTTTGTTGCAAGAGAAAATCTTCCCACCATCTCCTGCAAAATTATTGCGGAAAATATAGCTATTAAAACAATCCAGAGAAGTGAAAATCCGAAATTTGCTCCTGCTAGGGTTGCGGATGTTACAGTGCCAGGACCAATAAAGGCAGCAGCGATTAAAAAACCGGGCCCAAACCTACCCTTTTTCTCCATACCCTCCTCCTCCCGGAGTCTTTATGATTAGTATATCTCCCTTTCTCACACTTAGGTTAAACTTACCTTTCAGCTTTATTTTTTTACCATTTCGAATTAGGATATTTTCCCCTTTTCTACCATTATTTCCTCCAAAAAGTCCGTAAGGATTATAATTTCTTCTTTCAGATAAAACACTAACCTCCGCATTCTCAAGAAATTCATACTCCCGGATAATTCCATCCCCCCCCCTCCATTTTCCTTTTCCTCCTGAATTTTTTCTAACCGAATACCTTTTTATTATAATGGGAAAATTCCTTTCCATAGCTTCAACAGGGGTATTCAAAGAATTTGTCATATGCGTGTGAACCGCAGAAGTACCGTCAAAACCCTTACCGGCTCCGCTTCCTCCTCCTATAGTCTCATAATATGTATATCCTTTCCCTCCAAATGAAACATTATTCATAGTCCCCTGAGAGGCAGCTGCGATTTTTTCCGGTAACATTCTTGAAAAAGCACCTAAAATCACATCAACTATTCTTTGAGATGTTTCAACATTCCCTGCGGCCATTGCCGAGGGTTTTTCCGGATCAAGAATACTTCCCTTTCTTAAAATAAGCTTTACAGGCTTCATTATTCCTGAATTTATAGGGACATCATCTTCCATAAGGGTTGTGAGAACATACAAGACAGCTGAAAAAACAATAGCTCTGTTTGCATTTATCCCCCCTGTAACAGAAGAAGATGATTCTGAAAAATCAAAAATTATTTTTTTACTACCACTTTTTATTTTAACTGATATTTTAATGTCTTTGTTACCAAATCCATCATCATCAAGATAATCTTCAAATTCAAACTCCCCTTTGGGAAGAGAAAAAAGAAATTTTTTAAAAAGTCTCTCAGTATAATCAATCAAACTTTCAGCATACTTTTTAACTTTTTCAACTCCGTATTTATTCGTAATCTCCTCCAACCTTTTTATACCTCTCTCATTTGCAGCAATTTGAGCCATCAAATCCCCACTTCTTTCAATAGGAGTTCTTACATTGCTCAAAATAAAATTCATTATTTCATTATCAATCTTTCCCTTCTTAATTATTTTAAGAGGAGGAATAATTAAACCCTCTTGAAATATCTCAGAGGCAAGAGGCATGGAACCCGCTTGCATCCCTCCAACATCACTGTGATGAGCTCTATTTGCCACAATAAAGAGCAGTTCACCTTTGTAAAAAAATGGAGTTATTAAGGTTATATCAGGAAGATGAGTTCCCCCTCTATAGGGATCATTTAAAATAACCGTATCTCCCTCCTCAAATTTTATCTCTTCAAGAGCAGTTTTTACTGAAAGGGGCATTGCGCCAAGGTGAACCGGGATATGAGATCCAAAAGCGAAGCTTTCTCCCTTAGCAGTAAACAGAGCGCACGAGAAATCATTTCTCTCCTTAATATTAGGAGAAAAAGCTGAACGCTGAAGGATTTTCCCCATTTCATCGCTTATTGATTGAAAAATATTTTTAAAAATTGTTACTTTTATTGAATCCATAATTACTTCCTCTCCAATACTATATTAAAAAATTTGTCAATTTTAATTTTAAACTCTATTGGCACAACTATTGTGGAAAACTCAGAAATTATAATGGCAGGAGATTTTAATTTCATATCAGGATAAAGATTTTTCCTCTTATAATAATAGAAATTTTCAAATTTTCCATTAAAATAAACTTTCCTTTTCTCTGGTTTTACCGATTTCTTTCTTTCTCCATCATATGAATAAAAAGCATCCGATATTTTTCCATTTGCCATAACCCTTATGTTGACTATCTCTATATCCTCATCACTAAGTTTGTAAGAATAAAGTTTTTTATGCTCCTTATGAAAAATCTTCTCAAAATTTTCAGAAAAGGGGATTGTAAGCTCATAGGATTGTCCAAAATATCTTAAATCTAAAAGCTTAATAATTCTTCTCTTTAATTTAGGGATATTTTCTTCTTCCAGAATTCTGTCAGCAACTTTCTCCAATTTTCTGAATTCTTTTTGCAAGTATTCTTTTGTTTTCAATGAAAATTTTCTTAGTACCGAAAGAGAAAACTCCTTTGTATATTCAGCAAAAATCATCCCAAGTGCAGAGAAAACTCCCTGATAGTTAGGGATTATCACTCTTTTAATATCCAACCTCTTGGCAAGTTGAGCTGCAACAAGTCCCCCGGCTCCTCCAAAAGGGAAAAGAGCAAAAAACCGGGGATCATCCCCTTTCTCAACGGTAATAGTTCTTAGAGCTCTTTCTATCGAAGATATTGATATTTTTACAATACCTTCGGCAGTATCATAAACTGATTTCCTTATTTTCTTTGCAATCTTTTCTATTGCTTTAAAACTTCTTTGAGGATAAATTTTCATCTTACCGCCAAGAAAATAGGAAGGATCTATAATATTCAGAACAACAAAAGCATCAGTTATCGTCGGATAATCTGATTTACCGTAGCAGGCAGGCCCCGGATTTGCTCCTGCACTTTGAGGCCCCACTCTCAAAACACCAGCTCTATCCACAGTAGCGATTGACCCCCCTCCTGCACCAACCGTTTCTATTTCTATCATCGGGACTTTAATTTTTAAATTATTCATAACCCTCTCTTTGGAAAGAGTAAATTCTCCGTTTTTCACAACAGAAACATCGGTGGATGTCCCTCCCATATCAAGAGTAATCAGATTCTTCTCTCCTGTTTCCTCGGCAATAAGTTTTGAAGCTATAAGTCCTCCCGCAGGCCCCGAAAGAAGAGTTCTTACAGGTTCTTTTTTTATTCTCCGAGGTGATAACCCCCCGCCGTTTGATTGCATAATGTAAAACTTTTTCCCCTTAATTCCTTTCTCTATTTTTTCTATATAATCGGAAATTACAGGCATCAAAGCTGAATTTAAAACTGTTATAATTCCCCTTTCATACTCTCTGTATTCCGGAAAAATCCTGGAAGATAAAGTTATAAATCTAAAACCATTTTCTTTTAAAATCTTCTCAACCGCCTTTTCATTAGAAGGATTTTTATAAGAATGGAGAAAAATTACCGCTATTGATTCAGCCTTAAGTTTTTTAATTTTTTCAATTAAATAAACTATTTCATTTTTATCTATTGACTTTATTATCTTACCACTAGCCAAAGTCCTTTCATTAATCCCGAAAATCATTTTATCACTGACAACAGACGATGGTTTTTGTGGTTTAAGAGAAAAAAGATTCACTCTACTCTGTCTTCCTATCTTAAGAATATCTTCAAAGTCCTTTGTAATCAATAACGCTGTTTTAGCCATCTTATTTTCCAAAAAAGCATTTGTCCCCACCGTTGTTCCGTGAACCAGTATAAAATCCTTTTGAAGATATTTTTTCAAACCTTTTATGATAGTTTTTTCCGGATTTTGGAGAGTGGAAAGGAGCTTGAATGTTTCTATTTTACCATTTTCAAAAACAACAAAATCGGTAAATGTTCCGCCAGTATCTATCCCGATAATAAGCATAAAAGATATTAATATATTTGAATAACTCAGTCAATTTACAAAGATAAAAGATCAGCTATGAGAAATTAGATTTCTCCCAAATTAAAGATATTTTCTTTTGTTCTCCCTCAGTAAAATAAAATTTCTTATTATTTTCTTCCCTTCAAACGTGAGTACTGATTCTGGATGAAACTGTACTCCTTCAATTGGATATTCCCTATGTCTTATTCCCATTATAGTATTGTCTTTTGTTTTTGCTGTTATCTCAAGACAATCTGGAAGATCCTCCCTCTTCGCTATTAATGAATGATATCTCGTTGCCTGAAAAGGATTCTTAACCCCTTTGAAAATGGTTTTTCCATCATGATAAATTAGGGATGTTTTCCCATGATAAAGATTATCCGCAATTCCAATCTTTGCTCCGAAAACCATTGCTATTGTTTGGTGCCCCAAACAAACTCCCAATATCGGAAATTCCCCTTTTAGCTTACTGACAATTTCCGGAGATATTCCTGAATTCTCGGGAACCGAGGGACCCGGAGATATTACAATTGCTTCGGGTTTTAATTTTCTTATTTCTTTTATTGTTATTTGATCGTTTCTGTAAACAACCGTTTTTTTCCCTGTCTCTCCTATATATTGAACAATATTATAAACAAATGAATCATAATTATCTATAATAAGAATCATTTTTCCTCCGATATTGTTAATTTTAAAGCGGAAGCTTTGTTTAATGTTTCCATATATTCGTTCTCGGGAATCGAGTCTGAAACTATCCCCGCGCCTGCTTGTATAAAGCCTCTTTTCCCTTTTATGATTATTGTTCTTATTGCAATACAAAAATCAATATCTCCGTTAAACCCGAAGTATCCGATTCCACCTGCATATATACCTCTTCTTACAGGTTCAAGTTCATCTATCATTTCCATTGCCCTTATTTTAGGCGAACCTGTAACTGTACCCGCAGGAAAAGCGGCTTTAAAAAGTTCCATTGAATCAACTTCATTTCTGAGCCTTCCCCTGATATCCGATACAATATGCATAACTTTGGAGTATTTTTCAATCTTCATCAGTTTATCAACTTTTACACTCCCGTAATTGCATACTCTTCCGAGATCATTTCTTGCAAGATCAACAAGCATTATATGCTCAGCAAGCTCTTTTTCATCCGATAAAAGCTCTTTTTCAAGCTTCGCATCCTCCTTCGAATCCTTTCCTCTCCTTCTTGTACCTGCAATAGGTCTGCTTATTGCAATCCTATTTTCACTCTTAATAAGTGTTTCGGGTGATGAACCCAATATATAAAGATCATTAAATTTTATATAGTACATATAAGGAGAAGGATTTTTTACCCTTAGTTGCTTGTATATTTCAAAGGGTTCTTCCCGAACTTCAAACTCAAACCTTTGAGATAAAACAACCTGAAAAATTTCCCCTTCTCTTATGTATTCCTTGGCTTTTTTTACGATTTTTTCAAACTCGTTTTTATCAAAATTAGATGTAAACTCTGTCTGTTTATCATCTGTTTTCAAAAAATTATCTTCTTTATTTACCACATCATCATTATGGTTTTCAATTATCTTTTCAATCTCGTTTACCCTCTCACTTATCTTACTTTTACTGTTTCCGAATACAATTATCTCTGCTGTTGAATTTTTATTATCAATAATTATTATTTCTGATGGAAAAATAAAATACATGTCAGGTAACGGAGGATCTTCTGGATTATTATTCGGGATTTTTTCAATATATCTTATAGAATCATACGATACATAGCCCACAGCTCCTCCGGAAAAAGGAGGTATTTTCGGATAATGCCTGAAATTTTTCAAAACAGAGTTCAGAATGTCAAATGGATTTCCTTTTTCTTTAACAATATTTTCGTCAAATCGTATTTTACAATTATTATCTTTTGCTTCAAAAATACAGAGAGGGGTACTTCCTAAAATTGAATACCTTCCTATTTCACCCGTTGTCTCAAGTGATTCGTAAAGAAAAGAATTATTTTCATCACAGTATAAAGTTTTAAAAAGCTTACTTGCTGAAACATTTTTCTTAATTTTTTTTGTTTCATAAACAAAGTCATACTCCGATAATTCTTTCACAATTTAACTCCTTAAAATAATTTATAAATCCCGGAAATGATATATTAATACAATCAGCATTATTAATTACTGTTTCCCCTTTCGCAATTAATCCTGCAACAGCCAAAGACATTGCAATTCTGTGATCATTATAACTTTTACAATATGAGCCTTTCAAAATTGTTTCTCCTTCCACAATAAACCCATCTTCTGTCGGCTCTATTTTCGCTCCTAAATTCCTGAGACCTTCCGCAATGGTTTCTATTCTATCACTTTCTTTCACCCTCAGCTCTTCCGCTCCCTTCACTACGGTGGTTCCTTTCGCTTGAGTAGCAATAATAGCCAAAAGCGGAAGCTCATCAATTATTCGGGGGATATCCTGTTTCTCAATTTGAATACCTTTTAATTCTTGCTTTCCTTTGACAATAATATCACCCACAGGCTCATTGGATATAATCCTTTTGTTTTCAATTATTATGTTAGCCCCCATTCTTTTTAAAACATCCAAAAACCCGGTTCTTGTCGGATTAATGCCTACATCTTTAAGTATTATCTCGGCTCTGTCCGTTAGAATAGCCAATGCAATAAAGTATGAAGCCGATGATATATCCGCGGGTACCCGGATATCCGTTCCCGAAATATCAGATTTTCCGTAAACAATGATTTCATCATCTTTTTTCTCAATATTTGCTCCGAATAGTTCAAGCATTCTTTCGGTATGATCCCTTGAAGGAAAAGGCTCTTTTATGATTGTTTTTCCTTCCGTATTGAGGGCGGCAAATATTATTGCTGATTTGACCTGAGCTGATGCTATTTTTAAAATGTGGTGATAAGGTTTTAACTTTTTTCCGTTAATAATAAGAGGAGGAATCCCCTTACTCCCCATCGCGGCAATTTCAGCTCCCATATTTCTCAAAGGTTTTATTATTCTATCCATAGGCCTTTTTCTAAGAGAAGAATCTCCTGTTAAAACCACTTTAAAATCCAATGAAGAAAAAATGCCTGACATTAGTCTCATTGTTGTGCCGGAATTTTCACAATCCAAAATTTCCGAAGGTTCTTTAAATCCCGAAAATCCTTTTCCATCTATTATTATTTCATTTCCGTTTTTTCTAATGTTAATTCCGCTTTTTTTAAGAACTTTCATTGTCGATAGACAATCCATGCATCTTGAAGGATTCTTTATACTACTTTTTCCTTTTGAAAAGCTTGCTATCATCAATCCTCTGTGAGTTATTGATTTATCACCCGGAAGATTTATTTTGCCCGAAAATCCTTTGCATTTTCTAACCTTCAACTTCATCTACTCCTCCGAACTTCCGTATGTTCCGAGAATTTTTATAAAATTCACTATCTCTTTTAATCCTTCTATTGCCATTTTACATCTCTCCTCTTTTAAATCGCCTTCAAAATCAATAAAAAAAAGATATTCCCATGGTTTTCCGTGAATAGGTCTTGATTCTATGCTACAAAGGTTTATGTTTCTCAAAGCAAAAGCACTTAAACATTTGAACAAAATTCCTGGGGCATTTTTAACTCCGAAGACAATGGAAGTTTTGATTTTTCCTCCTTTTTTCAACCTCTTTTTTCTGTTTGATATGACAAAAAATCGGGTGTAATTATTATCATTATCCTCAATATCCCTATCTATAATTTTAAGTTTGTATCTTTCAGCAACACTTTTATCGGCAAGAATTGCAACATTTTCTCTTCTATTTTTCCTCAAAAGTTTGGCTCCTCCGGCAGTATCATATATTGCAACAGGTTCATAGCCTTTTTCTGAAATAAATTCTTTGCATTGTTCGAGTGCTGCAGGATGAGACCAGACTTGCTTAATTTTATTAGGTACTACTTCCGGAAGTGTCATAAGGTAAAAGTTAACTCTTATTTTCACCTCTCCTATGACTTTCACAGGATACCTGAGTAACAAATCATAATTTGAAGATATCTTACCTATTAAGGTATTTTCCATTGGCAAAATTCCAATGCTATCCCTCTCCGATAAAACTCTTTCCACAACTTCCTCGAATGAGCCCACTCCCTTTTTTTCAGTATTAGCAAAAATTTTTTGTGCAGCTATATAGCTAAAACATCCGGGTTCTCCCTGATAAAATATTTTCATCATATTTTCCTCCCTAAGGCTTTTGAAATTGCCCGAATATCCTGCATTAGTTTTTTAAATTTTTCAGGTTTCAGTGATTGTTTGCCATCAGATAGTGCTTTTTCAGGCTCAGTATGCACCTCAACAATAAGCCCATTGCTTCCTGCTGCGATAGCAGCTTTTGCCAAAGATTCCACATACCTCCAATCACCGGCTGCATGACTTGGATCCACAATTACAGGAAGGTGACTTAGATTCTTTATTACCGGTACGGCACTTATATCAAGAGTATTTCTCGTATATTTTTCATAAGTTCTTATTCCCCTCTCACATAGAATAACATTTGGATTACCTTCGGAAACTATATATTCTGCAGCCATCAAAAATTCTTCAATCGTAGCTGACATACCCCTTTTCAAAAGAACAGGTTTATTAAATCTTCCCACTGTTTTAAGCAAAGAGTAGTTTTGCATGTTTCTTGTGCCTATCTGCAAAATATCAGCGTACTGTGCAACAACCGGAACATCCTCCACTGAGACAACCTCTGTTACAATCTTCAAACCGGTTCTTTCTCTTGCTTTTGCAAGATACTCCAAGCCTTTTTTCCCGAGTCCCTGGAAACTGTAAGGAGATGTTCTCGGTTTAAAAGCTCCGCCCCTTAATACTTTTGCTCCCGCTTCCTTAACAATATCAGCGATTTCAAGAAGAGTTTCTTCGGACTCAACAGCACACGGACCAGCCATTACAACTATTTCATCACCTCCGATTTTAATTCCTCCGACATCAACTAAAGAATCTTCATTATTAAATTCGCGGCTTACGAGTTTGAAAGGATGAAGAATGGAAACTAATTTTTCAACACCTGAAAGTTGCTCAACCTCTTTCTTGATTTTTTCCCTATCACTTACACCTATAACATGGACAACTGATTTTTTAACTCCATTAAATATCTTTGTTTCATACCCCAATTTTTCAATTTTTTTAACAACTTCTTTGATTTCACTTTTTTTCGCATCGCTTCTCATTGTTACTATCATTTTAACACCTCGTTTTTTCCTTGAAATTCTTTATTAAATTGGTAATATCTTCCCCCCCTATAATCCCCTTTATAACCCTGCTTCCTATGATGATCCCATCAACCTTATCTCTTAATAATTCTATCTGTTTTTCATTTGAAATCCCAAAACCAAATGCCACAGGTTTATTTGTATTATTTTTAACCCTTTCAATATATTTATCCGTATCCTTTGGCAGTTCATTCCTCTCTCCTGTTGTCCCTTTTACACTCACACAATATATGAACCCTTCCGAATATTCGGCTATTTTTCTTATCCTTTCTTCCGGGCTCGTTGGAGAGACTAAGAATATCATATCAACACCAAATTTTTTTGAAAGCATTTTCCATTCCTCTGATTCTTCAACGGGAAGATCCGGAATTATTAATCCCGAAATCCCGATTTCGTTTAATTTTTTAAATAGCCTTTCTTTGCCATAAGCAATAAGTGGATTTATATAAGACATAATAACAAGAGGAATATCAATTTTAACGTCTCTCAGAGAGTCAATTATTTTTTCAAGAGTGGCTCCACCGGATATTGCAATATTGGATGAGTATTGAATTACCTTCCCGTCAGCAATGGGGTCGGAGAAAGGGATTCCCACCTCTATTATGTCTGCTCCCGCTTCGGCTACTCTTCTTATGTTTTCAATGGATTCTTCAATTGTTGGAAAACCTCCGGTAAGATATATTATCAAAGCGGATTCATTCTTTGTTTTTAGTTCTGAAAATTTATCTGTTATTCTCATAGCAAACCTCCCACAATATCCAAATCTTTGTCTCCCCTCCCTGAGAGATTGACAATTATAATTTTATCCTTGCCAAGCTTTTTCCCGAGCTTAATTCCGTAAGCTACAGCATGAGCACTCTCAAGAGCCGGAATTATTCCTTCCTCTTCCGAAAGCATTTTGAATGCTTCAAGTGCTTCATCATCCGTGATAAAGGTGTATTCAACTCTTTTTGAATCTTTGAGAAATGAATGTTCGGGACCAACTCCAGGGTAATCAAGTCCTGCTGATACCGAGTGAGTAGCCAATATATTCCCGTTTTTATCATAAAGGAGATAACTTAATGCTCCGTGAAGTACACCTATTTTCCCTCCTGATAATGTAGCTGCATGTTTTCCCGTATCCAAACCAAGCCCGCCTCCTTCAACTCCTATCATTTTGACATTCTCATCTTTGATAAAAGGATAAAAAAGCCCTATGCTATTGCTTCCTCCTCCAACACTTGCCACAAGATAATCAGGTAATCTTCCTTCTTTCTCCATAATCTGTTTTTTTGTCTCTTTTCCTATTACGGATTGAAAATCTCTTACTATCATTGGATAGGGATGAGGTCCCACAACCGAACCTATGCAATAATGGGTCGTATCAATATTTGTAACCCAATCCCTTATGGCTTCATTTATTGCATCTTTCAGTGTTTTTGAGCCGGCAGAAACTCCTATCACATCCGCTCCCAAAATTTTCATCCTTAAAACATTTACATTCTGCCTTCTCATATCTTCTTCTCCCATGTAAACAGTGCATTCCATATTCATGAATGCGCATGCTGTTGCAGTTGCAACTCCGTGCTGTCCGGCTCCTGTCTCCGCTATTATTCTCTTTTTCCCCATCTTTTTTGCAAGTAAAACCTGTCCGAGAGTATTGTTAATTTTATGAGCCCCCGTATGTAAAAGATCCTCTCTCTTCAGATAGATCTTACTGCCGCCTATGCTTTTGGTAAGCCTCGAGGCAAAATAAAGAGGTGTTTCTCTTCCCGTGTAATCCTTAAGATATGAGTCTAACTCTCTTTTAAAATCTTCGGAATCTTTTAAAGCATAATATGCTTCTTCAAGTTCATTTAAAGGCATCATTAATGTTTCGGGAACAAATTTTCCACCATATTTCCCGAAATATCCTCTTTTATCCGGTTGCATATAATTCATAATTAATCCCTCCTTTTTAAAAAATAATCGATCGCAAGAAGATAACTTTTGTAACCGAATCCTGATATCTGTCCTTCACAAACAGGAGCTATCATGCTTTTCCGTCTAAATTCTTCTCTTGCATGAATATTACTCAAATGAACTTCGATAACGGGGATATTAATAGCTTCTATAGAGTCCCTTATAGCTACGGAGGTATGGGTATATCCCGCGGGATTTATAATTATTCCATCAAATTCCTCTTCTGCTTTTTGAATGATTTCTATTATTTCGGATTCATTATTGCTCTGAATGATTTTAACTTTCAGGTTATTTTTTTTAGCATATTCTTCTATTTTTTTGTTTATTTCCTCAAGGGATAGTGTTCCGTAAACATTTACCGGTCTTTTCCCCAAAAGGTTTAAATTAGGACCATGAATTATAAGTAATCTTTGCATTTTACCTCCTTAATAATTGCTTTTCCTATCTTTACCGGAATGGGTATTTTGATTTTTCCGTTTCTCACTTTTTTATCCTGAGAAACTCTCTTGGATAATACTTTTTCCGATATTTTTTCAGGTATTTTAATGGGTAAATCATAAGAAGAAATTATATTGAAAATTTCTTCGAAATCCCTATGATTTAAAAAGCCTTTCTTGTATGCAATCTCTGTTTCTTTGATCATTCCGATTGCAACCGCCTCCCCGTGGGAGAATTCAGTGTAATTTGTTTCAGTCTCTATGATATGTCCTATTGTATGCCCGAAATTTAAAATTTCCCTTACCCCCTTTTCCTCCCACTCATCCTCACAAACTATTTCTCCTTTTATCTTTATTGAGATTGAAACTATCTCCGATACTATCCTCGGATTCCTTTTAATTACATCATCTCTTTTGATTTTAAGAATTTCGAATAATTTTTTATCTTTTATAATTCCCGCCTTTATTATTTCGGAAATTCCTTCCTTATATGTTCTATCAGGAAGAGTTTTGAGAAATGATACATCCGCTAAAACCATATCAGGTTGGTAAAAACTTCCTATCATATTTTTCCCCTCACGATGATTTATTCCGGTTTTTCCACCTACGGAAGCATCAACCTGTGAGAGAAGAGTTGTGGGAATTTGGATAAAACCAACTCCCCTCTTGTATGTTGATGCTACAAATCCTGTAATATCCCCGACAATACCGCCTCCGAGAGCTATCAATGCATCATCTCTTGTTATCTTTTTTTCCAAAAGAAAATCATAAATTTGGATTACTGTGTTGATATTTTTATTTTCTTCTCCCTCGTCAATAATAAAATAAAGTGTTTCAAAGTTATTTTTTAGTAAAGTAAGAATTTTTTCAAGATAAAGTGTTGAAACAGTGGGCTCACTGATTATGATTAATCTTTTTGTTTTATTTAAAATATCATTGATATGTTCGGATATGTTTTCAATAATATTTTCTCCCGTAAAAACCGGATATTCCTTTTGTTTTGTTTTTATATTTATAATCTCATATAAAGTTTGAGAATTACTTGATGATTCTAATCTTAGACGACGTATAATGGAATTTGCAATTTCGGAAATATTTTTTTCGGATGTATCAATTTTGTGCTCGGCGAAATCATAAAGATTTTTCCTTTCGGAATATAATTTTTCAATATCCTGTTCATCCTTAATAAGAGGTCTTGTTCTCATTTCCATTAACCTTTTCTTGAGTTCTTTTATATTGGCTTTGAGGGTGAAAATTTTTCCGCTCTTTTTCATTATATTCACATTTAAAGGATCCTTTACGATTCCACCTCCGGTTGAAATAATAACATTCCTCAAATCCACAGCTTTTTTTAAAGCTATTTTTTCAAGCTTTCTGAAATATTCTTCACCTGATTTATAAAATATTTCATTTATTGATTTTTTTTCCTTAAATTCTATATATTTATCCGTTGAAAACACTGGAATATTGATTGTTTTTGAGATTTCATTTGCCACCGAATCTTTTCCGGTTCCCGGGAAACCGATTAAAATCAAATTATCCATTCTTAATCCTCCTTGTATAGTTTTCATAGTTTGATTTTATATCCGAGAGATTATCCCCACCGAATTTTTCAAGAAAAAGTTTTGATAAAACATATGCCATCATTGCTTCTCCCACAACACCGGCAGCAGGTACAATACATGTATCAGCTCTTTCAACATGAGCCTTTGATTTTTCTTTGGTTTTAACATTAACCGAACTCAGAGGTTTCATAAGAGTTGGTATTGGTTTTACTGCAATTCTAACTATCAAATTTTCACCATTGCTTATTCCACCTTCAATTCCTCCTGCTCTGTTGGTTTTCCTGAAAAAGCCATTTTCCGGACTATAAAAGATTTCATCATGAACCTGTGAACCTTTGAGTCTTGTATTTTCAAAAGCCGGACCTACCTCAACCCCTTTGACAGAAGGTATGGAGAGCATTGCTTCTCCAATTTTGGAATCAAGCCTTTTATCATATGAAATATGAGAGCCAAGACCCACAGGAAGATTCTCAACCACTATCTCACTGATACCACCTATACTGTCTCCCTCTCCTTTAACTTCATCAATTAATGAAATCATCTTTTTTTCAGCATCGGGATCAAGACATCTCAGAGGGCTATTTTCAGCTTCCTTATAGGACAGTATTCTCTTTTCAATGGATATATTACCGATTGAAATTGTATGGGAGTAAATATTTATTCCAAAATATTTCAAGAAAATCTTAAATAGAGCTCCTGCTGCAACTCTTGCAGCTGTTTCTCTTGCGGAACTTCTTTCTATTATATCCCTTATATCACTCCTTCCGTATTTTAAAATTCCGGAGAGATCAGTGTGCCCGGGCCTCGGTATTTCAACAGGTTTTACATTATCATTTAGACTATTTACATCCATCGTATCCTCCCATTTTTCATAATCAAGGTTTTTTATCATGAATGAAACCGGAGAGCCCATGGTTTCTCCGTTTCTTATCCCTGATATTATTTCGATTCTGTCTTTTTCGATTTTCATTCTGTTCCCTCTACCATAGCCTTTTTGCCTTCTTGAGAGTTCATTATTTATAAAATCAATATCTACCGAGACACCCGCAGGGAATCCATCTATTATTACTGAAAGAGCTTTGCCGTGAGATTCTCCGGCGGTTAACATTCTGAGCATTTAAAAACCTCCGAATCCAAAATTTTATTTATTGATATTCTTTTATCCGTCCAGATACGAAATGATTCAATACCCTGATAAATAAACATAATCAATCCATTTATCATATTTACACCTTCCGATTCTTCTGGAATCTTCTCGTACTTTAAATCATAATAATAACTTCCTTTTTTCATATCTGTGGCAAGATTTGAAAAATCAACAGGTGTTGCATTAATCAGAATATCAATATTATTTGTAATTTTTTCTATTTGTTCATAATCAGTTGCTATCGCATTAAATTTATCAGCAAACAATCTTGTTTTTCGTATTTTTCTGCCAACCACAAAAAATTCTTCGGGTTTTTTGTTCATTATAACAAAAGCACAGGCTTTTGCTGCCCCCCCTGTTCCCAAAAGTGCTATTCTTTTACCCTTTACTTTCAGTCCGTGGAAATCAAGGGATTTCTCAAAGCCTATTATATCAGTATTAAAACCGTATAATTTATTATCCGTAAATAAAACCGTGTTTACAGCATCAACCGATTGCACTGATCCATCAGCTTTATCAATATATTCAAGTATTCTTTCCTTAAAAGGAATGGTTACATTTAGACCTCTGAATTTTTCACTTTTTATGAATTTAATTGTTTCGCTCAATTTTGAAGGAGCTGTTGCGATTTTTGTATATTTGCCGTTTAAATTAAAATAATTAAATAAAAAATTATGAAGTGCAGGGGAAAGAGTTAGCTTGAGAGGATAACCTATTATACCGGTTTTAATCATCCTTTTGCCTCCTTTATAAATTTTTCCATTTTTTTAAAATCCTTTTTTCCCACCTGTTTTTCTATGCCGGAAGAAACATCAACCGCATAAGGTTTTATCTTATTTATAAGTTCCCCGACATTCTCCGGACTCAAACCACCCGCTACGATATAGGGAAAATCAAAATTCCTTAATAGATCCCAGTCAAATATTTTGCCATCTCCTGCTCCCGGGTCGAACAGTATATGAAAATCATTATATTTCTTGATAGCAAACAAAAGTTCACTTTTTTTAGTTTCTTGTGAAATTCTAATTCTTTTTATGATTTTTTTCCCGGTTGCCATCTCAATTTCTTTACAAAATTCCGGAGATTCATCACCGTGAAGCTGAATTATATTCACTCCGGTGTGATTTGCGGTATTTTTTATTTTTTCAAAAGGATCATTCATAAAGACACCCACTGTGGTTATGAAAGGAGGAAGTTTACTTATTATATTTTTTGCTTCATCCGGCTCTATTGTTCTTTTTGATTTTGTAAATATAAAACCTATGGCATCAACTCCAAGATAAGAAGCATACATAGCATCTTCAATATTAGTGATTCCGCAAAATTTAACCTTTGTTATTCTTTTACCCATTTTTTCCCTCTTTCCATAATTTCTTCGAATTCTTTAAAATCATTATTTTTTATTATTTTCATGATATTTTCAGTTGTTGTTCTTAGGTTCTCAAGGACACTCTCTTTGTATTTATTCAACACCTGTATGTCAAAATAAATTTCAGGATTTTCCGTAATAACACTTGCAGAAGTTTTCATTTGAGAAAGAAAAGTTGTACTTCCCATTGATTTTAAAGTTTTATAATCAAAACCACTTTCTGTAAGAATATTAATATATATGATATTTATGAGATGCGATAAATTCAGTACATATGAAATAATGTTATCATGTTCTTCAACGGATGTTTCAAAAAACGAGATTGCCGTATCTTCAAACAATGCTCTAATTTTTTCAAAAGCATATTTATTTCCAAGATTACAAAAACAGATAATTTTATCGGATAAAATTTTTGTACTCGGTCCGAAAAGGGGATGAATACTCGTTATGGAAACTCCATTTGCCAATGCTTTTTTGTATGAGTGAATAAGGTATGTTTTTATGCTTGCTATATCAAAAACAACCCCTTTGTAACCAAAATTAATTATCTTATCAATAATCGAAGGGATTACCTTGACAGGAGTGGCAATGAGAGTAATCGAAGAATTCAGAAGCCCGTTTTCAAAGTCAGTGTAGCTTTTATCTCCCGGATTTGCTTTTATATCGTGTTTTAATACATTATGCCCTTTTATTTGGAAAAATTCGGTAAACCAATTACCCATCTTACCATTTGCACCGATAATAAAAATATTTTCCTTTTCTCCCTTGAATTTCATAAAATGGGAGAGCTCCTGAACATTACAGGATTCTCTAATAATTTCTTGCATAAGGTTTATCATAAAATCTTCCGATATTCTCAACTCTCTTGCTTTCAGGCGTGTTCTTTTAATAATTTCCTTTTCTATTTCCCAATTTTTCAAAGGTAACCCATTCTCCTTTTTTATTTTGCCTATGGTATTGGCAATATCAAATCTTTTTTTTATGAGCTCTATTAACTTATTATCAATCTCTCTTATTTCTTTTCTTAACTTATTAAGACTTTTCATCCCTCACCCCTCAGTGATTTTAATTTTTTACCGGGATTTTTTTCTCTCATTAATGATTCTCCTATTAAGAAAACATCAAATCCGGCATTCCTTAAGAGTTTGATATCATCATAAGCATGAATTCCGCTTTCCGAAACTTTGATGTAGTTCTTAGGTATTTTTTCTATAAGTTTCAAGGAAGTTTCCAGATTTACTTTCATTGTATCAAGGTTTCTATTGTTTATCCCTATAATGGAGCTACCTGTTTCAAGGGCAATATCAAGCTCATCGGAAGAGTGAACTTCAACAAGTGTTTCAAGCCCAAGCTCATTTGAAATCATAATGAATTTTTTTAATTCCTTAGGCTTCAGAGCCTTAACAATCAATAATATTGCATCTGCTCCGGCAATAAGTGATTCATAAATCTGATACTCATCTATTATAAATTCCTTTCTGAGGACAGGTATGTTAAATTTACTTTTTATATCCGATATAAAAGATAGCTTGCCTCCGAAATACTTTGAATCTGTTAGAACTGAAATTGCGGCTGCTCCGTTTTTTTCGTATGTTTTAGCAATTGCAAGATGGTCAAAATCTTCCCTTATGATTCCTGCGGATGGAGATTTTCTTTTTATTTCGGCAATAAGTGATATTCCTTTCTTTTTGAGAGCTTCTGAAAATAGATTCTTTTGCTTGCGAACTTTAATATTCGCAAGATCTATCGGAGTATCCTTTTTTCTCCTTGCGATTTCACTTTTTTTGTCAATTATAATTTTCTCTAATATATTCATTTGAAATTCCTCCTTTGGAAATCACTGAAAAAAGAGAAGTACTAAAATACCTTTCTCACATTCGGAGCTAAAATAGTTTAGTTTGACAAGAGGAGTACTCCCGATTGCACTAAAAATTTTC
>CAZWJH010000009.1:0-13579 GCA_964634755.1 uncultured Clostridia bacterium
TATATTTTATTAACATAAAATATAATAAACTAATTTATCGTAGGAGGAAAAAATGGGTTTATTAGAAGAAAAAGACAAACAATTTTTAAGAGAAAAATTTTCAAAAGAGATGGATAAGAAAGTTAAAATTATATTTTTCTCAAATGAATTAAATTGTCAATATTGCAATGAGATTAGAATGCTTCTGGAAGAAGTAACAGAATTATCTGATAAAATTGAGTTTGAAGAGTTTAATTTCGTTACTGACAAAACAGAATCTGAAAAGTATAATCTCGAAAGTTCTCCAGTTGTTGTGTTTTTGAATGAAGATGGAGAGGACACTGGAATCAGATTTTATGGAATCCCTTCAGGATATGAATTTACAACTTTTGTAGAAGATGTTGTAATGATTTCTTCAGGGAAACATCAGCTTTCAGAAAAAGCTGTGGAAGAAATATCCAAAATTGACAAGCCTATTGAGATCAAAGTTTTCGTAACTCCTACATGTCCTTACTGCCCCAAAGCGGTTTTTCTTGCTCATCAGCTTGCATATATTAATAAAAACATTACTGGTAAGATGATTGAGGCTATGGAGTACGGAGAATGGGCGCAGAAATATAATGTTTACGGAGTTCCAAAGAATATTGTTAATGATATTGTGGAATTTGAAGGTGCTGTTCCTGAGAAAGTTTTCGTAAAACAGGTGCTTGAAGCCTATAAAAAAGCTGATTCAAGTTTGATTATTCAATAATTCTCTCTGGAGGGAGAAATGGAAAAATATGATGTAATAATTGTTGGAGGAGGGCCTGCGGGCGTTACGGCCTCAATTTATACTGCGAGGGCGAATCTTAAAACCATGGTTATTGAGAAGACGGCTGTTGGAGGACAGATTGTTTTAAGTGATGTTATTGAGAATTATCCCGGATTTCCTGAAGCAATGGTTCCTACTAAACTTCTTGAAAATATGCAAAAGCAGGCGGAAAACTTCGGAGTAAAGTTTGAATTTGATGAAATTACTGAAATTAAAAAAGATGGGGAAGGATTTATTTTAAAGTCTGATTGGGATGAGTTTTACGCAAGGGCTGTTATTCTTGCTGTGGGTTCTGTCCCTAAAAAAACAAATGTTCCCGGTGAAGCTAAATTCATGGGAAAAGGTGTGGCTTTTTGTGCTACATGCGATGGCCCGTTTTTTAAAGATAAGGATATTGTTGTTGTTGGTGCCGGTAATTCCGGGGTTCAGGAAGGACTCTTTCTTTTAAATTATGTAAAGAGTATTAAGTTTGTTGAATTCTTGCCCAAAATCAATGCTGAGAAGATTTTGCAGGATAGGATAAAACAAAAGGATAATGTGGAATTCTTTTTAAATACTCAGCTCCTTGAAATTGTCGGAGATGATAAAATAACGGGGGTCAAGGTTAAAAATAGAGAAACAGGAGAGGAAAAGATTCTCCCTGCGGAAGGTGTTTTCATTTATATCGGTTATTCTCCCAATACAAAGTTTTTGCAAGGTGTTGTTGAGCTTGATGAAAGAGGGTACATAATTACAAATGAAAGATTAGAAACAAGTGTCAAAGGTATTTATGCATCGGGAGATGTTGTTAAAGGGACAAAATCTCAGGTTGTTATTGTTGCTGGTAGCGGTGCAACCGCAGCAATGAATCTTATAGAGGATCTTGAACAATAATTAATAAGTTTTAAATATTTAAGAAGGAGGGATGGACTCATCCCTCCTTCTTTATTCTTCTTTAAGATAATCCTTTAAGGCAGAAAAAAATATTTTATTCTTTTTATTTATTTCAAATTCTCCATCTTTATAAATGATATCATCTGCTGTTCCTATTTTTTTATCCTTTCCGGGGGAGATTATTTCATAGGAATCTTTATCTTTTGTTCTGAAAACTAATTTGTTCCCCCATTTATCATTTTTAGGGAGTTCAATTTCATATTTTTCTTTAAAAATTTTTAAAAGCTCATTGTATGTTCTTACCTTCGGAACCTGACCCCAGTCAATAATATAAGTTTCCACTGCCTCTCCCACTCTATCTATTATCTTAAATGTATCAATAATTCCTGATTTCTTTCCTTTCTTCACAATATTTTTTAATGGCCCCATATAAAGAAAGACTATTAAAACAAGAAACAGGGAAATAATTATTAATTTTTTCATTTACCTTATAAATTAATACAAAAAAAAACAAAAATCAAGATTTTTTATAAATTATCCTTATCGAAAAATCATTATTTACATATATCTTTAATTTGTATATAATTAATTATGAAAAGGGAAGTGCTAAAATCTATTATTTATAAAGGTGTTAAAGTAGAGATTGTGAGGGGGGATTTAACGGAAGAGGATACAGAAGCAATTGTTAATGCTGCTAATTCGTACCTTAAACATGGAGGAGGGGTTGCAGGAGCAATAGTGAGAAAGGGTGGAAGAATAATTCAGGAAGAAAGCGATAGTATTGGGTATGTTCCTGTTGGCAAAGCAGCCTTAACAGGAGCAGGTTCTCTTAAGGCAAAGTATGTGATCCATGCAGTTGGCCCGAGATGGGGGGAGGGAGATGAAGATATTAAGCTTGAGTCAGCAGTAAAAAGTGCTCTTGAGATTGTAAAGAAAAATAGCATTAAAAGTGTGTCTCTTCCTGCAATATCCACCGGTATTTTTGGCTTTCCTAAAGAAAGGGGAGCAAGAATAATCTTAAAAAGTATAAAAGAGTTTATAGAAAGTAATGGAGATAGTGTAAGAAATATAAGATGTGTTAATATAGATACTCAGACATCTAAGATATTTAATAATATAATAGATGAAATTTTTAAGGAGGTGGAGTAGAATGGCAAAAGTGGCAATTAATGGTTTTGGAAGAATTGGAAGGAATGTTTTCAGAGCTTCTTTTAAAAATCCTGAAATTGATATTGTTGCAATCAATGATATCACAGATGCTAAAACACTCGCGCATCTTTTAAAGTATGACTCTGTTTTTGGGATTTTTGAAGAGGATGTAAAATACGGGGATGATTATATTGAAGTGGCAGGTAAAAGAATCAAGGTTACTGCTATAAGAAACCCCGAAGATTTACCTTGGAAAGAGGACAATATTGACATTGTTATTGAATCTACCGGACGATTCAGAAAAAGACCCGATGCTGAAAAGCATCTTAAAGCCGGAGCAAAAAAAGTTATTATTTCGGCTCCTGCAACGGGCCCTGACATTACAATAGTTTTAGGGGTAAATGATCAGCTTTATGATCCTGAAAAACACAATATTATTTCAAATGCATCCTGTACAACAAATTGTTGGGCTCCAGTGGCAAAGGTTTTACACGATAATTTCGGAATTGTAAAAGGGAGCATGACAACAGTGCACTCTTATACCAATGATCAAAGAATTTTAGATTTACCCCATAAGGATTTAAGAAGAGCAAGGGCAGCAGCTCTCTCAATGATTCCCACGACAACAGGTTCAGCAAAGGCTATCGGCATTGTTATTCCTGAACTTGAAGGTAAGCTTCATGCAATCTCGATAAGGGTCCCTACTCCAGATGCTTCCCTTATTGATTTTGTAGCTGTTCTTGAGAAGAACACTACAACGGAAGAGGTCAAAAAGGTTATAGAAGAAGCTGCAAATGGTTATATGAAAGGGATATTAGGGTATTCCTACGAGCCTTTAGTTTCAAGAGATTACATAGGAGACGACAGATCATCTATCGTTGATATGGAAAATGTTATTGTCATGGATGGAAATCTTGTAAAGATATTATCATGGTATGACAATGAGTGGGGTTATTCCTGCAGAGTAAGGGATTTAGCAATAAAAATAGCAAAAAGCCTTTAAAGGTAATTTAATAAGTAATTCACTTTAGGAGTAAAAAATGAAGATAAGAGTGGACAAGATTGATGTGTCCGGTAAAACCGTATTCTTGAGGGTTGATTTTAATGTTCCGTTAAAAGATGGAGTTATTCAGGATAACACAAGAATTGTTAAGGCTCTTGATACGATAAGGTATCTCAATTCTCACGGAGCAAAACTTGTAATAGCTTCTCACCTTGGAAGACCTAAAGGGGAAGTAAAACCTGAGCTTTCTTTAAAACCAGTCGCAAAAGAGCTTTCAAGGCTTATTTCAAAAGAAATCATCTTCCCTGGAGAGGTTATAGGAGAGAAGGTTGATAAAGCAAAAGAATCATTAAAAGAGGGGGATATTCTTCTTCTTGAAAATGTAAGATTTATAAAAGGAGAAACTAAAAATGAAGAAACTTTTGCAAAGGAACTTGCAAAAGGTATAGATATTTATGTAAACGATGCTTTCGGGGCTTCTCATAGGGCTCACAGCTCTGTTGTTGGGATTGCTTCTTATGTGAAACTCTCAGCAATGGGGTTTTTAATTTCTAAGGAGATAGAATACCTTTCTATGGCAACTGAAAATCCGAAAAAACCTTATATTGCTATTCTTGGAGGGGCAAAGGTAAAGGATAAAATCCCTCTTATAGAAAATCTTCTCGATAAGGTTGATACTCTTCTTATCGGTGGAGGAATGGCTTACACTTTTCTTAAAGAAAAAGGATTTAAAATCGGAAAATCGCTCTTTGATGCAGAGCATTTTGAAGAGTCAAAGGCTCTAATGGAGAAAGCAGAGAAGAATGGTGTTAAAATGCTTTTCCCCGTAGATCATGTTTGCGTAAAGAAAATCAAGGAGGATGCAGAGATAAAATTCTTTGAGAAGGACATTGATAATGATTACATTGGAGTGGATATCGGGGAAAAGACAGTTAAAAGTTTTAAGGAAGAGATTAGCAGGGCTAAGTTAGTTGTATGGAATGGTCCTATGGGGGTTTTCGAAATAGATAGATTTTCGAGAGGAACGACTGAAGTTGCTAAAGCAGTTGCAAATGGAGATCTTATTTCAATTATAGGTGGTGGGGATTCTGTTTCTGCTGTTAAAAAAGCAGGTGTTTCTGAGAAGATTACTCACATTTCTACCGGAGGAGGAGCTTCCCTTGAGTTTCTTTCAGGGAAAAAGCTCCCCGGTATAGAGTGTTTAAGTGATAAATAGGAAGGAGGTTAAGATGAGAAAAATAGTAATAGCTGGAAACTGGAAGATGCATAAGACAAAGGAAGAGGCTCTCGTACTTGTAAATCAAATAAAAACAGGCTTTAAGGATAATGGAGAAGTTAAAGTTATTGTAGCGCCTCCTTTTACATATATTTCGTATGTGGCGGAAGCTCTTAAAGATACAACCATCGGGGTTGCTGCTCAGAACATGTTTTATGAAAAAGAGGGAGCTTATACAGGAGAGATTTCTCCTCTTATGCTCAAAGATATTGGTGTTCACCATGTAATTATAGGACATTCCGAAAGGAGAAAATATTTTTGCGAAACAGATGAGGGGGTTAACAGAAAAATAAAAACAGCTCTTGAATACTCTTTAAATCCTATCCTTTGTATAGGGGAAAGTCTTGAAGAGAGAAAAAGTGGTAAAACATTTGAAAAGATAGATACTCAGCTTGAAGGCGCTTTAAAAGATTTATCTTCAACGGATGCAAAAAAAATAATAATTGCTTATGAGCCAATATGGGCAATTGGGACGGGAGAGACAGCTACTCCTGAGCAGGCTGAAGAAGTTCACTCTTTTATAAGAAAAAAAATTGCTAAAAAATATGGAAATGAAGTTGCAAGTTATGCTATAATACTCTATGGTGGTTCGGTAAAACCGAACAATGCTTTTTCTCTTTTAAGAGAGGATAATATTGATGGAGTTTTAGTTGGAGGAGCTTCTTTGAAAGGAGATTCTTTTTTGCAAATTATAGAAGCAGGAATTAGAGTAAGTGGAGGAGAAAGTTAATGGAGACATTATTAATAATAATTCATGTGCTTGTTAGTTTTTTGTTGATTGTGGTTGTTTTACTTCAATCTGGAAAAGGCGGAGATCTTGCAAGTGCATTTGGGATGACTGGAAGTCAAACTGTTTTCGGACCAAGGGGAGCAACTACTCTTTTACACAAGATAACAGTTACCCTTGCTGTCCTTTTTATGGTGACCTCTTTAAGCCTTTATTTAATTCAGGCAAAGGGGCCTAAATCTGTGGTAAAAGGAGTGGCTAAAAATCCTCCTATAACAAAGACCCAGAATAAAACTAAGAAATAGATTTTTTATGCCGAGGTGGCGGAATTGGTAGACGCACCAGCTTGAGGTGTTGGCGGGTGTAGGCCTGTAGGGGTTCGAGTCCCCTCCTCGGCATTATTTTTATTTATGGGGCTGTAGCTCAGCTGGGAGAGCGCATGACTGGCAGTCATGAGGTCGGGGGTTCGAGCCCCCTCAGCTCCAGATATTAAAGGAGGAAAAAATGGCAAAAAGATGCTATATTTGTGGTAAAGGACCTATGACAGGAAACAATGTATCCCATTCCCATAAAGCTACAAAAAGGAGATGGGTGCCAAACTTGCAGAAAGTAAAAATCATGACAGAATCCGGACCAAAAAGGGTTTGGGTATGTACAGAATGCATTAAGGAAGGAAAAGTTCAGAAAGTTGTAAGTTTTCCTAAACAGAAAGCGGAAAAGGTGAAAGAAACAGAAGCTGTTGTAGAAGCTTAATATTTTTTGTTTTTTTCTTTTAAATGTTAGATATTGTTTCAGGAAAAATACAGGGGGCAATAAAATATCTTAAGGGTGAAGGTTCAATAACTGAAAAAAATATTGAGAAAGCCTTAAGAGATGTTAAATTAGCTCTTTTATCTGCAGATGTTAATTATAAGGTTGTAAAAGAATTTATTTCAAGGGTAAAAGAGAAAGCTTTAGGAGAGAAAGTTTTAACTACTGTTTTACCCGGCCAACAGTTTATTAAAATTTTTAATGATGAGCTTACAACTATTTTGGGAGAGAAAAATGCTCCTTTGAAAATTCCTTCAAATATTCCTTCTTATCTTATGTTAGTTGGTCTTCAGGGAACTGGGAAAACGACTACAGCCGGAAAGTTAGCTCTTTTTTTAAAGAAAAAGGAATTTTATCCTCTCCTTGTTTCTATAGATTTAAAAAGGCCTGCTGCACAAGAGCAGCTCGAGATTATTGCAAAAGAGATAGGGGGGGACTTTTTAAAATTAAGTGCACAAAGTGTAAGAGAGGCTGTTAAAGAGATAGAAAAGGAAGTTAAGAATAAAGGATATCACCCGATAATAGTAGATACTGCGGGAAGACTTCATATAGATAATGAACTTATGAAAGAACTAAAAGAAGTAAAAGATGCTCTTTCTCCTTTTGAAACAATTTATGTTGCAGATTCAATGACAGGCGCTGATGCAGTAAAGAGTGCTAAAGCATTTCTTGATGAAATAAATTTTGATTCAATTATACTCACAAAGCTTGATGCAGATGCAAGAGGAGGAGCAGCTCTTTCCATAAAGTATATAACAGGAAAACCTATTAAATTTATAGGAATTGGTGAAAAATACGATAAATTTGAGCCATTTTATCCTGAGAGATTAGCATCAAGAATTTTGGGTATGGGGGATATAGTCTCTCTTGTTGAAAAGGCGCAGGATACAATAGATCAAAAGGAAGCTGAAAGATTAGCTAAAAAACTTGCAAAAAAAGAATTTACTTTAAATGATTTTCTTGATAACTTAAAACAGATTAAAAAATTAGGCTCATTGTCAGATATTATGTCTCATTTGCCCAATATGGGAGCCCTAGGAAAAATAAACAAAATGGCTCTTGATGATAAAAAAATTCTTCATCTTGAAGCCATCTTACTTTCTATGACTAAGGAAGAAAGAGAAAATCCAGCTATTTTAAATGGGAAAAGACGCCTGAGAATAGCAAAAGGTAGTGGACGACCTGTTTCAGAGGTAAACCAGCTTCTAAAACAATACAGAGAAATGAAAAAACTTATAAAAAAAGGTTTTTTCAGAAAGTTTTTAAATTTTATGTAACTATTTTAAAGTTTCTTCAGCTCCCACAAATCTGTAAACATCCAAGAAGAAAATTATTCCTTTTCCCGGTTCCTCTCTTATATTTCCCATTATTTTTTCTATTATGTGAATTACATCATCTACCTGTGAATCCCCTATTACAGAGAAAATTGTTCTATTGTGAGGGCTGGCAGATACAAAAAGTTCTCTTAATCCTGCAAAAATAGGAATATCACTTGAGATAATTTTGCCCATCCCAACACTTTCTATTACAGTGGCTCCCTTTATACCAATTTCAAGAAAACCTTCCAATACCTCTTCTAACTTTTCCTCTTTATTTAGAACAAAAACCATTAATTTCATATTATTTTATTTTCAAGTTCTTCTATAATTTTTGAAATACTTTCAGGAGAATTTTCTTTTCCGATTTTTTCTTCTATATTGGTTTCTTTTAGCATTCTTGCAATTCTTGAGAGAATAGAGAGATGTTTTGAATAATCTTTATCTGGTCCTGCTACAAAGAAAACATAATTTATTTTTTTTTCTTTATCATACTGAATCTCTTTTTTCAATATAAAAAGAAAAACAAAAAAATCTTTTATTTTTTTGCATTTTATGTGAGGGATTGCAAACCCATTGCCAGCATAGGTTGAGCCCATTTTTTCTCTTTTGGTAAGGAGCAAAAGAATATCCTCCCCTGAAACTTCTAGAATTTTTTTTGAAAACAAATCTGCAATCTTTTTGAAAAGGTCTTCTTTGTTTTCTGCTTCTAAAAATTTAATGTTTTTGGGAGGAGTAAGCTCTGAGATTCTCATAATTTTTCTCTTGCCTTGAACCTGATTCCCCCAAATAAAAATTTTATAAAATTATAAACACCTGCTATGACAACACCTATAATTCCACTTACTATAAAGCCTATTATTGCTCCAACTATGCCATATAACATTCCTCCCTTAAGCCCGTGTCTTACTGAAGAAAATATTGGGGGAAGTTTCTGCAAGAATGGAATTACAACATCGCTTACTCCAAGATAAGCTCCCAAGATTATACCCAAGAAGATCCCAATTCCTCCAAAAAAGATAAAGAATGCTTTAAAGGAGAGGTGAAGCACTTCAATATTTTTAACATTTGCTAAAGTCTTTTTTCCTATTTGATAACCGCAGTAAGGGCAATAGTTGTAATTTGATTTTACTATTGATTTGCAGTGAGGGCATCTTAACTCTTTTTTCTCAAGCAGGTAACCACACTTTGCACAGACTTTTGATCCAGGGAGATTTAGAAAACCGCATTGGGGACATTCTATCATTTTTTCCTCTTCAGGAATTCCTTCAACCCACTTGCCATTATCATAAAAATACCACTTTCCGCTTTTTTCTCCGATGCTCCACTTTACTCCATTCTCATCTTCTATAATTAAGTTGTGAAGCTCTTTTTTAAATTCTTCTTTGGAGATTTTACCGCCCAAAAAAAGATTTTTTAATTCATGATATTTTTCTTTTGTCTCTTTAAATTTACCCATTTTATTTTTCTTTTAACCCCACTAATATATAAAATTCTCCCACATCGGAGTCAAAAACAACTTCTAATACTGGAATATTTGGAGGGAAAAAGATTTGATGATCCTTCCCAACTATTATTGTTGGAGGTGAAATTTTAATGTTTGCTCCTCCGTCTACTATTACATTTCTTGCTTTTCCAATTGATATATTAGCGAATTCTCCGATAGCATCTTTTACTTCATCATTTATATCTGTTTTTTCATCCATGAGCATTGAAGAAGCTACTTTTAAAGCTATGTCTTTTGGGAAGGAGATAACAGCTGAACCAGATAAGCTACCTGTTATTCCAATAACCGCTGAGATTTCTGTTTTAGGATTTTTCTCTTTAAATACAGAAAGCCCCTTTTTCTTTGGCATTATTCCAGTAAACTGGCTGAAATTCTCTATTACAGATTCAATAAAAGGGTTCACATACTTAACATCCATAATTCCCTCCTATTCATTTATTTTTTATTGTAAAACAATAATTAAAAAATTTCAAATCTTAATAATTTTTTCAAGATTTTCCACTGATTCTTTTTTCCCACTTACCACCAGATTATCATCTTTTTTAAATTTATAATTCCCAGGAGGGAAAGGAATATTTTCCTCCGGAGGCTTTTTCTTAATCATAAGAACCTCTATTCCATATTTATTCCTTAGTTGAAGTTCTACTAATGTTTTGTCTATAAAATGCGAGGGGATTGGGAATTCTGTTATTACATAGCCTTTGTCTATCTCTATTTTTCCACTTTCAGGTGTGAATTTTAATTTGGAAAGAATCCTGGTAGTAACCTCTCTTTTTCTTATTTCATTATTATACACTTTAATAACATTTCTTCTGAGAACAGTACCTATGATTCTTCCTTTTTCATCAACTACCGGCAGCTCATCCTCTTCTGTTGAACCAAATATTTCCATGACCCTTTCAAGATCATCATCCTCTTTTACAGTGGTTAATGGATAGACGAGGTCCTCTGCTATAATAAGATTCCCCAATGATTCCTGTTCCTGAAAAATATTTTTTAATTGAGTTAAAGAAAAGCTTCCTATATAAATATCATTTTCATCTACAACATGAAAAAAAAGCTCTTTACTTTTGAAAACTTTATCCATTATGGTAGAAAGAGATATTCCCTTGTAAAGTTTTGCAAAATCTTTGGTGATGATATCTCTTACTTTTATTGAGCTTAATAAATTAACATCATGTCCATCTTTAAGAATTATTCCTTTTAACTTTAATCCGAGTGTGTAAACAGAATAATCAAATATTGAGGTGGAGATCGCCGAACTTATAATACTTGCAAACATCAAGGGCAGTATTACATTATAATCCTTTGTAAGTTCAAAAATCAAAAGAATTGCAGTTATAGGAGCATGAGTTGCTGCTGCTATTCCTGCTCCCATACCAGCTATTGCATAAACACCTGGATAAACAACTATATTTGGGAACAATATATGAGATAATTTTCCGGTTAGAAGTCCTGCCATTGCTCCTATATACATTGAAGGTACAAAAACTCCTCCGACCCCCCCGGAACCAACTGTAACTGATGTGGCAATTATTTTTAAAATTATAATAGCGGCAAGAATGCTTATTCCTATTTTATCATTAAGACTTAATCCGATTGTGTCAAATCCCTGTCCAAAAATATTGGGGACAAAAAATCCCATAACACCTACTAAAAGGCCTCCTATTGCAGGTTTTAAAAATTCTGGAGTTTTTAAATTTTGCCACCATTTTTCGGTGGAATTTAGTGTTTTAATAAAAAGCACTCCAAGTATTCCTGCGAATATTCCTAAAAAGAAGTAATTTATTAATTCTATGGGATTATGAAATTGATAATGCGGGAGTATGAATTCTGAAAAATTACCTTCAAGATAGTGGCTTGTAACTACCCCTGTAACAGAGGCAACAATAATTGGCATAAAACCTGAAATCCCAAAGTCTCCTAAAATTATTTCAACAGCAAACATTGCGCCCGCAAGAGGTGCATTAAAAGCAGAAGCAAGACCTGCTGCGGCTCCACAGGCAACAAGTGTTCTCATCTTCTTTTCAGATATTTTGAAAATTTGCCCTACAAACGAGCCTATCGAAGAGCCAATTTGAATTACAGGGTCCTCTTTTCCAACTGAGCCTCCTGTTCCAATTGTAAAAGCTGCGGTTATTATTTTTAAAGCTCCAACTCTTTTTCTTATAAAGCCCCCCTTAAAAAATATTGACTCAATAACAGATGCCATCCCATGTCCCTTTACTTCTTTCCCAAAGTATTTCATTATTATTCCAACTACCAAACCTCCGAGTGCCGGAACCAATATTATGTGAATAAGAGAGAATTTATCTTTTATGCAAAGGAAACTTTCAGTGTTTCCCCAAAAAAGATTATAAATAAGTTTTATTGCTTTTTTTAAAATATAAGCTCCAAAGCCTGCAAGTACCCCTATCAGAGAAGCTACAAAAACAATAGTAAGATTGTCTTTGAGTTTTTCATTGATTTTTATTCTCCTTAACATGATATATTTTAACACCTTGATTAAGGATTTAAAACATTAAGCTTGTTTAAAAATAGGGCTTTTTGCTTGATGGCTATATTTTTGAAAAAAGGGCAGGAGTTTGTTAAACTTTTTTATGATAAATTTCTGGGATTTTGAGAGAAAAAATAGAGCTAAGAGTCTTTTCATCCTTTTTCTGATATTCCTTTTATTTGTTGCGGGTTGGTGGGGTGCTTTTTTAATAACAAAGGTTTTTTTAGGGTTAGGAGTTGATTTACCCTTTTATATGTTTTTTATAATAGCTTTATTAAGTTTTGCATTTTACCTCCGGAAAACTGGTTTGACTATTAGAGATTTTCTTTTTGCAATAAATGCTCTACCAATAGATACAGAGGACTTCAGACACCGAAGAGCCCGAAACATTATTAATGAAATTTCTATAAGTGCTGGTATTCAACCTCCTCAGCTTTATATCTTCCCATCTTACATTAAAAATGCTTTTACTGTTAAACTTGATAGAGAACATGTGATTGCACTTTCCGAAGGTGTAGTTGGTAATATGAGAAGGGATGAAATTCAGGCAATAGTGGCTCATGAAATAGGGCATATAGTAGATAAGGATACGGAGATTAAAACATTTATTGCTTCAATATCAGGAGCTCTCTATTCTGCAAAATCTCTTTTGGGATTTACGAAAACAAAAGGTTCAAATGTAAATGTGAAAACAGGCTCAAAAACACAAGTAGGAGGTTTGTATGTAGTAATAATGTATCTTTATATAAGATTAATTGTATTTTTCACGAGAGTGCTTTCAATGATGATTTCTCGTGAGAGAGAATATCTTGCTGATATGAAATCTGTTGAGTTCACGAGAAATCCGGAAGCTATGGCAAGAGCTCTTTATGTGATTGAACATGATAGAATTAAGCAAATCATTAATTTGACTCATCCATCCTTTTCAATGCTTTTTTTGGTGAATCCGGTGAAAGATAATATAGAAGTTAAAAATAATTTATTTTCGAAACTTTTCACCACCCATCCTCCAACACTTGAAAGAATAAAAAGAATGCTTAAACTTGCCCATATTCAGCTGGGCGAATTTTATTTGAAGACAATGAAGGAGAGAATGGGAAAGAAAGAGGAGCAAGCATACTTTATTAAGGATGGAGATGAGTGGAAAGGACCTTTTAGTTTAAGGGAGTTAAAGGAAAGGTTTAAAGATTATCATACTCTGGAGGTTTTTACTGAAAAGTTTGGAAAAGAGAGACTTCTTTTTAAAGGGGAGAAAAGCGGATATTTTTGCCCCCGCTGTGGAGGTGCATTATACAATACCTATTATGAAGATATTCCGATTCAGATGTGCGAAAATTGCAAAGGTGTTTTAATTAAAGGAGTAAGGTTAAAAAGATCTTTGATTAGAGAGGATTATCATCCAGGAAGGGATGTTGATAAGCAGAAGATAAAAGAGGCATTTTTAATAAAGAAAAAAACAACAGGTAAAACAGAAATAAAGGATTTTGACCCTTCGGAACCTTTTAATTGTCCGGTGTGCGGACAGAAAATGGCAAGATTCTTTTATAGCTATGAAACACCCATTGTTGTTGATTTTTGTTATAAGTGTAGTTTATACTTTTTGGATGACGGAGAACTTGATATTTTGCAAA
>CAZWJH010000009.1:13679-43186 GCA_964634755.1 uncultured Clostridia bacterium
GAGGGAGGATTCATGGAAAAGATAGTAATTAACAATGTTTCAAAATCTTATGGAGAGGTGAAAGCTGTTGATGACCTTTCCCTATCGATTGAGTCAGGAAAAATTTACGGTATATTGGGACCAAATGGAGCAGGGAAAACAACAACTATAAGAATGCTCCTTAATATTATCTCTCCTGATTCAGGTGAAATTTTTATTGATGGAAAACCTTTTGAAGAGAGTATGAAAGATCGGATTGGCTATCTTCCTGAAGAAAGAGGACTTTACAGAAAGATGAAGGTTAAAGACACTTTGTGTTTTTTTGCGGAACTAAAAGGTATGAAACCAAAGGAGGCTCAAAAAGCAGCCAGAGAGTGGATAGAAAAAATTGGTTTGGAAGATTGGTTTGAAAGGAAAATTGAGGAACTTTCTAAAGGGATGCAGCAAAAGATTCAATTTGTATCATCAATAATTCACAATCCTGATATTATAATTTTTGATGAGCCTTTTTCAGGTCTTGATCCATTGAACACTGAGATGCTCCTTGACATTATGATAGAGATGAAAAGGAAAGGCTCTACAATCCTTTTTTCCACGCACATATTAGAGCATGCTGAAAAATTGGTTGATAGTATTACTCTGATTAAAAAAGGAAAAAATGTTCTTTCAGGAACCCTTGAGGAAATTAAAAATAAATTTTCAGCAAACATTTTTAGAATCGGTCTTGAAGATGAAAATCTTAAAATAGGTGAATTTCCTTATGTAAAAAATCTTACTAACTTCGGAAAAGAATATGAAGTGGAAGTTGAGAATGATATTGATTCTGTTAAATTTTTAAAAGATATTGTTGAGAGTGGAATTAAGATATTGAAATTTGAAAAGGTCCAACCATCTCTTACTAATATCTATTTAAAAGTTATGAAGGAGGAAAAGTAATGAAAGTTTTGACAATAATGAAAAAGGAGTTAAAAGAGATAGTTGTTAAAAAGGCTTTTATAATTGGAACTCTTCTTACCCCTGTTTTAATTGTAGGGATGGTATTTTTACCAAGTTATATAATGGGAAGGGTCGCAAAGACGGAAGCAAAAATAAAGGTTATAGATTATACAGATAGTGTTACTTCTCAGTTGAAAAAAGAGTTGGAAGTATCAAATGAAGAGAAAGGTAAGGAAAACTCTCCTGATAAGGTTATGAAGAATAAGGAGATGGTTGAAGGTATTGTTAAGTTTAAAATAATTAGCCTGAATCCTGAAGGAAAAAGTCTTAAAACTATTGAGGAAGAGCTTAAAAAAGAGATAGAAGAGAAAAAAATATACGGTTATTTAATAATTCCGAAGGATTTTTATAAAGAAAGAGCTGTTATTTTTAAGGCAAAAAATGTTGCAAATATTGCTGTAATAAAAACCTTGAACAATTCTTTAAGAAAAATTGCAACAAAGAAACTGCTTGAAAAGGAGAAATTTCCTCCCGAAAAGATAGAAGAACTTACAAAAGGAGTTAGTATTTCTACTATTAAAGTGGAAAAGGGTAAAGAGAAAAAGAGCAGCTTTATAGGGGAGTATCTTTTGGCAGTAATGTTGGTTGTTCTCATTTTTATGGTAATACTTATTTACGGACAGACTGTAATGAGAGGAATAGTGGAAGAGAAAAATGTGAGAGTTACTGAAGTCCTCTTATCTTCAGTTGATTCTTTCATATTATTTTTAGGAAAAATTTTGGGAGTCGGGGCTGCCGGGATGCTGCAGGTTTTAATATGGGCATTAATGTTTTTCGGAGGATACATATATTTTACATCCTTTCTTCCTGCTGAGTTCAAAGGAGCTTCAGTTGCTCCGATTGCTTATATAAGCTTTGTTGTGTTTTTTATTCTTGGTTATTTTCTGTATTCAACCCTTTTTGCTGTTGCAGGAGCTGTTTCAAATACTGATCAGGAAGCACAGCAGTTTATACAGCCAATAATGATTTTAATTATTATTCCCTATCTGATTTCATTTTCAAGTATTCAAAACCCTGAAAACCCTGTGGTTGTGGCTCTTTCATTCTTTCCTTTTTTCACTCCAATGCTAATGTTTGTAAGGATGGCTTTTTCCTCTGTTCCGATTTACCAATTTATATTATCAATTGTAATTTTAATAGTAACAACAATTTTTATGATATACATTTCAGCAAAAATATTCAGAATAGGAATACTTTCCTATGGCAAAAAGCCAACATTAAAAGAATTAGTAAAATGGCTTAAGGTGAAGTAATCTTAAATTTTTTTGACATAATTTCCTCTCTCTGGTAGATTTAACCTGAGGTGCCTTTTTTATGAGAGGAGATGATTTTTTTTATATTCCTTTGGAAAAGAAAATCGGGCAGATGTTTATGCTTGGTTTTTGGGGGAAAGAATTATCCGATGAATTTAAAGATTTTATTAATAAGGCAAATATAGGGTTTATAATCCTTTTTTCAAGAAACTTTGAAAGTCCGGAGCAACTTATAGCTCTAACAAATGAGATTCATTCACTCGGAGATATTCAGCCAATGATATTAACGGATCAGGAGGGGGGGACAGTATGTCAATTCGGAGAACACTTGGCTACTTATGTTTCACCAATGGGAATTGCTGTGACTGGAAGACCTGAAAATGCTTTCAAAGCCGGTAAAGGTATCGGGGATGATTTGAAAGCTGTCGGTATAGACGGAAATATTGCTCCTGTTGTTGATGTGAATTTGAACAGGGATAATCCTATAATTGGCATAAGGTCATTTTCGGATGATTCGGAAAAGGTCATAGAATATGCCGGAGAATTTTTGAAGGGGCTTCATTCTACAGGTATATCCTCTGTATTAAAACACTTTCCCGGGCATGGCAGAGCTTTTGAAGATTCTCATCTTTCGCTTCCGAAAGTTAATGTTTCTTTGGATATCTTAAAAAATTCGGATTTATTGCCGTATTACAAACTTTCAAACAAGGCGGATTTTATTATGTCAGCTCATGTTAATTTTGAAAAAATAGACAAAAACAATATTCCGGCAACCTTTTCACCGGTTTTTAATAGAATTTTAAGAGAAGAGTTCGGATTTAATGGTGTCTATATGACAGACTGTCTTGAAATGTCTGCCATAAAAAATAATTTTTCTGCTGAAGAGATTATTAAAGGGGTAATTTCAGGTGGAGCTGATGTTTCAGTTTCAAGTGGATATACCAAGGATTTTGAATTTCAGAAATCTCTTTACTTTAAATTTTTGGATTTGGTTAAAAAAAATAAAATTAGCAGGGAAAGAATAGAGCTTTCCTATAAGAGAATACTCAAGGTAAAGAAAAGAGCTGGGAATCTCTTGAAAAGAAGATATATAGAGAATCTTCCAAAATTAAGAGCAAAATATGAAGAAGAGAAGAAAATAGCAAAAGAAGCCATTCTTGTTCAACGGGATAATTTAAAAAAACTTCCATTATCCTCTGATTGCAGTATAGGAATAATTGAATGGGATAAAGCTCCCTCTACCATTCCGATTTCAGAAGCTAAAAAAAGAAGCTTTCTTTATGAAAGCGGGAAAAAATATTTTAAAAAAGCAGAGCTTTTGCTTTTACCTCTTGGTGATAAATTACCTGAAAAGATGGATTCTTTTCTTTACTCTTTTGATGAGATTATTGTAGCAACTTATTCAAGATATTCGGAAGCGGAAAAAATTCAGGGAAGGATAATAAGAGAAATTTTAAAAAGAAGAAAGAATGTTATTATTGTTGCTACTGGAAATCCTTATGATATCAGACAATTCCCTAATGCAGACGAGTACATCTGTACTTTTGGTTTCAGAAAAGTACAGATTGAAGCTTTATTTGAGACTCTTTTATCAATTTAGGCTATTAATTATCAGAGTTAAGATTTATGGTATAATTAATAGAGGTTTTGATGAATAATCTTAGAGTAAGTTCTTCAGGTATTAGAGGAATTGTGCCGGATGGATTAAATATTAACATAGCTTCAGACTTTGCCTCAGCTTTTTCCACTTATATGGGAGAAGGGAAAAGGATCGGAGTGGCAATAGATGGAAGAAAGTCGGGGTTTCTTCTTTCCGATGCAGTTATTTCATCTCTTTCGGCTACAGGCTCAAATGTTGTGTTTTATAAGGTTTTGCCAACTCCAATTTTGCAATATTTGATAAAAAACAGAAAAGTTGATGCTGGAATATCTATAACGGGCGGTCATAATCCTTCTAATTGGAATGCTCTCTTACTTTTGGATGAAGCAGGTTTTTATCTGAATAGTATTGAATCTAATGAAGTCTTTAATATTTATCACTCAAAAGAATTTAATAAAGTCGGATGGCAAAGGCTTGGGAAGATTGAGTATAATAATATTGATTTAAAAGACTATATAAAAAAAATATCCGAACTTGTTAATTTTGACATTATAAGAAAAAGAAAATTTAAAATAGTTTTTGATTTGTCCAATGGTGCTGTTTCATCCGTTATCGGTGAAATTGCCAGACATTTTAAAATTGAGGCAATATTTTTAAATGATAAAACAGAAGGTTATTTTGCTCACAATCCTGAGCCAAATCCTGAAACATCTTCCCAAGTTTCGTCTATATTAAAGAATTTTTCATTTGACGGCGGTTTTGTTTTTAATAGTGATGGAAGCAGAGTCTCTATTGTGGATGAAAAAGGAGAGGCATTTTCGGAGGAATATACTCTTTCGATTGTCTCAAAAGCTTATCTTTTAAAGAAGAAAACTCCGATAATTACCACTGTTTCAACATCAAAGATGATTGATTTTGTAGCCAAAGAGTACGAAGTCTCTATTTTCAGAACAAAAGTTGGCCAATCGCAGGTTACACATACAATGGAAGCAAGAGAATCATTTCTTGGAGGGGAGGGGAGCGGTAGTGTTTGTGTAAGAGATTTTTCAAATGGCTATGATTCTATCCTTGGCTTTTTATTGATCTTGGAATATATGGCAGAAAAGGATTTGTCTTTATCGGAAATAAGGAAAGAGATTCCTGAGTTTTTTTTGCTTAAATACAAAGTTCCAGTTGCACCGGGTAAAATGTATGGTGCAATAAATCATTTAAAGGAAGTTTTTAAAGGAGAAAAAATTGATCTTACAGATGGTATCTTGGTTGAAAGAAAAACAGGATGGTTTAATGTAAGAGTTTCCACAACAGAGTTTATTTTAAGAGTTATAATTGAGGCTGAGGATAAGGAAAAGGCTTTTAAAATTAAAGATGAATTGGATGAAAAACTTTGGGGTATTCTATGAAAAGTATCTCTGATCTTAAAATAAGTATATCAGGAATAAGAGGTATTGTGGGAAAAAGTTTTACTCCCCGTCTTATTCTTGATTTTACTCAGGCATTTTCAACTTATGTTGGCAAGGGAAAGATTGCAGTTGCTTCTGATTCAAGACCAACGAGAGATATGGTAAAACATGCAGTTTTTTCAGGATTAATTGCCACAGGAAATACTCCTGTTGATTTGGGGATTCTTCCCATTCCATCTTTTCAAGTATATGTTAAGTATAGCAGAGCAAACGGAGGAATAGACATCACCGCAAGCCATAATCCTGTTGAGTGGAATGCCCTTAAATTGGTTTTAAAAGGAGGGAGATTTCCTTTTTCTTTTGAAGCCGAAGAAATAATAGATATATACCAACAGGGAACATTCAGGAAAGAAAACACTTTTCCAAAAAAGGTTTATGAAGAGGATGCATTTGAATATCATAGAAAAAGATTACTCTCTTTTGCTGATTTAGATGTCATAAAAGAGAAAAAGATTAAAGTTGTTGTGGAATCCTGCAATGGTGCGGCTTCTCCCTATGTGGAGGAATTCTTAAAAAAGCTTGGCTGTGATATAATTGTAATTAACAATGATGTTAATTCTCCCTTTCCTCACTCGCCCGAGCCTTTGCCTGAGAATCTTAAACAGCTTTCCGATGCTGTTAAAAAGTATGGAGCTGATATAGGTTTTGCTCAGGATGCTGATGCTGACAGATTGGCTGTTGTTGATGAAAAGGGAGAACCCATCGGGGAAGAGTATACACTTGCTCTCGGGATTTTATCCTATTTGAGATACAAAAAAATATCTCCGATTGTAGTAAATCTTTCGACCTCAAGGGTTATAGAGGATATTGGAAAAGAGTTTAATGTTAAAGTCTTTCGTTCCAAAATCGGTGAAATTAATGTTGTAGAGGAGATGTTGACTTATGATTCTTTTATAGGTGGTGAAGGGAATGGTGGTATTATTGCAAAAGATGTTCATCTTTGCAGAGATAGTTTTACAGGGATGGTTTTAATTTTGGAACTTTTGGCAAAAACGGGAAAAAAGGTTTCGGAGCTTAAGTCATCTTTTAATCAGTATTTTATAAAAAAGGAAAAGATAAAGGTTTCTTTAAGGCAGAGCCTTTTGATAATGGAAGAGCTAAAGGAAAAGTACAAGAACGAAAAATTAGATTTTAAAGATGGAATTAGAATTGAGGCAGGAGAATTTTGGGCTCTTATAAGACCATCCAATACAGAACCTGTGATAAGGGTTTTTATTGAAGGGAAGGATAAAGAACATGTGGAATCTCTTTTTAAAGAAATTTCCGATGAGATAAAGAGATTAAGGAGGTAATATGGAAGTAATAATTTTAAAAGACTATGATTCAATGTGTAAATATGCAGCCAAGAGAATAATCTTTCTTGTAAATAGTAAACCGGATGCAGTTTTAGGACTTGCCACAGGAAGAACAATGGTGGGGGTTTACAAAGAGCTTGCGGAAGCTTTTAAAAGGGGGGAGGTTGATTTTTCTCTTGTGACTACATTTAATCTTGATGAGTATCTTGGAATTTTGCCGAATGATCCTGTAAGTTTCAGATATTTTATGGAGGAAAATCTTTTTAAACATATAAACATACCCCGAGAAAACATTCATATCCCCTATTCTCTTGCAAATCCGCCTGCAAGAGAATCAGAAAAGTATGAAAATCTTATACAGGAAGCTGGCGGTATTGATCTTCAGCTTTTGGGAATAGGGAGAAACGGACATATAGGATTTAATGAACCAACTTCATCATTTAATTCTCGCACAAGGATAAAAACTTTAACAGAAAAAACTTTAAAAGATAATTTCCCCGATGGGAATGGTCCTAAGTATGCTATAACAATGGGACTTGGAACAATAATGTCAGCAAAAGAAATAATGCTTTTGGCTTCGGGAGAGTCAAAAGCCGAAGCAATAGCAAAATCAATCGAAGGACCTGTTTCAACATCAACACCTGCTTCCATTCTTCAACATCACCCTAAGGTGGCTTTTATAGTTGATGAGAAAGCAGCTTCTTTATCAAAGAACAAAACCTATTATAACTGGGTGTGGAAGAATAAGGAGAGAGCTGAAAGCGGTCATGTTTATAAAAAAGGACTTGTTAGAGTGGAGACACCTTCTCGAATCTGTCTTTTCGGGGAACATCAGGATTACCTGAATATGCCTGTAATTGCTGCAGCTATAAATCTTACAATGGACATTACAGCTGAGAAGCTTGATGAGAAAGAGGTTGATTTTTATCTTGCTGATTTTAATACAAGCAAAAAATTTAAACTTAATTTTCCTTTAAAATATGATGAAGAAAGAGATTATATTAAAAGTGCATTTAATGTTTTAAAAAGGGAGGGAGTTAATATTGATTGGGGAGTTAGGGCTTCTGTCTCTTCATCAATACCTGTAAATGCCGGAGCCTCAAGCTCTTCAGCTCTGGTAATAGGAATAATTAAATTATTGCTTGAACTTGCCAATGATAAGAGGAAGAACTCTTCAAAAGAAATTGCCGAATGGGGATTTAAAGTGGAAGTTGCGGAATTTAATGAACCCGGAGGTAAGATGGATCACTATTCCTGTGCTTACGGAGGGGTCCTATATCTTGATTTTGCTAAAGGGATTGTTGAAAAATTGCCAGTTAACTTAAATGGATTTGTTTTGGGGCATTCTCTTCAACCAAAGGATACAAAGGGAACTCTGAGAAGAGCTAAAGAGGCTCAAATTGAAGCAATTAAAAAATTAAAAGAGATGAAGCCTGATTTTGAGTTGGGTAAAAATTCCTTTGAAGAGATGAAAGATTTTGTGAAGAAACTACCACTCGGGTTAAAAGATTATGGGGAAGCTGCTATTAAAAACAGGGAGCTTACAAACAAAGCAAGAGAACTTCTTTTGTCAGGTAATTTCAGTGAAAATGAGTTTGGGAAACTTTTGTTTGAGCATCATTCAATTTTAAGGGATAAGCTTGAACTTTCCACAAAGGTTATTGACAAGATGCTCAGTGAAGCAATGAAAGCAGGTGCCTTAGGTGGTAAAATAAACGGCTCCGGTGGAGGAGGTACAATGTTTGTTTATGCCCCCGGAAGAGAGGAATGGGTGAAAGAGGCTTTTGAAAGAATGGGGAAACCTGCCTATATTTTGAAAATAGTGGAAGGCACCAAAGCTTTTTATTATTAAAACTCGAAAAGAGCTATAGTTTCAAAATAAGGAGTATGAGGGAATAAATCTAAAAGAGAGAGTTTTTTTAAGGAATATCCGTTTTCAGATAATACTTTTGTATCCTTTGAAAAACCCTTTTGAGAGCAGGATATATATACTATTTTTTCATATTTCTTTTTTAATATTCTTTTTATTGTTCTTTCATCAACACCGGAGCTGGGAGGGTCAAGCAATATTAAATCTGCCGGAGGGAAAGAAAAATTTGAACTTACAATTCTGTAAGCTTTTATCTCAGGAAAATTTTCTTTCAAAAGCTTAAATGAAAATTTGTTTGATTCAACAGCATAAATTTTACTAAATTTATTTTTTAAAATGGGAATAAAAAACCCTATTCCTGAGTAAAGGTCGATAGCAATATTGCCATAATCAATATATGAGTCAACTGTTTTAAGCATCTTTTCCAATAAAAATATATTGCTCTGAAAGAATGAAACAGGAGTAACCTTATATTTGAAGTCCTTTACCTTTATCTCTGAAATTGAATCTTCTTCTTTTCCTTTGTGAGAAAAAATTGTCTTTTCAAAAGAATCATAAGGAAAGTTTGAAGGAGGTTTTTCCGAAAGGTGAGCATAGAGAAGATCTTCCGTAAAATTGTAAAAAAGATCTATCTGGTGAACAAAAGGCATTTTATCCGATTCATTCCATTTTTTTATAAAATTATTTATTCTTTCATGATAGAGAAGGCATTCCTTTATTTTTATAACTGATGTTTTCCCCTTTTCAATAAAGCCTATTTTCCCATCTTTCCTTCCTTTAAGCTTTGCTCTAAGCCTATAATTAAAAGGAGGAGATTCTATAACTTTAATATTTTTTTCGGGGAAGTTGAAAAAACTATCAATATTCTTTTTTAGAATTTCCTTTTTGAGAGCTATTTGATGCTCGTATTTAATATGCAATAGATTACATCCTCCGCAGGAATCGTATACAGGGCATTTAACTTCAACCCTATGCTCTGAAGGGGATATTATTTTTAAAATCTCTCCCCAGAGTTTCCCTTTGCTTTCCTCTTTGATTCTAAATTCAATCTCCTCTCCCTCTATTGCATAATGAATATTTATGGGTGGTCCGGCTGGGGAGTTTAAAACTCCCCAGCCTTCTTCACAGAGTTTTTCAATCTTTCCTTTTAAAGTCTCTCCTATTTTCAATTATTCTTTATAATTAATTTTGTTTACTACAGAGTAAACTAATGGAATAACAAATAGTGTTAAAAATGTGGCAACCGTAAGTCCTCCCACTATTGAAAGTCCCAATGGGATTCTCATTGAAGCTCCCTCTGATCTTGTGAAAACCATGGGTAGCATTCCGAAAATCGTTGATGTTGCAGTGATAAGAACAGGTCTTAATCTTGTGGAGGCTCCCTTTATAACAGCTTCAAAGGAATCCATTCCTGCTCTTCTCAATTGATTTATGTAATCTATCATAACAATACCATTGTTCACAGCTATCCCAACCAAAATAATAACTCCCATGAAAACAATTATATTAAGAGTGGCTCCTCCTATGAGAAGCGCAAAAAGAACTCCTATAATTGCAAGAGGAACAGTGAACATAATAACAAAAGGATGAAGGAGATTTTCAAACTGAGATGCCATAATCATATAAACAAGAAGAATAGCTATGAGAAATGCATAAAAGAGATCTTTAAATCCTGATTTCATATCCTCATACTGTCCTCCGTATTCAATAAAGTATCCCTGAGGTAGGTTTTTTTCAAGTCCGGAGAGGGAAGCTTTCAGCTCCTCTATTGCTGTTCCCAGATCCCTTCCCATTATATTTGCAAGAATAGATATTTTTCTCACCTGATTTTCTCTCTCGATTTTCAAGGGACCGCTTCCATAAGTTATTTGAGCTACATCTTTTAAGAATACTGTTTTCCCCTGTTTTGTTATTATCGGTAATCTTTCTATCTGATCTATGTATTTTCTATCCGAATTTTTCATAATAACTCTTATATCATACTCTTCACCTTTCTCTTTATATCTTGTGAAGACCTTTCCGAGAGTGTATGTGTGGACTGTTGAGGCTATTTCGTAGACGGTAAGCCCGACTTTGTAAGCTCTTTCTCTGTCTATCTTAATATGAACTTCCTTCCTTCCGGAAGAGTATGAGCTGTGAATATCAACAAAGCCCTTTATCTTTCTCATATTCTCTTCAACATTATCCGAGATTCTTTTGAGCATATCAAGATCCTTTCCATAGATTTTAACATCCACAGGATACATTGAGCCTCCCATCATAGCCTGTCCGAGATCAACTGCTTCCAATTTTTCACCTTTGTACTTAGGTAAAATCTTTTTTACCTGCTCAACTATTTCCAGACCAGTGTATTTTCTTTCGAGTTTAGGTACAAGTCTCATCCAAAACACAGCTTCATGTGGCCCCTGAGGATTAAAGGCTTCCCCTGCGCCACCCTCCTCATTACTTTCGTCAAGTCCTACGATTGTAGTAACAGAGAGAACCTCCTTTCTTTCGGAGAATTTTTTTTCTATCTCTTTGGCAATTTTATCGGTTGTATCAAGGTCAGTACCGACAGGAAGCTTAAGCTTCAATAAAACCATAGGTCTGTCAGTTGCAGGTATAAACTCCTTACCTATGAATTTTAATATGCCAAAGGAGAGTACAAAGACAATCAATACTCCTATGAGAACATTCCTTCTGTTTTTAAAAGCTTTTTTAAGAAGGTTTATATATGCTCTTTTGTATTTTTCAAATGATTTTTCCTTTGCTGTTTTTGAGTAAATTTCTTCCTTTGTCATACCTTTGAAAAAAACCGATGTAAACATTGGAACTATTGTAAGAGCAACAAAAAGAGATGATAGTAATGCAAAACTTACCGATAAAGCGAGAGATTGGGAAAGTTTCCCGACAATGCCAGATGCAAAAATCATAGGAAAGAAAACTCCGACAGTGGTGAAAGTTGAAGCTGTAATTGCCATTGCCACCTCTTCCGTTCCTTTAGCTGAGGCATAATCAGCATCCTCTCCCTCTTCAAGATGACGGAATACATTTTCTATAACAACGATTGAATTATCAACTAACATTCCTACACCCAAACTAAGTCCCATTAAAGTAATGAGATTTAATGTGTATCCTGCAACATAAAAGGCGATGAAGGTCGCAATTATTGAAAGTGGTATTGAGATAATAATTGTAATCGTAGGTCTCCAGTTTGAAAGAAAAACGAAAATTAAAATTACGACTAAAATACCTCCCATAATGACATTTGAGCTTGTTCCTTTTGCAACTGTCATAATAGTTTCACCCTGATCCAGTGATTTGTAAAGTTTTATGTCCTTTGGTAATTTTTTCTGTATCTTTTTTATCTCTTCCTTAACTTTTTTGGCAATTATTACAGTATTGGCTCCGGAGCTTTTTGAAACAATTAAAAACACTCCCTTTTTCTCATTTACTCTGCTGTATGTTCTCGTATCCTTTTTACCATCCACAACTTCAGCAACTTCGGAAAGCCTTATTATCTTACCTGTTCTCGTATAACCAACCGGTATTTTTTTGATTGTATCAAGACTTTTAAATTCCCCGACTGTTCTTAAAATATACTCATTATGACCTTTAACTATGTAGCCGGCAGGTTGATTAAGATTTTCGGCTCTGAGTATTTGTAAAATTCTATCAGGAGATATTTTTAAAGCTACAAGCCTGTCTCTTTTTAGCTGAACCCGAATCTCTCTCTCTTCAGGACTCATTACCAAACAGGAGGCAACTCCCTCTATTCTTTCTATCCTTTCGGCTATTTCATCCTCCACAAGGGTTTTAAGATCCGAAATTTCCCTGTTTCCTGTAACTCCGTACATCAAGACAGGAAATTGTGATATGTCAAATTTTAAAACAACAGGTTTTGAAACAGCCGCAGGCAAAAACCTTTCGTAAAGTCCTATTGTCTCTCTTATATCCTGAGCTGCAAAATCAAGGTTTGTTCCCCATTCAAATTCAACATTTATTATTGAAACTCCCTCCTTTGAGATTGATTTTACATCCTTAACATTTGAAACAGTGCTAATCCATTTCTCTATGGGTTTTGTAACCATCTCTTCTATATCTTTCGAAGATGCTCCGGAGTAAGGGGTAACAATTGAGACAGTAGGAAATTCTATATCCGGCATCAAATCCACACCCAACTTTGTATAGGAAATATAGCCCACTAAGACTATTATCAAAGTGAGCATTGTAATTGAAACTTTCTTTTTTACTGAAAAAGACGGAAGACTCATTTTGTCTCCTCCTTAACCTTTGCTTTGTCAAAAAGTCCGAAATTACCATTTACCACAACAAGCTCTCCCTCTTTGACACCTGAGAGGATTTCCGTAAAATCCGGATTTGAAAGTCCTGTTGTGATCTTCCTTTCTCTTGCAATATCACCTGTTTTCACAAAGACTTTTCCATTCTCGAGAATAGCTTTTGTAGGTATTATCAGAGCATTTTCTTTCCAATTATAGTGAATCCTTACTTTTACTATATTCCCGGGCAAAATTTTTCCATCCTTATTTTTAGCTATAATTTTAACAGCAACAGAGCTTGACATTGGATCAGACTTTTCGTTTACTGTGGAAACTTCCCCTTCCAATACTGTTTTATCCGATATTATTTCGGCTTTTTCTCCCTTCTTTATTAAAGAAGCATCAGAGTGGGGAATATTAAGATTTACATAAATTTTTGAGAAATCTTCCAATACATAAACTCCTGTACCCTGAGAGAATCCGCCCATTGAAGGATTAATAAAGTCTCCCTCTTCTTTGAATTTTCCAGTGATGATTCCTGAAAAGGGAGCTCTGATTTTTGTACTATCGTACTGAAATTTTGCCATTTCAAAAGCAGCTTTTGCCCTTTCAAGATTGCTTTTTGCAAGTTTATAACCTGACACTGCCTGTTCGTACTGAGCCTTTGAAACTCCATTCTTTTTGTAAACCGCTGATATTCTTTCCATATTCTTTTTTGCATCTCCAAAAGAAATTTTTGCTGCTTCAAGCCCTGCCTTTGCCTGCTCGTATTGAGCTTTAAAAACCGTGTCTTCAAGTTCAAAGATAAGCTCTCCTTTTTTAACCTTATCTCCAATGTCTTTATACATCTTTTTGATTCTTCCGGCTATTTCGGGGAGAATATTTGTTTTTTTGAATGATTCCACTGTTCCTGCATATTCTATATACTCGTTTATTCTTCCGATTTTTGCCGGGACTGTTGAGACTGTAAAAGCTACTATTTCACCTGTATCAGTTTTTTTAATCTTCTTTTTTTTACAGTTTACCATAAAGATTAGCCCCACTATAACTAAGAAAATAATAAGTGTTCTTTTTCTCATTTTTTCCTCCTTTAAAACTTAATGATTGTATCTGAAATAAATGTTTCTATTGTAAAGATATTTGTATAGAGTTCAAAAATTGATTGGTAATAATTGAGCTCTGCAGATAAGTTTTGATTTTCTATGAGTTCCAAATCAGTATATGAAATCAGTCCTTCTTTATAGCTTGTCTTTGCAATTTCAAGCTCCTCTTTTGTGTTTTCAAAATTGTCCTTGGCTATTTTGATTTTCTCAAGCAAATAATTATTCTTTTTTATAAGATTCATAAGAGTGGCTTTCATGTTTTTCTCATATGCTGCGACTTTGATTTCTGTTTCCTCTTTTTGTGCTTTTGCCATAGTAAGATTGAATTTTTTTGAAAAACCTTTGAATATTGAAAATGAAAGCGTAAGATTTATTGCATAATAATTATCCCAGTCTGAGAATTTTGAAAGGGAATCTCCTCTGAAATTGTATTGTCCTCCGATTGCAATAGTCGGAAGGAATTTGGAGTAAGCAAGTTTTAGGTTATAACTTGAAACTTTCTTTTGTTGAAAGAGAGATTTTAAAATGGGGTTGTTTGTCTCCATCTGTTTATTTAAAAGCTCCGGATTAAGTTCAGCTGGATACTCCTTTATTTGACCTATTATTTCCACATCATCTTTAAGAGAAATGCCTATGATATTTTTCAGATTGTTCTTAGCTTCAAAAAGTTTTGAATCTATCTCTTTGAGTTTTGCCTCCATTTCTCTGACTTTATTCTCCGCTCTCAAAAGATCTAATTTTTTAACCAAACCCTGAGAATACATAACTTCTATCTTTTCCTTTGTATCCTTGGCAAATTTAAGCCCGTTCAAAACTATCTCCCTTGATTTTTTTAATAGGATTATTGAATAAAAAACTGTTTTTGTTTTTGCTCTTATTTCATTCTTTTTTGCTTGAAGAAGACTTTCCTGAGCCTTTTCAAGAGCTGTTGCAAGCTTTGAATTGAAAAATATGGCACCTCCTGTGAAAAGTGGCTGTGCAAATTGGAGTGTCATCTGATAATTTCTTGTAAAATCCATCTCTATCTTTTGCGGAGGTTGGCCGGGAATGAATGATGGCATTATTATCGTCATAACCTTTTCTTTCATAACTCGGTAACCTGAAAGGTCAATTGAAGGAAAGTAAGCTGAATACGACATATTCATCCTTGATTTTGCCTGTTCAAGTTTTTGAACCTCCTGCAAAATTTCAGGATTGTGTTCAATTGCCATTCTTTCAGCCTGTTTTAATGTGAGCTTATAGGTTTTGGCAGATAAAAAGCTGAAAATACTAAAAATTAAAAAGAACAAAACTATCTTTTTACTACTCATTTTACCTCCTCAAACAAATGTAAATTTATTGGAATTTTAGGAAAAAGTACTTCTGATTTTTTCTTTCCCCATAACAAGTCTTTTCTCCACCATCGAATTTCTCCGCTATGGCTGATCTTCGCTAATGCTCCGACGCTTTGCTTCAACATTTTATCCCCTTTTTTTTATCCCATTTATTATTACTTCTACAATATTTTCAGCCACTTTCTCAGTGTCCTTTATTTTTAAATCCAAAAAGATTATTTCAAAACTAATCTCTTTCATAATTCCCAAGTAGGAAATCGCAAGAAACTCAGGGTCAAGATCTTTTCTTATTGCCCCATTGTTTTGCCCCTCTTTAATAAGGTTTATTAAAAATTCCTTTCTCTTGGCTCTGTTTTTGAAAATTGTTTGAAAGTGGAGCTTTTTGTCTTTGCTATTTTTGAAAAATGAGCCTGTTTCAAAAAGTGCTATTCTCATAATTTGCTTATGTTTTAAAAGAAATTCAATTGTTTTTAGGATTATTAACTTCATATTCTTAAAAATGCTGTCTTCAGGATTTAAAGAAGATAAAATTTCCCTGTCAATTTCATCATTTATGCTTATCAATACCTGATGAAATAGCTCCTCTTTACTTGGAAAGTATTTGTAAAGGGTGGGTTTTGAAATGTCCGAAACTTCAGCAATTTTATCCATAGTGGCATTCTTAAAACCTTTGTCTTTGAATATTCCCTTAGCTTTCTCAATGATAAATTTTTTAATTGCTTCTTTCATTTTAACCTCAAGTTAAATAATTTAACTAATAGTTAATTATATTAACTTTAAGTTAAATTGTCAACCCCCTTTTTTTTATTAAAACCATTAAGCTCAAAATCGCTTTAGCTTTCAAATTGATATTTAATAATTAGATCTTTATATTTCGGATTTTTTATGAAATTATAATAATCAATAAAAAAACATTTGTATATACAAGAGACGGTGCTCCCATAGCGGATCTCCGCTCACATTCCAATGCTTGGCTCTGATAGCTACGGCTCTTGTATCTTAATATATTAATATTTTTATTTATAAAAATATCTGTAAAACGGCGAAAAATGGAGAAAAACATTTGATTTAATAAAATTTGATTATAAATTTAATTATATGGTTGTTTTTAGAACAAGGTAAAAAAGCGCTGATTTTGATGACTGTAAAAAGTAGCTATTTGGTACGACTCCACGGACAACGGACATAATCAAAAACATTTATATCACCCCTGCTCTTTTCAGGAGAGTATTTAAGGCACCAGAACTCAACCTTTGCCTTTACATGATCTCTATTGGAAGGTGAGGGATTTGTATCCGCTTTTAAAGTGGTCGTCCAGAGTTTGCTCGGATGCAATCTTAAAGTGTGATCAAGAGGGTTTCCCGAGAATGCCACTCCCCATCCGTAATAAACCGACTTTGCATTCCAATCAAAGTGAGCTCTTCCACAATTTCCGTAAACATGTTCAATGGGTTTTTGAGGAAAGCTGAAATATATAACAGCCTTCTTATCGGTTATTTCTCCCATAATCTGGACTTTAAATCTTTTACCTTCCGCTTTTGGATGACATTCCCTAAATCTACCGGGGCTCACTTGTAATTCTTCATAAAAATGAGCTCCTTTGAAAGCACCGAGATCGAGATTATACTTTTTAATCACTTTTTCATTATCCGTAACTACCCAGCGATTTTTCCCGTCCGGCACCACGAGCACATAGCTAATTGAGACGACTTTGGCATGAATTTTCCACCAATATTTGCTTCCCGGGCAGTCCTCTTTATACCATGGTTTTATTCCACAATTTCCCTCACCGACATCTCTGTCCAGAGTAACAGTTACTCTAACCATAGCACGCTGGAGAGGCTGACCGTTTGATGCTATTATTTTTGAAATATCTTTCGCTTCAATGAACTTGCTTTTTGATTTGCTACTGCTTGTGTCTGAGAAAGAAAATGGCAAATTAAAAATTTGTGTTTTAGCAAAATTATCAAGAGGAATGACCTTAAAATCAAGGCTATTTTCCGCTTTTGCATTAATTGAAAACAAGAATAAAAAAATAACGAAAAACAGAAACATTTTTTTTAGTTCTTTCAACACTTTCTGCCTCCTAATATAAAAAACTCTTTTCTTATCAGTAAAAATCCTTATTTTTTATTTTAATAAGAAATACAATTATTTGCAATACTCCTTTTTTTTCTCTCTAAACCTCTAATAACAAGAATAGATTTAAAATCCCAGAGCTTTTTTAAAATTTCACAAAGCTAAAATATGTTCCAACCTATTTTGTCTTGTCCTAAAATAGTTATATTTTTACAATCTTTCAAGCTTTACAGTAAAATGCCTCATGATGGGAGCTTCCTCTATTATTTTAAATCCTCTCTTTATCTTATTTCTTCTTTCCAATACATTCGCAGCTGCAACAGCCACATAGTTCATATGATTGTCAGTATACACTCTTCGTGGAATAGCAAGTCTTAAAAGTTCAAGTTTGGGATATTGCTCCTCTCTGGTTACAGGATCTCTATCCGCTAAAATAGTCCCAATTTCAACTCCTCTTACTCCACCTTCTATGTAAAGCTCAACTCCCAAAAGCTGAGCCGGGTACTCATTCTGGTGGAAAATCTTTTTGCATCCAAAAACACTGCGTGGCCTCCGACAGGATTGAGAATAGGTACTCCATACTTCTTTAATTTTTCTCCGAGAAGTTCAACCTGTTTTATTCTTGCTTCAAGATAATTAAACTCTGTACCTTCATAAAGTCCCCTTGCAAGGGCAGCCATATCCCTTCCGTTCATCCCTCCGTATGTTACAAAGCCCTCAAACATTATATTGAATACACTTGCTTTTCTGAAAAGCTCGGGATCCCGCATTGCTATAAAGCCTCCCATATTTACTATTGCATCCTTTTTACTGCTCATTGTCAAGCCATCCGTATAAGAAAAAATCTCTCTGACTATCTCCCTTATGCTTTTGTTTTTATAAGCATTTTCTCTCTTTTTTATAAAATAGGCATTTTCAGCAAATCTTGCTCCATCTATGAAAAGTCTTATTCCGTATTTTTTACAGAGCTTTGATACTGCTTTTATATTTTCAAGGGAGACAGGCTGTCCTCCACCGGTATTATTGGTTATTGTGATTATTACAAATGGAATTTTTTCTATCCGATTTTCCTTAAAGACCTTCTCGAGCTTTTTTAAATCAACATTTCCTTTGAAAGGATAATCGGAGTCAGGGTCAAATCCTTCATCAATAGTGCAGTCAACTGCTCTGCCTTTTCTGAACTCTATATGTCCTTTGGTTGTGTCAAAGTGGGAGTTTCCCGGGATTATGTCTCCCTCTTTAACTAAAACGGAAAAGAGAACATTTTCGGCAGCTCTTCCCTGATGAGTAAGGAGAAAATAATCAAATCCTAAAATATCCTTTATTGCTTCCTTTAATTTATAGTAAGAATTTATAGTAAGAGCGGGAGCCAGCATAACTTTCATCTCCTTTCATAAGCTCACTCCACTGGTGATCACTCATTGCACCTGTTCCCGAATCCGTAAGAAGATCTATGAACACCATATCGCTTTTCAGATTAAAAAGATTATAATAATTTTCTTTTATATACCTTCCCCCCTCCTCTTTTGTTGTCTTTTTAATATTTTCCACCATTTTAATTTTAAATGGCTCTGCAAATGGTAATTTCATAATAACCTCCTATCAAAAATTAGGATTAATTATATATGAGTTTTTTAATTTGAAAAAGGCTTCAGAAAGCTGAGCAGACGTTTTTTCTTTAAGATAGCTTTCTTTTGGGGCAGGATAGGATTTTCTGTTCAGCTGCTTTTCAGAAGCTTTGCTCTTAATAAGTTTTTTAATTCAAAGTATTTTTTTAAATAAAAAAATATAGTATATTTTCATATGAAAAACAGTAAAAAAATTATCGGATTTTATGTTGTTTTATCTTTTTTGCTTGTGTTTTTTATGCCTGAAAATAAAAATTTTAAAAAAGCTTTCAGAACCGATAATACTATGCTTTTGAAGTTTGCGGGGGTTAGAGCTTCCGAGTACGGTATCTCCCCTTTTCCCTCCGCAGAAGAGTGGACAAGGTATGCTGTAAAAATGAGCCAGAAGTTTGAAAATTTTAAGCCTGCAATTATCTGGATTTTGGGTGTTACATGGGATGATGGTACATGCGTGCTTAGCTTCCCTTTGGATAGGAAAGAGTATCCTTACATAGAGTTTTCAAAAAAGGATGAGAATGAGGAATACCTGAATTATTTTGATTCAAGAGGGATTAAGGTATTTTTACAGGTTGAGCCCGGAAATGCCGATGTTGAGACTCTCATATCATTGGTTCTTAAAAGATACGGGCATCATAGCTGTGTTGTTGGATTTGGTATTGATGTTGAATGGTATAAGTGGAATGAGTATGATGAGGGAAAAGCTGTATCAGATGATGAAGCTTTAAGGTGGGCAAAAAGAGTTTTATCGTTTAATAGAAACTATGCTTTATTTCTAAAACACTGGGAGATTGAAAAAATGCCTCCGAATTACAGGGAGAGGCTTATTTTTGTGAATGATTCCCAGAATTTGGGAGCTTTGGGACAGATGAAGATAGAGTTTCAGAATTGGGCAAACTTTTTTTCACCTTCTCCGGTTGCATTTCAGATTGGCTATGAGACTGATAAAAGTTGGTGGCAATACTATTATGATCCGGCAGGCACAATCGGAAGAGAGCTTATTAATATTCTCCCGAATTTAAACGGAATATTTTGGGTTGATTTTACCTTAAAGGATGCTTTTATAAAGAGAAAGAGGGGGATAAGGTAGTTATTTATATTGATACCGGAGAGTATTTAATCTTTTCCAAAATTAATTAGGTCAAAGCTTAAACTTATTTTAGTTTTTACTTGTAAATTCCTTCCCTTGGTCCGAAGGAAAGGAGATAGATACTATTTTCCTCTTCTTTATATTGATAAATTAATCTTCTCTGCTGGCCTTTTACAAAATATTTATAGCTTCTTAGATCTTTAAACTCTCCTTTGAGTTTTTTCCCTATGAGAGGTGTTCCCATAATTTTTAAAATAGCTTCCTTCAAAGCACTTTTTTCATTTTCTTCTTTTATCTTTTTTCTTAATCTTGTAAATTTGGGAGTTTCATAAATCCTCAATGTTGAACTCCTCAACCATGCCCTCTTCAAGCTCTGCTTTTGCTTCCAAAATATCTTCTATCTCTTTTGTTGTTAATTCTGGATTTTTAAGGGCTAAAAGCCCTATTCTAAGAACATGTCTTAATGCACTTGAAAAATCTCTGGATTCTTTGTTAGCGTATATTTTTAGCTCTTTTAAAATAGATTCATCCAAGTTTACTGTTTTTCTTCTCATTATTACCTCCTCATATATTATATGACAATTTCATACATTGTCAAGGTCTATATTGCTTATTTTTTTCAAGTACAAGTCAATAAAAACCATTCTATTAAATTTCCTCATAAAACCTCCGATTAAAAATTATGAGGGTGGATTCGGTTTCAGCGGCTTTTAGTATCTCTGTTCTTAAGCAGAAGGCTGAAATAAAGGTTGATAAAATCACAATAAAGGACAAAGAAGTTATCTTTAAAATGAATATTAAAGTTGAGGTAAGCTTTTCATTTGTAAAAAGGATTGTCCGTGAGGATAATAAAATAGATGATGATTTGCTTGAGGTTTTAAAACAGATGGCTGTTGAACTCTCCAAACTTGCCATTAAAAAGGGAAGAAAAAGAATAAGTCTTACATTTTATGATCAAAAAACAGCTCTTAAAATAGCCTCTTTTGAAAATGGAAAATTTTTAAAAGATTATATTTCATTGATAAAAATCATAGAATTAACCCATGGCATTTTGTACAAAGATGATAAAAGTGTTGAGCATTATGAAATAGTGCCAAAAGTTACTGACTATTTAATAAAACAGAAAAAGGTAAACTATATACTTAAAAAGGGCAAATTCACTTTTAACTTTGATTTTGTAAAAAGAGCTTACTCTTCTGAAATAATAGCTTAAAGCTTATTCCTCTTCAGATTTAATCTCCTTTTCTTCTGTTTTTTTATAATGAGAGTCAATCAGGGTAAATTCCGAACCCATTATTGAAAATTTTACAAAAAGCTGAAACATCAAGTATAAAAAGTGAAAGAACATCAGGATTAAAACCTGCCCCCAGAGCTTTGCTCCCAAAAATTGTGTAATCAAATTATAAATATAGAAAATCAAAAGGGCTAAAATTCCGTAAAACACATAAATCAACACGAACATAGGATATTTTTTCAAAGATAGAGCGGCAGAGGCAAGAAATGCCTTAAAAGATGATTTTTTCTCTTTTACTGTAATTATCCTTGTACTATCAAGAAGAGCCATAAGGAAAATAAAAAGAATCGGTATTAAAGCTACGAAAATATAATAGATTATGGATGCTGTAGTCGGATTTTCTGTTACCGTGTTTCTGCTTTTCATATAGAGCTTTCCCAGAAGCACGAGCGTTACTATAATAAGCGGTATGTTGTATATCCAGGAGAGCAAGACTTTTCTGTAATTTTTCCAGCTTTTTTCTGCCCCGGATAAATTTTCAAGGTAAGATTTGACAATGAATTGAGAGTAAAAAAAGTAGATGATAAAAGCAAAGAATACGAAAGAGAGAAGCATCGGTTGAATTTCTCCGTGTTTTGAAAGATAGAGCATTAGATAGGTAAAGTTAAAATTTTTAAGATTATCTCCCATACCGGCTATCTTTGCCAAGCCTGATAAGCCTGTGCTAAGCATAAGATAAACTGATAGATATACGAACATATAAAATGCAAAAAGTTTGTAAACTAAGTTTCTGTTTTTTATTGATGACCAAAATCCTTTTATTATACTTTTCATTTTATCCTCCTTATAATGGGAAAATTGAGAGTAGAGCGGACAGCATAAATGCAAATACAGATGAGAAATGTTTTACAGGTTTACTATCCTCTTTAAGCCTCAACGAATTGTTCAGAAGGTCTCTGTCAATAGCTATTTTCCCGTGCGGATCTATTTGTACAGAAGATATTTTGCTTTTAGAATAAAATTCAAATATTTTCCATCTTCCTTCACCATCCCAGTTCAATTTTTTCTTTTTACCATTTTCAAAAACAACCTCTATTTCCACAGGTAAAACCCCGGTTCCATCTCTCATAATACCAATTCTATTGTAAAATTTTTCAGCTTTATTCTTTTTTATTTTTTCAGATTTTATGAACTTATCTCCGAATGTACCCGATGGTTTTCTCATTGGCACTGATTTTACTTCCTCAACACTGTAATTAAGATATTTGTTTTCAGTTATGAACTCTTTTATGAATTTTCCCGCTTCATCTCCTATAACCTCTTTTATCGTATTAAAAAAATCCTCAGGTTTCGGATGTGTAAACTTGTACCTTTGAAAATACTTTCTCATCGCTTTCCAGAAAAGTTTTTCTCCGTAAACATTTTTAAGGGTAAAGAGAGTCATTGCTGTTCTGTGATAAGAATTAAAAGAATAGCTCGAGCCATTGAAAAATTGCCAGCTGAATTTGGCTATTTTATCGTAAAATTTGTTTTTGTTTATTGAGATTATTGCAGAATCATAATCTCCCAAATGAAAGGAGCCAATATTTGAAAGAGAGGTATGATAGCCGAATTTTTCACTTAATCCGGCAATTTCGGAAAATGTATTAAGTCCCTCATCCATCCATGGATTTTCAAATTCATTGTTTGCAACCATCCCGTACCAGTACTGATGACCAAACTCATGAAATGTTACCATCTCTATTGCATTAAAAAGATACCTTGAGAGAATGTCAGAGTATCTACCACCTGTGATAAATGTCGGATACTCCATTCCACCTGCCCTTTCAGCTCCAGGTGGGGGGTCAATCACTGTAATTACAGGATAGGGATATATTCCGTATCTTTTCCCGAAAAATTCAAGATCCCATTCAACAATTTTAAAATACCTGTCAATCGCCCATTTTGCATTATCATATGTGTATAATTTTATTTTAGTGTTAATCGGAGGATTTGATTTTACCATTTTTTTTGTCTTTACAACAAAATATGGAAATGCAGACCAGACAAAATCATGGACCTTCCTGCTTCTGTAAACAACTGTTTTTGTTCCATTTGGATTTTTCCAGCTATTTTCTCTCACCCCTGCTCCGGCAATTTTGTATTCCGGAGGAAGAGTTATCTCAGCATAATAATCTCCAAAATCAGCATAAAATTCCGAATGCCTGTGAAATTGATGGCAATTCCATGTACCATCCTTTTCAAGTACTCCCAATTTGGGAAACCACTGAGCAACAAGATAAAATTTACCATTGTATCCTGTTCTTGCTATTAGCTTGGGAAGCTTTGTTTCAAATTCAATGTTTATTTCAGCAGTTTCTCCCGGTTTTATTGCAAAGGGAAGCACAACCTTTAAAACAGTTCTGTCCTCGGGATTATTATCGTCAGGCTGTACATAATAAAGATTTTTTATCTCTTCACCATTTACTGTTATCTTTTTAATTTTTTCCCAGCCTGTCTCCTCTTTCTTTTTGAAATACGGCTTACTCTTCAGATTTATGAATGCTTCTTTCATAAAAGTAGTGTCTTCATTTTTGAATGCATTTATGTACATGTGAAACATGAGCTCTGATACCTTTTTCTCAGAAGTATTTTTCCATCTTATGAGTTCTGTTCCCGCGACTGTTCTTTTCTCAGGGAAAAGCCTTACCTTAAAGGAATAATCAACGACTTTTTCGTAAGCGATTAGGGGAACAATAAAAGAAACTAACAAAACAAAGATAAGAAATTTATTTTTCATCTCTCCTCCTATGATTTTATAAATTTAATACGAAATTTTTGACAAATGGTTATGAATTTTAAATTTGTTTTCATTTATTATTAATTTTTGCACAAAAAGAGTGTAAATTCAAATTTTTCTTAAAAGTTCACAGCCTCCGAGCTAATCTTGATGAGTTGCTCTTTGTAGAGCGAGTAATTTTTCCACTTCGTAGGTGGAAATTTTTATGAGACCTTGCCCGCTAAGGCGGATCTACGCTTCGCTCCGACAGCAAGGTCTCTACAATAAATTACAATTAATTACTGATAAACGAAAAAATCATTTGATTTGATTAAAATTTGGTTGTAAAATTTTATTGTATGAATGATTACGGGATAGTTTTTAATAAAGCCAAAAGCAAAAAGCCTTCAAGCTTCGGAGCTAAAATACTAACGAATAGTAAAATGAAAGTCATAAATAAAAACACAAAACAAAAAAAGCTGCTCGGCTGTTCAGCTGCTCAGCTGTTCAGCTTCTTGAAAGGAGGTGTTTTATGAAAAAGAGAGGTATGGGGTGGATTCCCGATTTTCCGGATTTCAGGGATTGGACTGAGGAAAAGAGGGAAGTTAAGGAGCTTTTGAAAAAAACATCTGTTGAGAAAAAGAAGAGACTTCCTGCTGAAGTGGACCTTAGAAAATGGTGCTCTCCTGTTAAGGATCAGGGAGATCTTGGTTCCTGCACAGCTCAGGCGGCTATTTCCCTTTTGGAGTACTATGAAAAGAGAGCTTTTAATAAGTATATTGAAGGTTCAAGGAATTTTCTTTACAAGGTTACGAGAAAGCTTTTGGGATGGGAGGGCGATTCCGGAGCATTTATAAGAACTACAATAGGGGCAATGGTTCTGTTTGGTGTCCCACCTGAGGAATACTGGCCCTATGATGAAAAGAATTTTGACAAAGAGCCCACACCATTTTGCTATGCATTTGCTCAGAATTATCAGGCAATAAAGTATTACAGACTTGACACACCCTCTCTTTCAAGGGAGACTCTTTTAAGAAGAGTAAAAAGCCATCTTGCAAGCGGACTTGCTCTTATCTTCGGCTTTTCGGTTTATAGTTCCTATGAGCAAGCTGAGGAGGACGGAGGAAAAATTCCATTCCCCTGTGAAAAGGAAAGGTCTGAAGGCGGCCATGCTTTGATGGCAGTGGGTTATTCGGATTTGATTGAAATCAAAAATGAACTCTGCGGAAAAAAGACAATAGGAGCTTTGCTGATTAAAAACTCCTGGGGAACCGACTGGGGAGATAGGGGATACGGATGGTTGCCCTATGAGTATGTATTAAAAGGCCTTGCTGTGGACTGGTGGACAATTCTCAAGAACGAATGGGTTGACACATCAAAGTTTAAATAATTGTAATAAGTATTTTCTTTGTATTTACCCGATTTTTACCTTTTCACATCAATCCAGTCTGGCCATGTTTTAAGCTTTTTTGCCTCTCTGACTTCCTGTTTTAAAACCTCTACTGCTTTAAGAAGCTGGGAATCCTCTCCTTTTGCAAGCTCTCCCAATTTGTAAGGTACATAAACATCCGGTGGGCAGCCATTGTGCTCCATATTTGTAAATGTTCCGTCATTCACATACCATCCTCTGAAAGGCATTCTCACATAAGCCCCGTCTATAAGTGTAACTGCTCCCGTTGATATAACAGCTCCAAAGGTCTGCTCTCCCACTAATTTTCCTCTTTTAAGTGTTCTTATTGACCAGGGGAAAATCTCTGCATTTGAATATGAATTCGGATTTATAAGAACAACAATCGGTTTGGGCCAATTGTAAAATACCCTTCTTCCCTGAGGATAACCCTTTCCTCCGTCTCTCGGTATTGTTATCGCATGCTGTCTTGTCATAAGCATTGAAAGAAGAAGATCGGTAATCCAGCCTCCTCCATTGTTTCTCACATCTATTATAAGTCCGTCCTTTCCGTGGGCAACAGAGTAAAGCTCTTTTTCAAATTCCCTTGCATTTGAGGTCCCCATTCCTCTTATATGCACATAGGTGAGCTTTCCTCCGGAGAGCTTTTCAACAATCTTTCTTCTGTTTTCAACTATATTTTTATAGACAATGGTTTTTAGCTCATAATAGCTCACAGGTCTTATTATTATTTCTTTTGTCTCTTTTCCTCTCTTTACAGTAAGCAATACCTCTTTGTTCACACTGTCTTCCATAAGTCTGTAAAAGTTTGTATGGGGTCCGATTTCAATATCATTTACCTTTAAAATAATATCTTCGGGATAAAGTTTTGAAATCTCCCTGTCAGCAGGACCGTACTTGAATACCTTATGTATTCTCAGTCCTTTTCCTTTATAGTGTGGGCAAAATTCCACTCCTATGTATCCTGTTCTGACATCATTTTTCTTATAAGGTCCTCTTATCCCCTGATGGGAGGAATTAAGCTCTCCTAAAAGCATTGTGAAGACATAGTTAAAATCATTTGAATTTCTCGTTTTTATTGCCCATGGTTTATAATAATCCCTATCCTTTATCCAATTTGTTCCGTGAAATTTTGAATCATAAAAATAATTGTAAAGGACTCTCCATGCCTCATTATACTTTTGTGCGTTTTCCAGAGCTCTGTTTATTATGACCTTTGCTTTGAAAGGAATTGATTTGTATCCGCTTCCGTTTGTTCCTATTTTTGCAAATGTTCCGTTTCCCTTTTTAAAGTATATTTTTTTCCCGTTTTTACCAAAAACAATTTCAGAAGGATTGACCGCTGCTTTTGTAAGCTTTTTCACATTAAGCTTTAGTCCTTCCCATTTACCTAAAAAGAGATAACCTCCCTTGTCATTCCTTGAAGCAAAGGCTATGGATTTGCTATCCGGTGATACTGCGATTCCGTATTCATGTCCGTAGATTGATGTTATTCTTCTTACTCTATTGTGAATATTTTCAAAATCAATTTTGACCGTAACTTTTTTATCTTTCTTATCCTTTTCTTCATTTTCGAGAGCTTTTTTAAGCTCATACTCATTCATCTCATCATACTTTTTCTCAAGAAAAACAGCGAAAACATCTATATTGTTGTCAACCGTTCTTTCTCCCATCTCTCCTCTTCTTGAAACAAAATAAAGAACTTTTCCGTCAGGAGAAAAGACAGGGTCAGTGTCAATATCAGGGTGCCTTGAAATATTGTGGGCTTTCCCTCCGCTTGCGGGTATTATGTAAATATCTGTGTTAAAATCATTATCATCCTGAGAGTAGGCAATCCATTTTGAATCGGGGGACCAGTTAAAGGTAAGCTCACTCCATCCTTTCACTATTGCTTTTTCCTTTCCTGTTTTAACATCCCTTATGATTAAATCCCCCTTTCCTCTTACAAATGCAAGTTTTGTTTTGTCCGGGGATAATTTCATCTCTCCTTCATCTGCGGGGGTACTTGTAATTCTCTCTATTTTTAATTTTAAAGTTTCCGAAAGTCTTTCTCTTGTTTTATCTGCTGAGCTTACTTTGAAAATATCATAATTTCCGTATTTGTCCGAGGTAAAATAGAGGGATTTTCCATCTTCAGCCCAGCATAGGTTTTTCTCCCTTGAAGGGGAATTGGTAATCCTTTTGAGCAATTTTCCATCTTCACTCATTACAAAAACTTCACCTCTCACTACAAAAGCTATCTCCTTGTTATCGGGAGAAAGAGCCATTGTTTCAGCTCTGGAGGTATAAGTTTTCTTAACTATTACCGGGTCTTTATAATCCGCAGGTGCATATATTTTTATCTCCTGCGGTTTTCCGTCATCTACTACTTTGTAAAGTTTATTTTTGTATTCAAATACAATCACATTTTTATTATTTGCGATTGACGGAAATCTCACCTGTCCCTTTTTGAAAAAGGTAATCTGTTTTACCGTACCGGTCTTTAACTCCTTTTTATAAAGATTAAATACCATATTCTTTGATCTGTCGGAAACAAAGTAAATATACCTGTCATTCGGAGAGAATTTAGGCCATTTGTCATTACCATTAAAATTCGTAAATTTTTCAAATTTTTTATCCTTTAAATTATAAAGATAGATTTCAATATTGGCAGAGCCTCTATACCTCTTTCTAAGCTCAGGTGCAGTGCCAAAATTAAATGCCACAAGATTTCCCTTATGGTTGAAGCTTCCGTTTTTGGAAACTTCCGGAATTAAGATAAAAGGTGTTCCTCCGTAAACTGATACTTTGTAAACATTATAGTTTCTGTAAAAATGGTGGAGTTTTCCCGTTGTATGGAAAATTATATATTTCCCATCGGGAGACCAGCCGGTAACATAATCGGGGCTGTCTCTGAAGGTGAGCTGTCTCGGAGCTCCTCCGTCAGCACTCATAACAAAAACATCAAAACTCCCATTTCTATCCGATGAAAAGGCAATGTATTTTCCATCGGGAGACCAGACAGGATATATTTCAAATCCAACATTGTCTGTCAGTCTCAGAGCCCTTCCTCCGGTTATTGAGACTTTCCATATATCACCATTGTATGAGAAAACCACACTCGTTCCGTCCGGAGAAACCGCAGGGGTTTTCGGAAGTGATATTTGAGCAGCACTAATTAAAAAACCTACTATCAAAAAATTCAGAATTATTACAAAAAAAGACTTTTTCATAAAATTACCTCCTTTTATTTTGTCTCTTTTATTATCTTTTTTACACACTCTGATGTTTCAAATATATAAGGTGGGGATACGAGTTTTATTTCGGATATCAATCTTCTCGGAATGCTTTCAAAAACATTAACCTTTCTTAAACCCCTTCTGTATGTTTTTACTTTAAAGAGAATGGAAAGTTCACTTGTAAGGTATTTATCCCCTGATGAAATGACATAAAATGGTTTGTGAAAATAGTTTGCCGCAAGTGCGAGAAAGTGAGTTCCAATTTTATTTATTATAAATTCATCTGTAATTAAATCCGCCCCCACAATAATCCCGTCCGAATCTTCCACCTCCGATACAAGTGCACAGTCCTCAACAACTTCAATATTGTGATATTTGGAAAGGATATCAGCTGTTATAAGCCCTTCCTTTTGAGGGTATGATATGCCTACAATTATGTCAAGCTCTTTCCCTCTTTTTAAAAGCTCTGTTACCCAGTGGCTCATTGAAATTGTAATCCATCTCTTTTTTGAAAAATGCTCGTCCCAGAATTCGGTAAAAACCTTTTCTCCGTCATTTTTTATCTTTTGTGGTATTTTCCCCTCTCTTTCAAGGCATAGAAAGTTTACTCTGTTTATCACAGCTCCCATTGAAGAGTGGACGCTGAGTATCTTTTTTGCGGTTTGGTAAAGCTCTTTTTCAGGAAGAATCTTAAATAGATTTTCTATATTGTCAGCTATAATGCTGCTTCCGGATTTTTTATCCTTGAGGATTTTATCAAGTTCTTTTTCCCACTCTTTTTTTCCCATCTTTTCACCTTATATTTATTTTATGGATTATTTAATTGTCGGTTTGTAAGAAAGACTTTCTTTTAGTTCGTAAAAATCGCTTCCTTTGGGAACATTTCTCAGTTTTGTAAGAAGTGTTTTGCTGTCAATAAGTTGATCAAAAGAGATTGCTTTTATGT
>CAZWJH010000010.1:0-15509 GCA_964634755.1 uncultured Clostridia bacterium
TAATAAGGGTTTTACAGAAGAAGGAGAAAGTAATAGTAAAGAAGATAAATGAGCTAATAAAAGAAAATCCCACCTCCGAAGTGGGAAAAAGGACGAATATAGATCATTTGATTTAACTAAGATTTGGTTGTAAAATTTTATTGTATGAATGATTACGGTATAGTTTTAATAAAGCCAAAAGCAAAAAGCCTTCAAGCTTCGGAGCTAAAATACTAACGAATAGTAAAATAAAAGTCATAAATAAAAACACAAGACAAAAAAAGCTGTTCGGCTGCTCGGCTGTTCAGCTTTTCGTGCCCTCTTCCCACCTTGTATGTGGAATTTTCTTGCTTAAAGATGAAATTTCACAAAAATCAGATAATATTTATCCTTCACATAATTTTCATATATCTTTCGCAAAAGCTCTTTTTTAAGAATTTTTGGTTTGTTAATCCGAAGTTTCATTTTCAAAGACACGCTATCACCGGATACGGAAATTTTTCTTGTGAATTTCCCTACAGAATTTGAAATACTAATATCTTTGACAGAGTAATCAAGCTTGTAGTTTTTCGGAATTATAAATTTGAGCTTATATTCAATAATAAAAGGAGTTTCAAAGTGAATTGTCCGTGAGCCTGAGAAAAGGTATGGAGAAAGTTCGGAGAAAAACGGAAGATTCGGTCTTTCAAAAAATAGATATTTCCCGTAATTTTCCTTAAAAACTTTACTTTTCATACAAACTTCAGCTACAAAATTTTCAGGACTTTTTACAATAATCTTTTTAATTTTGTTTGCTCTGATTCCAAGAGTTTTTCCCAAAAGTGAGGATGCAAAGGAAAGCTCATTTTTTAAAGAGGCTCTGTAATTATTAAAAACCCCCTTTGCATTAATTTTAAAATTCCCTGTATTTCCATTATCAAGATTTATTGTACCAACTATTTCCAATAAATTGTCCTTTGTCCCTTTGACTTTGGCTATTTTAAAGGTTTCTCCCGTAATTTTAAATATATTCCATCTGTCAAAACCATAAGGATAAAATTCACTCTGAAGTTTTACAGGATTTAAGAAGTATTCCTTTCCGTTTTCCTCTACCTTAACGAAAATTTTGTCAAGAGGAGTAATCGCTCTAAAATTTGAAAATGGAGTGAAAATAAGAACTTCCGGGTTAAGTCCCGAATTTTTTAATATAGAATAAAGAAGTTTTGTTTTCTCAATCCGAGTGCCGTAATTTGAGCTTATAACTTTATTAATGGTCCTAAAATGGAAGCCAAGCTCGGAGAGCTTAAGGCTAACAGTTTGAATATCTGATGAAACATACTTTTGAATTTTCAAAAGAAATTCGTAAAAATTAGCACTATTTTCTTTTATTTTTTCTATTTTCTTTTTGAGAGATTCAGACAAAGGCTCTTCTGAGAATATCTTTTTAAGCTCACCACTTTTCTCTACTTTAACAAATAGAAAAGGATTATCTTCAGGATAGTAAAAATTGTAAGGCTCAGATTTTTTCGGAGATTTTATTTCAAATGTAAAAACCCTGTAATCACCATTTTCTTTTATAATTGGTTTAAACTCTGAATTAATAGCCTCATAATAAAGCTCTTTTCCTTTCGGAACTTCAAAACTTATAACTAACTCTTTTACAGGAACTCTTTCTTTCAAAGGCTCAAGAGTAAAAAAATACGGAGCAAAGTCCTTTTTAGTCTTAATTGTGTAAATAAGCTCCTCCGTTGCCCCCCTTTCAAGCCCCGTATGGGAAATGACCATCTCTCTCATAAAAGAAAAATCAGGAAAATTGTGGGCTGCTCTTGGTAAAACTTTATTGTAACCATTTTCAGGAGTGGGCACCTTTTTACCGTTAGCCATTGTTGTCTCGGACTTGAGCACCGCAAGTTTCTGATATTTGGGGTTGTAAACTATAAAAGTTTCTCCGAAAAGTCTTCTTGTAGAAAGATATGTGTTGAGTTTAACCTTTGATTCATACTTCAATATCCAGCTTCCGTCAGGATTAATCCTATATGTTTTGTGAAGATAAAGATACTCGGCATCCTCTTTTGGAAGAGCAAATATAAGAGCTGAAATAAAAAGAGTTAATATTACAAATAAAGTAAGCTTTTTTTTCATTTTTTACCTCCTCTTACTATAAAAAAAGAGTTTTCTATTTTCCTAAACTCACATAGAGAATCTCTGAAGCTTTCCCAATCTTCAGGTTGGTAAATTCTCTTTTTAAGAGTAATTGTGGAATTTATGAAAATCTTCTTGCCTTTTTTAAAAATTTTTCCGTTAAAATCAGCTCCGCTACCTTTAACCTTCTTCAGCTTTGGGAAGTTTGTAAGTTTAAAATTAAAAGGTAATCCTATGGTCTCTTTAATTTTAACCAATTGAGAGCATCTTGTTCTAAAAGGATATTTTCTCTTTTTAAGCTTTTCGGAAAATCTTGAAAATCCAACGGCATAACCGAGAGGAAGCTTTGAATAGTATGATTTAAGATAAATCAAGTTTTTCCCTTTTAAGAAATCTTCGTCTTTCTCAAACTTTACTTCAATCTTCATAGGTTTTGAAATATCGTAAGGATTCTGATACTTAATGCTCAAAATTTTTGAAGAGGGGAAAAGCCTCATTATTTCACTTTTCAAATTTTTATCCCATTCGCTAACCTGAGATCTTGTGAAAAATCTTCTGAGCATGGAATCACTCTGTCCCTCTCCTTCAATTACCAGCTTAACAATAGCTTTTCCGTTTTTAAGAATTTTTCTTTTGATAAAATATTTAAGATAATGGTTTTCAGGCGGACTTATCGGAGTGGTTTTAAGATCAGCTCCTTCGGGAATTCCCATTAAATATTCCTGCTGCTGCTCTGCTGAAGACCAGAGCTCCCTTACCCCGGGAACCCAAGTAGGATCCAAAAGCATATATTTATCATTGTACTTAACAACCGTGACGCAGTGATTGAACTGGTCAGCAGGAATCCTATCAATCCTTGAGCCTGCCATTGTCATTGCAGGGTATGCCTTAAACCCGGCAGCTCTTAGCATTGTAATAAGCATACCTGCTTTATCCTTACAAACACCGCATCTGTCTCTAAAAGTCATTGTACCTTTGTGCAAAGTATAGCCTTCTCCCTTTCCCATTGAAAGCCCGGAATATCTTATCTCTTCCGCTACCCAATGGGTGAGCCTTGAAATTTTCTCAATATCGCTTTTTGCTCCTTTTATAATCTTATTAACCTTATCCTTAATTTCTTTATTGTATTCAAAAGAGCCATAATCTTCATTTACTTTGTAAAACCACAGAGATTTTGCTTTCCAGTCAGGAGAGGTTGAAAGAAGAAGTTTTGGGAAAACATCGGATGGAGATACCATTGAAGGTTCCCTTTTGTATGGTTTTATGTTCTTAACTTCCCAGAAATATTCCATCCTGCTCCCCACTATATGGACATAGTGCCTTGCAGAGCCATTGTAAAATTCGTATTGCAGTTTTTTATTTGAAGGTACTGAAACTTTATAGATTTTTGTTTTTATCGGAATCGATGAGTAAAAGTGAACAATATCATAAAAGTGGCCTTTCATCGGAGGAACATATTTTTCATCATCCTGAAAAAGAAGAGCATAGGTAAATCCTTTTTTATATGTTTCAACATAAACACCATCTCCAACTTCAAGCTTTTCAAAAGGAACTACTTTTTCTCTTGCCCCCCAATAAATTGCTCTTGCGGGAGCAGGATAATCCTTTACCCTTTCTAAAGAAACAGATATTTTCTTGCCACTCTTTTTGATTATTTCAGCTTTTTTAATTTCAACGAATGCTGATTGAGGATCATAGTAAAAAGTAAGGGCTTTAAGCCTTTTAAGACCTTCCACTGTCAATACTTTATAAAGCACCTGTCTTGTTGTATAAGTTAAGCCTGAATCCATAACCTTTGAAAAAGTTTTGTCAAACACCACAAGATAGGGTGAGCTTGGATAATCCCTGGAATTTCCAGCATCTTTAAGTGCTTTGTGAACATTGTTTTGAGAAATAAGAGGCAAAGAGATTAAGACCAAAACAAATAATGCCAAAAACTTTTTTTTCATACAAACCTCCGATAAATACTTTTACTTATTTTATACGGATATCAGAGGAATAGGTTTATGTCAAATGGGAAAATATTCAAAGCCTCCGAGCCAAGAACTTTCGTCTTTTGTTTGTCTTGCCATGAAATAAATTGACAGTTTTTTTGTATTGGGAATATTTTAAATGAAAAAGATTCTATTGACAAAAAAAATAAAAGCTCCTATTATAAATTTTGAAGATATGGAGGAAGAGATAATGGGCAGAAGAATTGTATGTGAGAGTGAATACAAAGGTTTAAAACTGGAAAAGGAAGAAAAACTTTATGATAATTATCTTACAAAACTTTTGAAATTAATTCCTGCTGAAATAGTAACTCTCTATATCACTCTTTCCGCAATACTTGACTCATCAAAGGATACTACAAAAGGAATTGAATTTGCAGTCTTTTTTATTGTTCTTCTTTTAACACCCATCTACATTTATTTAATCACAAAAGATAAAAACAAAAAAATACCTTGGAAACAAATTGTTGTCTCAACTTTCTCTTTCCTTGTGTGGGTATTTGCTTTGGGAGGACCTTTCACTTATTTTAAGTGGTACAAAAAGCTTTATGGTGCTCTTCTTCTGCCAATTTATACATTTTTAATTCCGCTAATATTTAAAAAAAGGGAATAATTTAAAAGGAGGTTAAGATGAAAATAAAGTGGTTAGGACATTCAGCATTTTTACTTGAAGGAAGTAAAAGAATTTTAATTGACCCTTTTATCACAGATAATCCCATTGCAAATGTATCGGAAGAGGATACTAAAAACATTGATTATATTGCACTTACCCATGATCACGGAGATCATATGGGGGATACTGAAAAGATAGCAAAAGAAACAGGAGCAAAAGTTATAACAATTTATGAAATATCCCTTGATTTGCAAGCAAATGGAGTTGACTCTCTCGGAATGAACATCGGAGGAACCGCAAAATTAGAGGGAGCTTCATTTTCAATGTCCCCTGCAATGCATTCTTCAGGCAAAGGGAATCCCACGGGTTTTATTATTGAAATGGATGGGGAAAAAGTCTATCACACCGGAGATACCGGACTTTTTGCCACAATGAGTTTGATAGGTGAGATGTATTCTCCTGATGTCATGCTATTACCAATAGATGGGCTTTTTAATATGGATGTGAGACTTGCTGCAAAGGCAGTTGAGCTTGTTAAACCAAAAATTGCAATACCAATGCACTACAACACTTGGGAACCAATAAAAGCAGACCCTAATGAATTTAAGAAATTAGCTGAGAGATACGCTGAGATAAGAATACTTAATCCGGGAGACAGTACAGAAATTTAAGATTTAATAAAAACTCTTTAGCTTTCTTTGTTTTCTTTTGAAATAAAAAAGTTAAAGAGTACTTAGAAAGTATTTTTATTAACTTACTTGGAGTTTTTTATACTATTTATTATTTTTGAGGTCGAATTATTGGTCTTTTTTAACATAATATTAATCATTTTAATGCTAAAGTTTTTTCCACCTAACCCCGGAAGGTGTATCTTCAAGAATTATTCCATTTTCTTTCAACAAATCCCTTATTTCATCTGCTCTCTTATAATTCTTTTCTTTTCTTGCTTTTTCCCTTTCTTTTATAAGATTATAGTGCTCTTCTTCAATATCTATATCGAGTGTTTTTGGCAAAATATCAAAAACTTTATTAAAACTGTTTAAACCTTCTAAAACATTATCAACATCCGCTCTTCCGATGCCCCCGGAATTTTGCAGTTTATTAATCTGTTTAATAAACTCAAAGAGAGAACTTACAGCAACACTTACATTAAAATCATCCTCAAGAGCTTCTTTGAATTTTGAAAGAGTTTCTTTTTTTATCTTTTTAACTTCTTGGTTTTCTTCTTTCTCTTTAAAAACAGTGGTTTTCAAATCAAAGTAAAAATTATAAACTCTTTCAACATTTTTAGTCGCCTGTTTTAATGCATCCATTGTAAAATTAAGAGTCTTTCTGTAGTGAGTGGAAAGAAGAAGAAATCTTATTGCTTCCGGTTTGTATCCTATTCTCAAAAGATCCCTTAAAGTGTAAAAGTTTCCCTTTGATTTTGACATCTTCTCCCCATTAACAATAAGATGATGAACATGAATCCAGTAATTTACAAATTTTTTACCCGTTGCCCCCTCGGATTGGGCTATTTCATTTTCATGATGGGGGAAAATATTATCAACTCCACCCATATGAATATCAAAGGTTTCACCCAAATACTTCATACTCATAGCAGAGCACTCAATATGCCATCCCGGTCTTCCCTCTCCTATATCTGTTTTCCATGAAGGTTCACCTTCCCTCTTAAATTTCCACAGAGCAAAATCCTGAACATTATCCTTATCATATTCATCAACCTGAATTCGAACTCCCTTTTTAAGATTTTTAACATCTATTTTTGAAAGTGCTCCGTAATTTTCAAATTTGGAAATATCATAATAAATTGCATCCTCTTTTATATAAGCATAACCCTTATCAAGAAGCTTTTTTATAAGCTCAACCATCTCATTTATGTGCTCAGTAGCTTTAGGATACACTTCTGCTCTTTCTATTCTAAGGGTATCTATATCTTCAAAAAAAGCCAGAGTATACTTTTCCGTATACTCTTTTAAAGAAATTCCCAATTCCGCTGATTTTTTTATTGTTTTATCATCAACATCGGTTATATTCATTACCTGAGTGACTTTATAGCCCAAATATTTAAAAGTCCTTCTTACTATATCCTCAAAAACATATGATCTGAAATTACCAATGTGAGCATAATCGTAAACTGTAGGACCACATGTATACATACGAACTTCACCCTCTTTCAGAGGCTTAAATTCCTCAACCTTTCCTGAAAATGTATTATAAAATCTCATAAAGTATTTTATCTTATAAAGAGCGGTTTTTCAATTCCACTTTGTAAAGCTTCAATCCATTAATAAAAATCCACTTTCTCTTTCTCTTGACTTTTTTAGCCTATTTGTCATAATTTTCGATGAAATTTCAATGGCAACTTTTGATTTTCGGATTGGGTTTTGCTTTTTTAGTTGAAAGTCTTGTCTATCTTTTGTTTCCTCATTTTTTAAAAGAAGCAGCAAGATTCATAGTTTCTTCTGATATTAAAATTCTTAGAATAATAGGTTTTGTAGGCTTCATTATTGCAATTGTACTTTTTATAATTTTTAAGGTGATAAGATGATACAAATTGATGGAAATTCTCTTAATTTAGAGTTTTTAAAGAAAGTGGTTTTTGAAAATGAAAAGGTTGAATTAAAAGAATCCCAAAAAGACATTATTAAAAAATCAAGAGCACTTGTTGAAAAAATAGCAAAAGGAGATAAACCTGTTTACGGAATTAATACAGGCTTTGGCTACCTTGCAGGTAAAAAAATTCCACCGGAAAAAGTTGAGCAGCTTCAGTATAATCTGGTAAGAAGTCACACGACAGCTGTTGGTAAATCATCTCCGAGAGAAGTTGTAAGAGCAATGATGCTTTTAAGGGCAAATGTTCTTGCTAAGGGATATTCCGGCGTTAGAGTTGAAACAGTTGAAAAAATCTTGGAGCTTTTAAACAAAAAAATACATCCGGTAGTGCCCGAGCAGGGTTCCGTAGGTGCAAGCGGTGATCTTGCCCCACTAGCTCATCTTGCTCTTGCCTTCATCGGAGAAGGGGATGTTGAATACAATGGTAAGATTTACAAAGCCGGAGAATTATTTAAAGAATTGGGAATCAAACCCCTTGATTTAAAAGCAAAGGAAGGCTTATCTCTAATAAATGGAACACAATACATGAGTTCTGTTTCTGCTGTTATCCTCTCAAAATCAAAGGAATTATTCAAAATAGCGGACATTTCATTATCCCTTACTTTTGATGCTTTAATGGGAAAACTTTCTCCTTTTGATGAAAAAATTTATCTTGTAAGAAAACATCCGGAAGTTGACAAAGTAATGAAAAATGTAAGAGAGCTTATAGTTCCATCGCCATTTTTAACATCAAAAAACAGAATAGACAAGGTACAGGATGCTTACTCAATAAGATGCTCTCCTCAAGTTCACGGAGCCGTAAGACTCGCAGCGAAAAGATTGGAAGAGACACTATTGATAGAGATTAATTCTGCAACCGATAATCCTCTTGTTTTTGCAGAGGAGGAAGAGGTTTTGAGCAATGGAAATTTTCATGGAGAACCTGTCGCTCTTACGATAGATCATTTTTCAACCGCACTCGTTGACCTTGGAAATTTAGTTGAAAGAAGAATAGAAAGGCTCATAAACCCAGCTTTAAATCATAATCTTCCGCCGTTTTTAGTGGAAGATAGCGGACTTAACTCAGGCTTTATGATAGCCCATGTGGTTGCAGCTGCTCTTAGTGCCGAAAATATGAGCCTTGCCCATTCACCTTCAGCAATAAATATTCCAACATCAGCAAATCAGGAAGACCACGTAAGTATGGGAGCAAATTCAGCAAACAGGCTTAAAAAAATCTTTGAAAATACAAAGAGAATAATAGCAATTGAGCTAATTGCATCCGCACAGGCAATGGAGTTAAGAGGGGAAAAAACATCTCCTCCCCTTGAAAAAATGATGAAACTTATAAGAAAGGATGTTCCATTAATAAAAGAGGATCACAGGCTTGACAAATTCATTGAAACAGTTGCTCAAAAGATAGACAATAATTATTATCTTAATAATTTACCTATAATATTATATTGATAAGGAGGTATAAAATGGAATACAAACCAATCCATCCCCCGACAGGGACAAAAATAACAGCAAAAAGCTGGTTAACCGAAGCTCCGATGAGAATGATAATGCACAATGTTTCTCCTGATGTAGCGGAGAAACCCAAAGAGCTTATTGTCTACGGAGGGACGGGAAAAGCAGCAAGAAATTGGGAAAGTTTTTATAAAATAGTTGAAACATTAAAGGAACTTGAAACTGATGAAACTTTGCTTGTTCAATCCGGAAAACCTGTGGGAGTTTTCAAAACACATGAGGATGCCCCGAGAGTTTTAATTGCCAATTCAAACCTTGTGCCCAACTGGGCAACTTGGGATGAGTTCAGAAAGCTTGAAAAGATGGGACTTATAATGTACGGACAGATGACTGCCGGCTCATGGATTTATATTGGAACTCAGGGAATTTTGCAGGGAACCTATGAGACTTTAGCTGCCCTTGCTCAAAAGCACTATGGAGGTAGTTTAAAAGGAACTTTAACCCTTACGGCAGGCTTGGGAGGGATGGGAGGTGCCCAGCCTCTTGCCGTTACAATGAATGAAGGTGTTGCAATAGTTGTTGAAGTTGACCCTCACAGAATCCAGAGAAGACTTGAAACAGCCTACCTTGATAAAATGACAGATAGTCTTGACGAAGCATTAAAATGGGCTGAAGAGGCAAAGAAAAAAGGAGAGTCTCTATCTATCGGCCTTCTTGGAAACGCAGCCGATGTTTTTCCTGAGTTTGTCAAAAGAGGAATTATTCCAGAAGTTGTAACAGATCAGACATCAGCCCACGATGAATTAAATGGTTATGTGCCTGCCGGCATTCCCTATGAAGAGGCTTTAAGACTCAGGAAAGAGAATCCGGAAAAATACATTAAAATGAGCTATGAATCAATGGCAAAGCATATGCAGGCAATGTTAGATCTTCAGAAGGCAGGTTCGGTGGCTTTTGACTATGGAAACAACATTAGAGGCCAAGCTTTTAAGGTAGGAGTAAAAGATGCTTTTAATATAAAGGGATTTGTTCCCCTTTACATAAGACCTCTTTTCTGTGAAGGGCAGGGACCTTTCAGATGGGTTGCTTTGTCAGGGAATCCCGAAGATATCTATAAAACAGATAAAGCCGTATTGGAGCTTTTCCCTGAAAAAGAGCATTTGAGAAGATGGATTACAATGGCTCAGAAAAAGGTAAAATTTCAGGGACTTCCATCAAGAATTTGCTGGCTTGGATACGGAGAAAGAGCAAAGTTCGGAGAGAGAATAAATGATATGGTGAAAAAGGGAGAAATCTCAGCTCCTATTGTAATAGGGAGAGATCATCTTGACACAGGCTCCGTAGCCTCCCCCAACAGAGAAACAGAAGGGATGAAGGATGGCTCCGATGCAATTGCCGACTGGCCTATTCTAAATGCACTTTTGAATGCTGTATCAGGTGCAACATGGGTCTCATTCCACCATGGTGGCGGAGTTGGTATAGGGTATTCACTTCACGCAGGAATAGTGATTGTTGCCGACGGAACAGATAAGGCCGCAAAAAGACTTAATAGAGTTCTCACCAATGATCCCGGAATAGGTATTGCAAGGCATGTTGATGCGGGCTACGATGAGGCAATAAAAACTGCCAAGGAAAAAGGCATTAAAATTCCCTTTTTAAAATAAGATCATCCGGAATAGAGTAAAGACAACCGCAATAGTGCTGGCGGTATAATTTAAGATATTTGCTTATTCTAACGCTATAAAGATATCCGTTTTGTTTTTTGAAGTTCTCTTCCAAAAATTTTACTCCGTATTTTTTCTCAAAATTTTTCCCTATACGGTTTATAATCAGATGCTTCATATGAGGGGAAACCGTTAAAGTGGTCGTAAAATAATCAAAGCCGAGCTCTTTTGCTTTTTTTGCAGTTTCATTGAGTCTTATAGCATAACAGATATAGCATCTTCTTCCTCCCTCAGGCTCATCTTTGAGTTTCTCTGTTTTCTTAAACCAGCTCTCCTTATCATACACTCCCTTTATTAATTTAAAATTTAAAAATTCGGCAAGCTTTTCCATTTCAGCATATCTTCTCTCATACTCTTCATCAGGATGAATATTGGGATTATAGTAGTATGCAGTAAGATCCATTTTATAAAAATATTTTAGTTTAAAAACAACATAGGATGAACAGGGAGCACAACAGGTGTGAAGAAGTATTTTACCTCCCATTACGAATGGTTTACCTTTAAATCCCTGAAAATCTATTGCTTTTGAAAGCTCTTCAAATCTATCCATTCAAAAGATATTTCCCCAGATCTTCAAAAGTAAGTCCTTTCTCCCTTAAAAATTTCTTAAACTCAAAGTACTCTTTTATGATTTTTTTGTGGTCAAAGGCAATATTGAGAGATTCAATCTCTTGAGGAGAAAACCATTTAGCCTTTTTTGCATCATCCATTCCAACTGCCTCTCCCTCTCCCTTTGCTACAAAAACTTTTGTAATAGTGTGATACCTTTTGTCTCTTCTGGGATCAGAGTATGATTTGAACTGGGAAATAAGTGTTATATCAAGGTTTGTCTCCTCTTTACCCTCTCTTATGGCAGCAGCTTCAAGAGTCTCACCATAATCCACAAATCCTCCGGGAAGAGCCCAACCATAAGGCTCATTTTTTCTCTCAATCAGTAGAATTTCTCCCTTTTTATTTTCTATAATCAAATCAACCGTGGGGTCAGGATTTTTATAACCTTTCATTCAGTCCTCCCGGTAACAACCTTTCCTTTTGAATAATCAAGGCTTGAGCCTAATGCACTGTGAGGAATCAAATAAACTATTGCCATTATGATAAAAACAACTATGACCCACTTTCTCGCCTTCATTCTGTCCTTTAATACCATAATAAGCGCGATTAACCATCCTATAAGAGCAATCAATGTTTTATTGTCAGTAAGATCATATCCATAGGGAACTCCTGTCCAATATGCCCCAAATGCATACTTTTGAACTATTGGTCCGAGAATTGCACCTCCTATGAAAAGAGTTGCAAAAGTTAAGATTACATAAGTTTTCAAGTAAACCGGGTCCCTTTTGAAAGCCTCGAAAAAAGCCCTAATTGAAAATAGAAGAGAGATAAACATAAATAAAATGTGAGGGATAAGGATGTAAGACGGGACGGCTCCTTTGTATCTTAAAACAATTGATTTGTTTTTATACATAACAGTAAATTCCTTTGATTCTCTAAAAAGTTTTAAATAATAGTCAACCTTTCCCGCAGGAGGTTGAGTCGGAAGATAGACTATAAGATTTTTTCCCTCCCTTTTAAATTCAACCTTTGTCCAGGGATCATCCGTATCGTGTCTCTTGTAAAATAGAAAACCACTATCAATTAATCCTTTATCTTCAATTATTATCGGGCAATTCTCTCCGCTTGTGTAAGACCGCGGAAGTTTGTATTTAACCATTTGCTCTTCTACTGAAAGTTTTCCTTTTACAGGATAAGTAGGTCCTGTTTTTTTCTGATAAACAGCAAAAAACAGAGTCAAAATAATAACAGAAATCCACAAAAGTATGGTTTTAACTTTTCCTTTCATCTCAACTCCTATCCTTAAGATTTATTATTTTATTAGAAAAAGGAGAAAAAATAAAGAATTTGAATAATTCCTATTACATGAATTTTAGAGAATATTAAAGGTTTTTCTTTTGAGAATATACACATAGAGAAGATCGGGAAAATACTATCTCAGGATAAAATAAACTCAGTACTTTTTAGGCTCCAAGAAAATTTATTCAAAACATTGTGAAAGACAAAAAAGTTAATAGCAGCTTTTACCAGAGAAACAAATACAATGTGAACGATTTTTAATAAAAAGAATTAATAATATTAGTTATTTCACTTTTCTGATTTTTTGAAATTTTCTTAAATTCCACAGCATACCCCGGGAGTTTGGAAAAGATTTCTCCCCACCGGATAACCCATTTTATTTCTCCTATGATTGGTGTTTTGTCTTCCAAATCATTTATAATAAATTCAATGTTTTTACTTTTGTACTCCTCTTTTGAGTTAGGAGCAATAATAAAACATCCTCCTTCGGAAAGATTTAATAAATTTGTTCTTTTTTTCTCTCCGCCATTGTTAGTTGAGAGTATGACATTCAGATAAATTTCTTTCCTTGAATATCTTCTGATTTTCCTCGGTGCATTTTTCGCACATATTTCATAAATAAAATAATCAATAAGATTAGTTGCTTGAGGCTTATCAATTATGTATTTACCTTTTAAATAAAAACCCATTTTAAAATCTTCTTCACCGCTGTCAATTGTTAAAATCGGAATTCCCTTTGATAAAGAATAAAAGAATTCTTTTTCACGATAAGAAGAGATAATAATCGTATGAAGATCAACTATTATTCCAGAATATTGTTTTTCATCGGAATTTTCCCTGAACTTTTCGAAAGATTCGTATATTTCTGTGATTACATCATCATAATTGTATAACAACTTGGAACATTGATATCTATTATTGTCTTCTCTTGAAATTATCGCAAGCCTCAATTTACTCATTGTTTTACTCCTTTATCATAATTAATATAACCAAATTGTATTATTAACCGCATACCCAACCGCATACTTGGTTTTTACCATTCTTTTTAGCTTTGTATAAAAATTCATCTGCTGTGCTTATTAATTTATCAAAACCATCATCATCGCTCGGGACAGTTGAAGCATAACCCAAGCTTATGGTTACATATTCCGATGCTCTTGATTTCTCATGAGGTATCTTTAATAACATCGCCTGTTTTCGTATATTTTCAGCTACACTGTGAGCGCCACTCCTGTCTGCCTCCGGAAGAATAATTATAAATTCCTCTCCACCATACCGAGCAGCAAGATCTCCAGGTCTTCTCGTGTGCATACTTAAAACTTTTGCTATCTTTCTCAGACATTCATCTCCCGCTTGATGCCCGTATGTATCATTGTACAATTTAAAATCATCAACATCAATCAAAATTACTGAAAGGTAAGTATTATTTCTTTTAGCTCTTCTCCATTCCTGAGCTAAATGTTCTCTGAATTTTCTGTGATTTGCAATGCCCGTTAATCCGTCGGTTGTAGCCAAAAGATTTAGTTTTTCATTTGCTTCTTTTAATTGGTGAGTTCTTAGGTTAACAAGTCTTTCCAATTTTTCCTTATGTTTCTTTATTGCATAAACTCTTCTTTCTATTATAGCTCCTATCAAAAGTATGGAAAAAAGAGTGGATAGCAAATAAAACCACCATGTTTTCCAGAACGGAGGAACTATTGTTATCTTTAATGATACTCCTTTTCTGTTCCAAACTCCGTCTTTGTTTGATGCTATTACCCTGAAAATATAATGTCCCGGTGGCAGATTCGTATAAGAAGCGAATCTCCTGTTCCCCACATAATTCCAATCTTCATCAAAGCCTTCCATTTTATAGGCATATTTGTTTTTACTCGGTGCGCTGTAATGAAGGGCAGCAAATTCAAAGGATATTACTTTTTCTTTGTAAGAAAGAACAATTGAGTTAGTTTCAAAAATCGGCTTTTTTAATATAATGTGGCCATTTATTTCTTTTCCCACTTTAACCTCTTTATTAAAAATTTTCAAGCTTGTTATTACTATAGGCGGAGGGTAATCATCCTCTCTGACGTCCTGCGGATAAAACATATTGAATCCGTTAACTCCTCCGAAAAAAAGCATCCCTTTCTTGTTTTTATAATATGCTCCTCCGTTAAACTCATAACCCTGTAGTCCGTCTGTAATATCAAAGTCTTTGAATTTTCCTGTTTTCAAATCATATTTGGATAATCCACGATTAGAGCTTATCCAGATATTTCCTTCATTATCCCCTATGATACCATAAACTATATTACTTATAAGTCCGTCCTTTGTATTGAATTTTTTGCAGATTTTGGTTTTTATATCTATTTTGCATATACCGGTACCTCCTGTACCAACCCATAAAGTATTATTATCAAGATAAAGCGCTGAAATATAATTGCTACACATTACTTTGTTATTTTGATTTTTAAGCAATTCAAATTTTTCGTTTTTTTTATTAAATTTATTAATTCCCCCTCCAAAAGTTCCTATCCATAAATTATCTTCATTGTCTTCAACAATACCCCATACTCTATTATTAGTTATACTATTTCTTTTATTCGGAGAACTTTTATATACCGTAAATTTCTTTTTTGAAACATCATATTTGTTTAGTCCTCCTCCGTCCGTCCCTATCCAAACTTTTCCCTCCTTATCCACGTGAAGTGCTCTTATTCTGTTATCAGAAAGAGAATTCTCATCTTGGGGATTATGTGTATAACTTATGAATTTGTCCTCATTTCTAAGATAATGGTTAAGTCCTCCTCCGTAAGTTCCTATCCAAAAATCACCGTTTTTTCCTTCCTTTATGGAAAACACACTATTACTGCTCAAACTGAAAGGATTGTTCGGATTATGCTTATATGTCCTAATTTTCTTTAACTCTTTGTTAAATACCTCTATCCCTCCTCCGTCGCTTCCAACCCATAAATTTCCTTCTTCCGTTTCATAAAAAGAACGGATAAATCTTCCGTTCAAACTGTTAGGATCTTTCGGGTTTGGTCTGATATGAACAAATTTTATTCCCTTTTCCGAAAATTTATTTATCCCTCTTCCGTAGGTTCCAACCCAAAATGTTCCCGTTCTATCCAAATAAATAGAAAGTACCCTGTTTTCGCTTAATGAATAAGAATCCGAAGGATTGTG
>CAZWJH010000010.1:15609-42275 GCA_964634755.1 uncultured Clostridia bacterium
TGATCACAAAAAAGGGATAATATTTTATTATCACTTAAACTATTAGAATTTGCCGGATTATTTTTGTAAATCTTAAATTGTTTTTTCTTTCTATCAAATTTGTTTAAGCCTCCTCCGTATGTCCCTATCCATAAATTTCCGTCTTTGTCTTCACAAATTGCTCTGATTCTTTTATTGCTTAACCCGTATGGTGTTTTCTCCTTTGAGTAATATCTGATAAAACTATTCGTTTTTCTATCCAATATATTGAGACCATTTTCGGTTCCAACCCAAAGATTCCCACTACTATCTTCTGCAATAGCTCTTATAAGATTATTACTTATACTTTTCGGATCATTTTCTTCGTATTTATAATGAATGAATCTTTTTTTCACGGGATCAAATCTATCCAAACCATCATTTGTTCCCACCCAAATATAGCCATTATGATCCTCATAAATAACATATACCCAACTGTTACTAAGACTGTTTTCTTCCCCTTCTACATAAGTATAGGTGGTAAATTGGTATCCGTCATATTTATTTACCCCTTCTTCCGTAGCAAACCACATAAAACCTCTTTTATCCTGTAATATGGAGTATACTCCATTCTGCGAAAGCCCGTTTCTAACATCAAGATGTTGAAAAAAAAGCTTTCCTTGCGAATAAAGATATATCTCATTTCCTATAAGAAACCATCCTATTAAGATTATTATCTTAACGGCTTTTTTCATTATCATTTCAATTTATTAAAGCTATTACCTTATAAATAATACACAAAAAAAACAATGTATGCAAATACCCACTTCACTCCTTAAACCTTGAATAAGCGAGTATTAAAAGCCCAGAGCTTAAAGCCCTCAAGCCTAAAGGACACTTTGAAACTCTTAGCTTTTTGCTTTGGGCTTCTTTATATCTACTGCCTTTCCCTTCCCTACCCGAGGTTTCGGGTATTCTACAAAACAAAAAAATTAAATATTAATAAATTAGTAAAAGCTAAAAAACCATACAAAATTGTCTAATTCTTGACAATTTTGTATGGTTTACTACTTTATAAAGTAATAAAAGATAATTAAAAGTCGTTAATATTAAAACTATTTGTAAATATTAAAAGACAATGGTATAAAAATTGATAGTTTTTTTATTCATAGCAAACAAAGGAGGCAAAAGATGAGAAAAGAGACTCTTTTATCATTTTTAATCCTTTTTTTTGTTTTTACTTTTGTTAGTAGTGTTTTCGCTTCTTCCATTAAAATCACAAACCCTAAAAAGAATTCTGTACTTAAAAAGAGTAAACCCTATTTAATAACATGGATAAAGGTCGGGCAGATGAATGATTTTGTCAAAATAAGATTGTTCAGAAAAAGAAAAAGAGGACTTCTTGTTCAGAATGAAAAGGTTATGAATATTAGTAATAACACTCAAAATGATGGCAGCTACTCATGGTTTGTTCCGAACTCATTACCTGAAGGGGAATATTTTATTAGAGTAAAAACAGTTGATAACAGGGTTTATTACGATAGCGACATTTTCAAAATAGAGTCTATCAACCCCAATACTGTAAAAAATAGGAATTTAAGTCATCAGACTTCCGCAAGCCAAATATCAAAACAACCGGACTTTACGGCTAAAATACTGGATAAACTGTGGATTGATTATAAACAAGAGGGGAACAGATGCAAAGGGATTATCACCCCTTCGGTTATTATTAAAAATATAAATTATCAAAACTCAGGCGATGTTCCCAATATACCTGTGGAACTCTATGTGACTATTTACAGAAAGAATCAAATTCACATAAATAATGCAAAGCATGCGCAATTTATTCCGAACTTAAAGGAAAGTGCAGGGCTTGATTTTCACAATGTAGCTTCATTTTATTATGATGAACCTTATGAATTAATCTTGAGAGTTAAAGTTGATCCGAACAATTATATTGAGGAAATAAGAGAAAGCAATAATTTTATTGAAAAAAGATTCAGATACGCTCCTTCTTTTGATCTTGGAGTTAAAATATAGCCAACAAACAAAAAAGAGCGTTTTATTCTTTATTTATTAGAGAAAACCACATCCTCATTATCATCCGGTGATTCAGTACTAAATGTTTTTCTTGACGGGAAGCTCTACAAACACACTATTGTTAAACTTGTAAAATACTGTTCGAACCTGGAACAATCCTCTACTATCACAAAAGATATATGGTTCACATTCAAAACAAGCGGGATTCATACGATTAAAGCCACTGTTAGATATCTGAATGACAAAATAAAAGAGAAAGATTATTCCAACAATACAGCAATTTACAAAGTTTTTGTTAATTAAATAAGAAAGGTTTACCATACTAATTAAAAACTTTTCTATAACTTATTACTTCCCCATACTAGAAAATTAGGCTTGTTTTTTAAAATTGGCAGTAAAATTCTTATTACCCCCGTATTTTTCAGAAAATTCAAAACCACTATTTTTAGCCAATGTGTAAAGCTCTTCAAATGATATTCGGTCAGGGTCACCAAATTGCTCAGTAATTGACAGAAGCCCTCCAGGTTTCAGGATACTATAAACATTATTCATACATATCTGCGGAGAAGAGACCTCTCCCAATACTGTAATAAGAAAGACAATATCAAAGGAATTATCTTTAAGAGGAAGTTTGACAGCATCTCCTTCTATATAACTAACATTAAAAAGTTTCTTTTTCTCCATCTTTTTTCGAGCCTTAAGAAGCATTCCTCTCTGTAAATCCAGTAAGAAAAGGTGACCTCTTATAATTCTCCGTGCAATTTCTCCACTAAAAAATCCGGGGCCGGGACCTATTTCAAGAACTTTATAATTCTCTTTCAAATAGAGACGATCTGCTATAGTTTTCGGAGAAATAATCAGCTTTCTAAGAGGGAAATCCAGCCAGAAGGATAAAAAAGAAGGATATGTACCTTTGCCAAAAAAACCTTTAAAAATTTCTTTTACTTTCATCTCAAAATAACAAATTTTAATGTTCTTGTTAAAATATATTATTTTTTTTGCAAACTTTCTTTAGATTTATTCCCTTTCCCATAAAAAATTCATTTATAAACTTAAGAAACCCATTGAAATTTTCACGCTCAATAACAACACCCAAAACATCTGTTTTCCCACCGCCAAAGTACCCTTCATCTTTAACTTTTTTCACGAGAGGAGAGAGATCCTCGGAAGCTGTTCTAAGATAAAAATTAAAAAAGTGCTCCCTTTCACCTATTACAACATTGTACTTTTCAGGTGTTTCCTTATACTTCATTCTGCAAAGATCGGAAATAATATAATAATGGCTTTTTATATGAAGAAAGGTAAGCTTACCATAATCCTCAAATTTTAAAAACTCCTCTTTTTTCGCCTCTTCAACCTCTTTAATCACATCCGTAAATTCTTTTTTCCCTAAAATATCAAGAGGGGAATTCTTCAGAAGAAAATTTATCACAGCATAAACCTTTTCTCTATCTCCTGTTTTGTACTGATAATCAACTGCGGAAACAAAAAGCTTAAAATCTTCAAAATCAATATTATTTTCATTAAGAAAATTTTTCAAATTAATAAAAATAGAATCATCCTCTTTCAATTTAAAGCCTACATCTCCCCATACACCACTCCAAATTAACAAATCATTTTCAAGACCGAACTCTTCTCTGAGAATCGTTGTACACGAAGGATATTCAATGGCTTTTGCCCCGAAAAGAATAGGGTTTTTTATTCTAACACCTTCAACAAGCTTTCCCGAATGATGATCATAAACCTGAAAATCTGAAATTGAATTTAAAAATCTTAAATCATCCTCAGGAAGGCTCATATCAACAAGATAAATTTTTTCCGCATTTCTGTTTTTTATCTCTTCTCTATCATATCCAGATAAAAAATAATTTCCCGGAGGCGGGGTAAAATATGAAAAGCTCTCTCCCAATTGTTTTGTCAAAATTACGGCAGAGGCTATACCGTCAGTATCCCAGTGGTGTATTATTAAATTCATTATTCTACAAAAGGATTATCAAAGGAAATTATCACTTTTGAAACTTCAGGCCTCATCTGATCTTCAGGAGGCTGTTTTCCTTCCGAAATCATCTTTCTCATAGCCTTTCCGGCAAAATTAATGTGATGCTCTGGACCATGGGGACATGTTTTATCACTTGCAATCGCACGGCACTTTTTGCAATAGAAAAATGCCCTGAAAATAACAGGCTCTATCTCAAGATCCGGAAATTCCTTGAAAATCTCGTGAGCAGCATAAGGATGATAATAATCACCAACTCCAGCATGATCTCTTCCCACTATAAAATGAGTACATCCGAAGTTTTTTCTCATTATTGCGTGATGAATTGCTTCTTTAGGACCAGCATATCTCATCTCTGTCGGAAGTATTGAAAGAAAGATTCTATCCTGAGGGAAATAATTCTCTTTTAAAGCTTCATAAGCTTTTAAAATAACTTCATCTTTAAAATCTCCCTTCTTCTTTTTGCCAATTATAGGATTTATAAAAAGCCCGTCAACAACTGTAAGAGCAGCTTTTTGGACAAACTCATGCCCAAGGTGGGGAACATTTCTTGTTTGAAATCCTACTATTTTCTCCCAGCCTCTCTTTTCAAACTCTGCTCTTGTTTGCTCAGGAGAAAGATCGTACTCAGGAAATTTTGAAGGGGGAGATTGAATAAGAGTAATTTTTCCACCAATACCATAATCTTTGAGTCCCATTGTTCTTGCCACACCAGGGTGAGCGAAATCAAGAGTGCCATAAACTTTCTCAGCAATAAGCTCTTTCGGGATTTTATAAATATCCTCTATCTCAAGTAAGGCAATTCTTTTACCTTCCAGAGTTAAAAATACCTTATCTCCCTTTATTTTCTCTTTTTCCCCTTCCGAAATATCAAGAAGGATTGGAATTGTCCAGGCAATACCGGAAGGAAGTCTCATTGTATTTGCCACAGAGATAGTCTCTTTTTCTGTTAAAAAACCTTCAAGAGGAGAAAAAAGCCCATTTGATATGTTTTTTATCTCCTGTGCATGCTCATTTGTAATCTCAAGCTCAACCCCTTTTTGGGTTAAAAGCTTTTCTCTTTCAGCATTACTTGCTATTCTTTTAATAAGTTTTCCACCATGAGATTTTATCATTTTTTACTCCTTTCTTATGATTTTTTGTCCCCAATTATACTATTAATACTACCGTTTTTCAAACGAGAAGGCTGACTATGTAATTGGTAAGGTTGCTTTTTATTCATTATTTAATTATAATATGCAGTAAAAATAAGGAAGGTTTATTATGCCAAAGGGTTTGCTTGAAATTATTGAACAGGTGAGTAGAGAAAAAGGTATTGACAGAGAAGTCTTTTTTCGGGTAATTGAAGATGCTATAAAAACAGCCGCAAAAACATATTTTAAAGAAAATGAGCCCGTTAACATAGCTTTTGACTGGGAAAAAGGTGATATAAAGATATTTACTAAAAAATTAGTAGTAAAAAAAGTCAAAGATGAATCAAAAGAAGTCTCTTGGGAACAAGCAAAAAAGACAAACCCTGATGTTAAATTGGGAGATACTATTGAAATAAACCTTCCTCCGGAAATCCTGGGGAGGATTTCAGCTCATGTAGCAAAAAATATTATTTACAATGAAATCTCAACAGCGGAAAGAGATAAAATTTACAAAGAATATACCCCTAAAATCGGAACTATAGTCACCGGAAAGGTAAGAAGATTTTTAGGAAATGACGCTGTTTTAAGTCTTGGAAAAGCCGAAGCTTTGTTACCCAAAAAGGATCAGCTTAAAACTGATGATATCAGAAGGGAGATGGAGCTTAAAGCCTTAATAAGAAAAGTGTACAAAGAAGGTAAGGAGCCTCAAATAGTTTTAACAAGAACTTCAAAAACATTTTTAATAAAATTACTTGAATTTGAAATTCCGGAAATTGCTGATGGGACAATAGAATTAAAGTCAGTAGTAAGAGAGCCGGGAGAAAAATCCAAAATTGCAGTATTTACAAAGGAAAGAAATATTGATCCAATCGGAGCATGCATCGGGATGAGAGGTAACAGGATATTAGCAGTAACAAAAGAATTAAGTGGAGAAAGAATTGATGTTGTAATATGGTCTGATAATCCGGAAATTTTCATAAAAAATGCGATGGCTCCTGCAAAAATTTCAAGAATTAAAATTTTAAGCGAAAAAGAGAGAAAGGCTATTGTCTATGTACCCAAGGACCAATTGGCTATAGCAATAGGAAAACAGGGCGTAAATGTTAAACTTGCCTCCAAATTAACAGGATGGCACATAGATTTACAAAGAGAGGACTAAATGGGAAAAAGAATTTATCAAATAGCCAAAGAATTGGGGAAAGAGAATAAACAGGTTTTGGATGATTTAAAAAAAATAGGAATAGAAAAAAAGACTTCAAGTAATAGTCTTACCGAAGAAGAAGAAAAAAAATTAAAAGAATTTTATTCGGAAAAACCTTCAAAACAAAAACACATAGATACAAAAAAGGGGGGAAAGAAAGAAAAAAAAGAGGTAAAAAAAGAAAAAATAGAAACAAAAAAAGAAGAAATTCAAAAAAAGAAAAGAGATAAAAAATACTTTGAAAAAGGCAAAGAAAGCGGAAAGATAGTAATTTATGAAGGGATTACAGTAAAAGAGTTAGCTGAAAAGATGGGAATGAAAGCAAAAGATCTTATTCAAAAGCTTCTTCAAAACAGGATGCTTTTAACTGTTAATAAAAGTTTATCTATGGAAGAAGCAGAAAAAATTTTGGAGATATTCGGCTTTGAAGGTGAGAAAAAGAGTTTTGAAACCAAAATAATGGATGAGCTCTCAGAAGAGAGAGACGAAAGTAATTTAGTTGAAAGAGCTCCTTTAGTCACAGTAATGGGACATGTTGATCACGGAAAAACCACACTTTTAGATGCCTTAAGGAATACAAAGGTTGCAGATCGAGAGAAAGGAGGAATAACCCAGCATATCGGAGCATCAAAGATAAAATATAAAGGGAAAGAGATTGTTTTTATTGATACCCCGGGGCATGAGGCTTTTGCAAGATTAAGACTTAGAGGAGCAAATGTAACAGATATAGTAATTTTAGTAGTAGCAGCAGATGATGGAGTTATGCCTCAAACAATAGAAGCAATAAGCCATACAAAAACAGCAGGAGTGCCTATAATTGTTGCTATAAATAAGATAGATAAACCCGAAGCTAATCCTATGAAAGTTAAGCAGGAGCTTTTAAAACATGGAATTACAGTGGAAGATTATGGAGGAGATGTTGTATCAGTTGAAATCTCTGCCAAAAAAAGAATAGGTCTTGATGAGCTTTTGGAAATGATACTCCTTGTAGCAGAGATGAATGAACTCAAAGGGGATCCAAATATCCCCGCAAAAGGGTACATACTTGAAGCAAGACTTGACACCAAAAAAGGAAGCATAGCAGACGTAATTATAAAAGAGGGTGTCGTAAAATTGGGAGATCCATTTATCTCCGGAACCACATACGGAAAAGTGAGATCCATTGAAGATGAACACGGAAGAAGATTAAAAGAGGCAAGAATGGTAGCAGGGGTGGAAATAAGTGGATTCAATGAAACACCAAAAGCAGGAGAACTTTTTCAAGTAGTTCCCTCCCTTGAAAAGGCACAACAGATTGCCGAATTAAGAAAAGAAAAACTTGAAGAGGAAAGAAGGAAAAAACTTGATAAAAGATTATCCCTTGATGACTTTTTTAAGAAAATGAAGGGAGAAGGAGTGAAAAAACTTCCTTTGATAATAAAAGCGGATGTGGAAGGTTCTCTTGAGGCAATAGAGGATAGCTTAAATAAAATAAAGCATCAGGAAGTACAAATAGATATTATCCAAAGTTCAACAGGTGCAGTAAGTGAAAGTGATGTACTCTTAGCATCAACAGCAAATGCAATTATTATCTGCTACAATGTAAGAGCAAACAAAAGAGTAAGAGAAATTGCCAAAAATGAAAAGGTTGAAATAAGATTTTATTCGATTATTTACCAGCTTCTCGATGATATAAAAGCATCTCTTGAGGGAATTCTCTCTCCCATTGAAAAAGAAACATTCTTGGGAGCAGCAGAAGTTAGAAAAGTGTTTAAAGTGCCAAAAGTGGGAACAGTTGCAGGCTGTTATGTGAGTGAAGGAAAGATAGAAAATGATGCTAATATCAGAGTAGTGAGAAATGGTGTTGTTATCTTCACAGGAGAGCTCGAAAGCCTAAAACACTACACAAAAGATGTTAGTGTAATTAAAAATGGTCAGGAATGCGGTATAAAAATAAGAAACTTTAATGATATAAAACAAGGAGATGTTTTAGAAGCATTTAAAATAGAAAAGATAAAACAAAAAATATGATTGTAGGTATTTTTACCTTTGAGCTTTACCTACCACATTCACATTCATTAAAAGAAAAGAGGAAAATTATAAATATGATAAGAGACAGGATTAAGTCAAAATTTAATGTTTCAATAGCTGAAGTGGATTTTTTTGATTTATGGCAGAGAACCATGTTTGGAGTAGCCATAATAAACAATGAGAAAAAGATTATAGACAATACTTTTTCAAACATTATAGATACAATAGAAGAAAAGGTGGGGATTTCTCCCTACAATATTGAGGTAAGATATGAATAGAGGTAGACAAATAAAAAGGGAAAAAATAGAACATCTTCTAAGAAATGTTATTTCCTCCGAATTATTAAATTTTCAGCACAATAATTTAATAACCTTATCAAGGGTTGAGCTCTCTCCCGATATGTCAAATGCAAATTTTTTTATAACTGTTTTCGGGGATAAAAGTGCTATAGAAATTATCGAAGAATTAAATAACAAGAAAGGCTTTTTCAGAAAAGTGATTGCAAAAAAATTAAATTTAAGGTATACTCCATCTTTAAAATTTAAAGAAGAAGAATTCCTCTCCAACGAAGAGGAAAAAACAGCGGTGCTGGGAGAGAGTACGGATGACCAAGGAAGCAAAAGAGATAGCTGAAAAATTAAAGAATAGCAAAAAAATAGCCATAACATCACATATCCGTCCTGATGGAGATTCAATAGGTTCCGGATTAGCCCTCTATTTAATGTTAAAAAAGCTGGGTAAAGAAGTCAGATATATAAACAAAGACATACCACAACCTCCTCTTACACTTTTCCCATACTTTGAAGTAATAGAATATGGAGATATATATCCACAGGAATTTGATGTTGTTGTACTAATTGAGTGTTCCACAGAAGAAAGATCAGGCCAAAAGAATTTAAATAAATATTTTAGAATTTTAATAGATCATCATCTCTCAAATGAAGAGCAAGTTGAACTCAATTGGGTAAACCCAAAGGAAAGCGCCGTAGCAATTATGATATACGAACTTTCAACATATCTTGGTGTAGAGATAACTAAAGAAATTGCAACTTTACTCTATTCAGGTATTGTATCCGATACAGGCGGTTTTAGATTTACTAATGTAAATGCAAAAGCGCTGAGAGTAAGTTCAGAACTCATAGAAAAAGGAGCTGATCCCATTGAGGTAAACAGACTTTTATTTGAAAATTACACTCCTCAAAAAGTAAGGTTAATATCCAAAGTATTGTCAACACTTGAAACTTTCTTCGAGGATAAGGCAGCTTTTATAACAATGTACAAAAGTTTTTTGGCTGATCTCCAACTAACAGATGTTGAAACAGAGGATATAGTTACAATAGTAAGGTCAATAAGAAAGGTAAAAATAGTCGCCTTTTTAAAAGAAAATGATGATGGAACATTTAGAGTTTCTCTAAGATCAAGGGATAATGTGGATTCAAGTAAAATTGCAGAAAAATTCGGGGGTGGAGGTCACATGCATGCTTCAGGTTTTTACTCAGAAAAAAGTGCCTCAAAAATAAAAAAAATCTTACTTGAAGAGTTCAAAAAAATAAAGCTCTAAAATATTCTTCTTCCTTGACAAACAATAGTTTTTAAGATAGTTTTAAAAAAATGAAATTAATAAAAAGATTTTTGGATAGTTCTATTTTTTTTCTGTTGGGAGATATGGCTATTTTCTCATTTGAAGCAATAAAAAATATCTTTTCTCCTCCTTTTGAAAAAAAAGAAACTTTAAAACAAATGTTTGAAATAGGAGTAAGCTCACTTCAAGTTGTAAGCTTAACTTCATTATTTACAGGAATGGTTTTTTCTCTTCAAACTTATCTTGGATTTAAAAAATTCGGAGCAGAGGCTTATTCAGCATCAATAATGGGAGTTTCCATTACAAAAGAACTTGTTCCCGTATTAGTGGGACTCATGGTTGCGGGGAGAGTGGGAGCATCAATAGCAGCTGAGCTGGGAACAATGAAGGTTACAGAACAAATTGATGCCCTTTTTACTCTTGGAACAGATCCGATAAAATTTCTTGCCTCTCCAAGAATAATAGCAGCTTCGCTTATGCTTCCCGTCTTAGTAATATATGGGGATGTAATTGGAATAATAGGTTCTTATATTGTGGATGTCCTTGTAATGGAGATGAATCCTACAAACTTTGTTGAATCAATCCTCTCTCACTTTGAAGTTTGGGACATTATAACTGGTTTAATAAAAGCTGTTTCATTCGGAACAATAATAGCTTCTGTAAGTTCATACTATGGAATGAGAACAGAGGGAGGTGCTGAGGGAGTCGGAAAAGCCACAACTTTTGCAGTAGTTACTTCAAGTGTTTTGATTTTAGTTGCCGATTTTATCTGGGGTAAAGTATTACCATTCAGTTTAAAAGGATAAAATGAATCATATAGAAATTATAAATTTACACAAATCTTTTGGAAAAAAGAAAGTTTTAAGAGGGGTTAATTTAACAATAAAGAAAGGGGAGACATTCGTTGTAATAGGTGGTTCAGGGACAGGTAAAAGTGTTTTGATGAAACACATTGTAGGGCTTATCAAACCTGATGCTGGTGATATTTTAGTGGATAGAGAATCAATAGTAAAAATGAGTAAAAAAGAGCTCTTAGAAAAGATGAGAAAATTCGCCTATGTTTTCCAGGGAGCCGCTCTTTTTGATTCATTAAATATAAGAGAAAATATTGCTTTTGGTTTAAGAAGATTTTTTAATTATACTGAAGATGAAATAAGTGACATTGTTAAGGAATCACTTGAAAGTGTCGGGCTATTCAATGTTGAACACAAAATGCCAGCAGAGCTTTCCGGAGGGATGAAGAAGAGAGTCGGGCTTGCAAGAGCAATTGCGCTAAAACCTGAAATAATCCTTTACGATGAGCCAACAACAGGGCTGGATCCTGTAATGTCTGATGCAATAAGTAGATTGATAAACCAAATCAGCGAAAAATACAAAGTTACTTCAATTGTTATAACCCATGATATGAAAAGTGCTTTTACAATTGCAGACAGAATAGGAATGCTTTATCAGGGGAAAATAATAGAAACAGGAAGTGTAGAAGAAATTAAAAATAGCCCAAACCCTATTTTAAAACAGTTTATAGAAGGTTCTTCCGAAGGACCTATTCAATTTATTTAAATTGAAGAAAAAAATAGTTTTAATAAATCCTTGGATATATGATTTTACCGCTTTTGATCTCTGGGCTAGACCTGTTGGACTTTTTTATCTTGCTGCAATTATTAAAGAATACACAGAAAACACAGAGCTTTGCTTTATAGATTGCCTTGATAGGTTCTCTGAAAAGGTTAGAAAAAAGCTTAAGTTCCCAAAATCCAAAGAAAATGGAAGGGGGAAATTTTACAAAGAAAGAATAAAAAAACCTTCTATTCTTAAAGAAATCCCTCGGTATTATTCAAGATATGGAATAACAGAGGAGATGTTCAAAGAAGAGCTAGAAAAAATCGGAGGAGCTGATCTTTATCTAATAACATCAACAATGACCTACTGGTATCCCGGTGTCCACAGAGCAATTGAGATCATTAAAGAAATTTTCCCTGAATCAAAGGTCTGGTTGGGAGGCATATATCCATCCCTTTTAACAGAGTTTGCAAAAAAACACTCAAAAGTAGATTTAGTATTCAATGGCCATGCTGAAAATATGATTATTCCTTTGTTAAAAGAGGCCGGTTTCAAGATAAAAAACACCCCATTTTTTAAAAACATTGATGAGCTTCCATATCCTCTCTACTCCCTTCAAAGCAAACACCCTTATCTCCCCTTTATGACTTCAATCGGATGTCCATTTAGATGCCCTTATTGTGCAACCAGAATTCTCTCCCCTGTTTTTTTTCAAAGAAAACCTGAAAATTTAGTTAAAGAGCTCGCATTTTACAAAGAAAGATACGGCACAGAGCATATAGTTTTTTATGATGATGCTCTTTTAGTAAACAAAAGAAAAAGACTTCTTCCAATGTTAAAAGAGCTGAAAAAGAGAGGATTAAATTTTACTTTTCATACTCCAAATGGAATTCACATTAGAGAAATTGACAAAGAGACAGCTGAAATTATGTATGAAAGTAATTTTAAAACGATAAGGTTAAGTCTCGAAATAGGAGTTGAAGAATTAACAGATAAACTGGCACCAAAATTAAAATTAAATGATTTTGGAAAAGCAGTTATAAATTTAGTGGAGGCAGGATTTTCAAAAAAGCAATTGGAAACATATATTTTATTCGGACATCCTCTCCAAAATGCAAGGATTATTGAACGATCAATAAATTTTGTTTCACAGTATGAAGTTCCTATAAGCCTTTCTTACTTTTCTCCAATTCCGGGAACAGAAGATTACCAGGAGCTTATAAAAAAAGGAATTTTAAAAGAAAATGATGATCCACTTTTTCAAAATAAAATTGTATTTGTTTATCTAAAAAGCAACCTTAATTCAGAAGAAATAAAATATTTGAAAGAACTCGCAAGTAAATATAACCAAAAAATTAAACTTGACAAAAATTAGAAAAGTAGTATCTTATTATTGATGGATGTAGGGAATATAAACAGCTTTTATGTATCTAACAATTACAAATATTCTTTTAAATCAACAGATAATTCTGAAGGAGAAAATTTTAAAATAGAAAAAAAAGGGAAAAAACAGGACGGAGAACTTTCTGAAAAAGAAAAAGAGGAATTAAAAAAACTAAAAGAAATAGATAGAAAAGTAAAACAACATGAAATGGCTCATATTATGGCTGCACAGGGACTCGCCGTGACTCCAGCTCAATTTCAATACAAAAGAGGCCCCGATGGTCAGCTTTATGCTGTTGCAGGAGAAGTAAAGATTGACACATCTGAGGTTCCTAATGACCCAGAAGCAACAATTGAAAAGGCAAAAAAAATTCAGAGATGTGCCCTTGCTCCTCAGGACCCATCCCCTCAAGACAGACAGGTAGCTGCAAAAGCACGACAGATGGAAAATGAGGCAAGAATAGAATTAATGAAAAAAAAGCAGGAAGAAGCAAAAAAGGCTATGGAAAAAGCCAAAAAAGAAGAGTATCCCTCTTCAACTATTGATTTTCAACAGGATTTTCTCCCCTCTATACAATCAAACTTTATTACAAATACATACTCATCATTCCCAGAGGGTAACACTATTAATTTTTTAGTATAGTTTTATAGTATAGTTTTATTTTTTTATAATCTCTTTTATCTTTTTCTTTAGAGAAGTAGGAATAAGAGAATTTTTTAAGAATTCTTTAAGATGGGATTTTGAAAACCTTGATAAAATATTAACTAAAAACATTTCAGAAAGATAGCCTTTAGAAGCTAAAGCAAATAGTATTCTCTCTCTACCTTTCCATTTTGGGTTCGAAAGTATTGATGCAATAAAAGAAGGATTAAGCCTTGTTTTTCTAATTATGTAAAAAAGATCATTTTCTTTTAATCTTGAATTTTTTAAAATTTCAACCAAAACAGAAGGATCCTCCTCTTTTACCATTTTGACAAATTCAGGAGGAATTATCCTCCACAATACCTTTTTTTCCCCCTTTTGAAGCTTGTTGTATCTTGTGGAAAGGTTTAATAAAGCTGCTTGTTTAACAAAGATATTTGTGGTAGGAGCCTTAATGACTCTTACCAAATCCATTGGAAAAAGAGAAGGGAGAAAGGAAGAGGCAAGAGAAGAAACCATCGCTGGTTTAATTAATAACAATATTAAATATTCCCGATTTTTTACTACCTCTTCCCGCTCTAAAAGTTCCTTTATCTCTTCCCCTGAAAGTGATAAATCCTTTATTTTTTCCTTAAGAGAAACCTCCCTCTCTTGCACAAATTATAAATGAGTTGTTATTTTGCGACTCTTTCCTTTAATGTTTTCCCCGCTTTAAAAACAGGATACTTTTTTGCTGCAATTTCAATTTTTGCGCCAGTCTTGGGATTTCTTCCTTCCCTTGCTTTTCTCTGTCTGGAAGTAAATGTCCCGAATCCGGGAATAGTTACCTTCTTTCCAGCATCCAGTTCTGTTGCAATAATCCCCTTACCGGGCTGAGCATCAAAGATTGCGCTCACTACCTCAAGAGCTTTTGCTTTTGACAAACCTGTCTTTTTTGCTAACTTTTCAGCCAATTCTGTCTTTGTCATCTAAGACCTCCTTTTAAAGTTTAATTATATAATAAGTTTAAACATTTTTATACCCATTGTCAAGAAGTCTTTCACTCTTAATATCAATATTCTCGTCAAATCCCCCCTCTTTTTTTCTTATTATAAAAAATAATCACATGCGGCTGGGGAGATTCGAACTCCCGACACTAGGATTAGGAATCCTATGCTCTATCCTGCTGAGCTACAGCCGCATTTTTACAATAAATAGTATTATTCTTCTTTTTCTATTTCCTCTGAGTCTATTTGCTCTATAACATCACGAGGTATTATCGGGATTACAAGCCCCTTGTCTATTTCTTCCTTAGCAATTCTGATTGCATTGAATTCTTTCCCTTTGTAAGGAACAAGAGGTTTACTGTTTCCTTTTAAAAGCTGCCGAGCTCTTTTCGAAACTGCAAGAACATAAATATAACTGTTCATTTTCTCTTTATTCATCTTATGCTCCCTCTTCCTCTTTTACAATCTTTTCAACCACTTCATATTTCTGATATTCCTTAAATCCTGTTCCCGCAGGGATAAGTCTTCCCATAGTAACATTTTCCTTAATTCCTAAAAGTTTATCAATTTTAGCAAAGAAAGCTGCTTCTGCAAGAACTCTTGTTGTTTGTTGGAATGAAGCAGCAGATATAAAAGAATCAGTATTCAAAGCTGCTTTGGATATTCCCAAAAGTGCCGGATTTGCTTTTGGAGGCTCGCCACCTTCTGCAAGAATTCTTTGAAGTTCTTCCTGAAAAGTAAATTTATCCACTAATTGCCCATAATAGAATTTAGAATCTCCTATTTCCTCTATCTTAACCCATTTTAGCATCTGTCTTATAATAACTTCTATGTGCTTGTCATTAATCTCAACCCCCTGAGATCTGTATACTTGTTGAATTTCCTTTATAAGATATTTGGCAAGAGCTTCTTCTCCTGACGCCTCAAGGATTTTATGAGGATCGGAAGGTGCTTCAATAAGAGGTTGTCCTGTTTTTATATAATCTCCTTCCTGAACAAGAATATATGAAGATGTTGGGACATTGTATTCTTTCTTATCTCCAGTTTCTTCATTTTCAATAATAATTTTCCTCAAACCTCTTGAGACCGGACCAAACTTCACATAGCCATCAATTTCACTTAAAATAGCAGGATTCTGCGGTTTTCGAGCTTCAAAAAGATCCTGTGCCCTTGGGAGACCTCCGGTAATATCCTTAGTCTTTGCAGTTTCTCTTGGCATTCTTGCTATTATCTGCCCTGCTTTAACTTTGTCCCCATTCTTTACTTCAAGAAATGCATCAGCAGGCATGTGGTATTCCCTTATTATATTTCCATCCTCATCCTTGATTAGAATCATAGGTTGCTTTTTCTCATCTTTTGATTTTATTATCTGTTTCTTAACATGTCCTGTCCTATCATCTCTAACTGAGATAAGTGTTACATCCTCCAGAATATCTTTAAACTCAATATAGCCTGCAAATTCGGTCAAAACTACATTTGAATAAGGATCCCAGGTAGTTAAAACATTGCCTTTTTTAACCTTATCTCCATCATTTACCATTAATTTGGCACCATAAACAACAGGATATGTTTCTTTTTCTCTTCCTTTGTGATCCACTATGGTAATAATCCCGGTTCTATTGATTACTATATGTTCACCTTCTTCATTTTGGACAAATTTCACATTAGTCAACTTAATTGTTCCCTCGTTTCTGGCTTTTAAAGAAGAGACATTAACAAGGCCTGATGCAATACCTCCGATGTGGAATGTTCTCATCGTAAGCTGCGTTCCAGGCTCTCCAATTGATTGAGCGGCAATAATACCAACCGCTTCTCCCAAACTTACAGTTCTTCCTCTTGCCATATCTCTTCCATAACACTTCTGACATACTCCATGTTTGGCTTTACATGTAAGAAGAGTTCTTATTTTTAAACTGTTTTTACCGGTTGCTATTATCTTCTTAGCTTTTTCCTCATCTATTTCTTCATTTACATCAACTACTACTTCCCCTGTTTCAGGGATAACAACCCTCTCTAAAGAAGTCCTTCCTAAAATCCTATCATAAAAAGATTCAATGATCTCCCCATTTTCAATTATTGCTGAAACTTCCATTCCTTGAGTTGTTCCGCAATCTTCCTCTGTAACAACAACATCCTGTGCAACATCAACAAGTCTTCTTGTTAAGTAACCTGCTTCAGCTGTTTTTAATGCTGTATCTGCAGATCCTTTTCTTGCTCCGTGTGTTGAAATAAAGTATTCAAGAGAGGTAAGCCCTTCTCTGAAATTGGATTTAATCGGATTTTCAATAACTTCTCCGGAAGGCTTTGCCATAAGCCCCCTCATCCCTGCAAGCTGTCTTACTTGATCCATCTTACCTCTTGCTCCAGATTGTGCCATAATCAAAAGCGAATTAAGCTCACGTGTTTCTTCCATTTTCTTTTCAATATTCTTCCTCATCTCTTTGGTAATACTATTAGTAACTCTCTCCCAGATGTCTGTTATCATATTATGTTTTTCATCAGGGGACACAACACCCTCTTCATACTTCTTTATGATCTTATCAACTTCTCTCTCTGCCTCTTTTATAAGCTTCTCTTTTGACGGAGGAGTAATCATATCAGATGCTGCTATTGAAAATCCGGCAAGTGTTGCATATTCAAAACCAATTTCCTTAAGAGAGTTTAAAATCTCAACTGTTTTCTCGAGTCCCACTGTCTGGTATGCATAGTAAACCAAATTCTGAACTCCCTTCTTATTAAGCATACCATTTATAAATGGGATCTCTGGTGGAAGTTCATTGTTTAATAACACTCTCCCCGGTGTTGTTTCAATAATTCCATTAATCTCTTTCACAGGACAATTTGCTATATCCTGATTGTCTTCAATATATTTTTCAATATTTTTTACTTTACCATTCCACTTAAGTAGTACTCTTGCATGAAGATCAACATAACCTAGCTCATAAGCAATCCTAACATCATCAGGAGTTGCAAAAATTCTTCCTTCACCCTTAGCTTTATTTTTCTTAATTGTAAGATAATAAATTCCCAAGACCATATCTTGAGTGGGAATAGCAAGAGGTTTTCCATTTGCAGGCGAAAGTATGTTTAATGGAGCAAGCATAAGTTCTTTACTTTCAACCTGAGCTTCAATAGAAAGAGGGACATGAACAGCCATCTGATCCCCATCAAAGTCCGCATTAAATGCTGGACATACCATAGGATGTATCTGAATAGCTTTACCCTCAACTAATATTGGCTCAAACGCCTGAATACTGTTTCTGTGAAGTGTAGGAGCCCTGTTTAAAAGTACAGGATGATATTTAACAGCATCCTCAAGACACTCCCATACTTCTGGAGCTCTTTCATCTATCATATCTTTTGCCCCGGCAATTGAAACAGCGTACCTATCTTCCAGAAGTCTGATTACAAAAGGTTTAAAAAGTTCAAGAGCTACTAATTTTGGTAACCCGCACTGGTGTAATTTCAAATTGGGGTTAACAACAATAACAGATCTTCCTGAGTAATCAACTCTTTTTCCAAGAAGATTCTGTCTGAATCTTCCGGTTTTACCTTTAAGAGAATCAGAGAGTGATTTTAATGGTCTGTTGTTTGAAGCAAGGTAATACTTTCCTCTCGCCCCATTTTCAAAAAGTGCGTCAACTGCTTCCTGAAGCATTCTCTTTTCATTCTTGATAATAATCTCTGGCGCATTTTGATCTATGAGTTTTCTTAATCTATTGTTTCTGTTTATAATCCTTCTGTAAAGTTCATTAAGATCAGAGGAAGCAAATGTTCCGCTATCAAGTCTTACCAAAGGTCTAAGGTCCGGCGGCAAAACGGGTAAAACTTCCAATACCATCCACTCAGGTCTGTTTCCGGATTCAATAAAAGCCTCAACTGTTCTCAATCTCTTTGAAAGTTTAAGCTTCTTCTGGGCTGATTTTTCCTTTTTTAATGCCTTTCTGAGCTTTTCAGCCTCTTTTTTAGGATCTGTCTTTTTAAGAAAGTCCCTGATAGCTTCAGCTCCCATTCTTATATCAAATTCATCTTCGGAGTACTTTTCAAGTAATTTTTGATATTCTTTCTCACTCAAAATATCTTTTTCATCAATTTCACTTGAAGCTTCTCCCGGATCCACAACTATATATCTTTCAAAATAAACAACCCTTTCAAGGTCTTTCTGATCTATTCCGAGGGTTAAAGCTATTTTACTACCCGGACCTCTAAGGTACCAGATATGAGTTACAGGAGATACGAGTTCTATGTGACCCATTCTCTCTCTTCTGACTTTTCTTTCCGTAACTTCAACTCCGCACTTTTCACAAATCATACCCTTATATTTTTTTCTCTTGTACTTTCCACAAAGGCATTCGTAATCATTTATAGGGCCAAAAATCTTTGCACAAAACAGACCATCTTTTTCGGGTTTGTGAGTTCTATAATTTATTGTTTCAGCTTTTTTTACTTCTCCGTAAGACCATCCGATAATCTGCTCCGGCGAAGCAAGGGATAATTTCATATAATCAAAATCATTGACACTCATCCCTCGGATGGTTAAACTTTTTTTAGGTATCATTTCCCCTCCTTTTTAGAAAATGTTTGTACCGGAATCTTCTTCCTCTTCACGAGGAAGTTCAACAAATTTTGTTCTTCTGTCTTTTTTACCAAGTTCAACATTAATAGCAAGGCTCATCAATTCCCTTACCAAAACATTGAAAGATTCCGGTAAGCTGGGGCTATAATCATATATCCCTTTAACTATGGACTCATATATTTTATTTCTACCTTCAACATCATCAGATTTAGCTGTAAGCATTTCCTGAAGTGAGTAAGCAGCACCATAAGCTTCAAGTGCCCATACTTCCATTTCTCCGAATCTCTGACCTCCGAACTGTGCTTTTCCACCAAGAGGCTGCTGTGTAATCAATGAATAAGGTCCTGTTGATCTTGCATGCATTTTATCTTCCGCCATGTGAACTAACTTCATTATGTACATAATTCCGACTGTGGCTTTCTGATCAAAAGGCTCACCTGTCATTCCATCGTAGATTGTAATCTTACCATCCTCAGGAAGACCTGCTTGCTTTAATGCATCGACAATATCTTCCTCTGTCGCACCATCAAAAACAGGTGTCTGCACTTTCCAACCAAGAGCCTTTGCAGCCCACCCTAAATGGGTCTCAAGAATCTGCCCAACATTCATTCTCGAAGGAACACCAAGAGGATTAAGGACTATATCAACAGGAGTGCCATCGGGTAAGAAAGGCATATCTTCAGGAGGAAGAATTCTTGAAATAACACCTTTGTTTCCGTGTCTTCCTGCTAATTTATCACCTTCCTGTATCTTTCTCTTCATCGCAATACTAACTTTGACGACTTTAAGAACTCCCGGGGAAAGATCATCTCCTTTCCTTATAGCATCGATTTTATTGTTTAAGCTGATTTTTATAGAATCAATCTGGACCCTTGTTTTTCTCTTTATATCATCAATAATAGCATCTTTATCAGGATCAGGAACAAGTTTTAACTTAATGATTTCATCTAAATCTAGCTTATCATAAACTTTTGCTTTTATCTTCTCTTTTTTCTTTATACTTACTTTATCATTTTTAAAATCTTTCTCAACAACTCTTCCGAGATAGTAAGGTCTCAGTCTCTTTTTTGCTTCTATGTTTATTATTTCCATCTCATCTTGAAAGTTTTTTTCAAGCTTCGCAATCTCTTCCTTCTCTATCCTTTTAGCTCTTTCATCCTTTTCGACCCCTCTTCGAGTAAAAACTTTTACATCAACAACAGTCCCTTCAACTCCCGGAGGACACTTTAGTGAAGAATCTTTAATTTCAAGAGCTTTGTGTCCAAAAATTGCCTTTAAGAGTTTCTCTTCAGGTGTCAACTGAGATGGTGCTTTGGGAGAAATTTTTCCGACCAAAATATCATCAGGCTTAACATATGAACCAATTTTAATAATCCCCGATTCATCAAGATTTCTAAGCTTCTCTTCCTTATTATCTCCTTTTAAAGGAAGATCCCTTGTAATCTCTTCAGGACCAAACTTCGTCTCTCTTGCTTCAACTTGAACTTCTTTTATATGAATTGATGTTAAAGAATCATCCTCAACAAGTCTTCTTGAGATAACAACAGCATCTTCGTAATTATATCCTCTCCATGGTAAAAAGGCTACTAAAAGATTCTGTCCAAGAGCAAGCTCTCCCTTATCTGTTGCTGAACTATCAGCAATAACCTGTCCCTTTACAACCTTTTCTCCTTTTTTAACTACTGGCCTTTGACTAACAAAAGTATCCTGATTGGATCTTCTGAATTTTTTAAGAACATAAAGATCAGCACCAATATCCTTTCCTTCTATGTCATCCTTATCCTCAACTCTTATAATTATTCTATTAGCATCAACTTTCTCAACTATTCCGGATCTTTTAGCTATCACAACACCCTTTGAACCTTTTCCTGCTATATATTCAACTCCAGTACCAACTACCGGAGAATCAGGTCTGATTAAAGGGACTGCCTGTCTCTGCATGTTTGAACCCATCAAAGCTCTATTAGCATCATCATGCTCTAAGAACGGAATTAAAGATGCTGAAATTGAAACAAGCTGTTGAGGTGAGATATCTATGTATTCAACCTCTTTTCTGTCAACATAGGTAAAGCTTCCCTCTTTTCTTACAGGAACTCTTTCTTCTAAAATTTTCCCATTATCATCAAGTTTTATAGTTGCCTGTGCAATTATGTGTCTTTCCTCTTCCCACGGTGTTAAATAAAAAGTTTTATAAGAATATTTAGGTAAGGTTAACCCCTTTGTCTTAAGTTTATCAAGCTCTTTAAAAAGCTCTTTTCTCTCAACAATATCTCCCACATTGAATTTACTATCTCCTTTTGAAACTATGGTATAGTAATCCTTTACATAGCCATTTTCAACTTTTCTGTAAGGAGTAACGAGAAATCCGAATTCATTCGTTTTTGCATAAGTACTTAAAGAGACAATAAGACCGATGTTCTGACCTTCCGGTGTTTCAATCGGACAAATTCTTCCATAATGAGAAATGTGAACATCTCTGACTTCAAAGCCTGCTCTTTCTCTCTTCAAACCTCCGGGGCCGAGAGCTGAGATTCTCCTCTTATGAGTAATTTCAGCGAGGGGATTTGTTTGATCAAGAAACTGAGATAATTCTGAAGTGCCAAAAAACTCTTTTAAAGAAGAGGTAATTGGCTTTGAATTTATAAGATCTTTAGGGAAGATAGAATGAAGTTCCTGCGATGCAATAAGCCTTTCCTTAACCATTTTCTCAAGTCTCTGAAGGCCCGAAACAAATTGATCAGTAACAAGCTCACCAACAGGTCTTACCCTTCTGTTTCCAAGGTGGTCTCTGTCATCCTCTGTCCCACCTTTATTTTCAAGAAGTCTAAGATAATACTTTATAGTAGCAATAATATCTCTTTCAGTAAGTGTTGTCTGTGTGATGGGTTCATCCAAATCAAGTTTTAGGTTAATTTTATATCTTCCTACAGGAGAAAGATCATACCTTTTCGGATTAAAGAAAAGATTGTGAAAGTAAAGTCTTGCCTGATCATGGTGAAAAGGCTCTCCCGGCCTTAATTGGGAAAAGATGAAATTGTATGCTTCTTCTGTAGTTTTAACATTGTCCTTTTTAAGAGTATTTAATACATAAGCACCTATATCATCTTTTTCTGGAAAGAAGATTTCAAACTCTTTCCCACTTGCAATTAGGAAATCAAGGCTATTATCATCGATGGGATCACCGGGGTTAAGGTCTACTTCATCTACCTTCTCTACCAAATGAGCACCTTTGAGTTCATCTTTAGAAAGAGCCACATACTTGATTCCTATCTTCTCAAGTTTTGAATAAACAGATTTGTTTATAGAACTGCCCTTTTTAACCAAAACTTCACCAGTTTCAGGGTTTAGAACATCTTGAGATAGAACTTTCTCCTCTTTACTCTTTTTATTGTAAAGTTTAGGACCAAATTCCCAGAGGATATTTTCCCCATCAGGCTTAACCTTAAACACAGTATAGAGTTTTCTTAGGATCTCAGCATTATCCTCAATCTTTAAAGCTCTTAAAAATGTTGTAATAGGAATCTTCTTCTTTTCATTAATTTTTGCAAAAAGAAGTCTTTTTTTATCTATTACAAATTCAAGTTTAGCACCTCTATGAGCCATTATAACAGCTTTCAAATCACTCCTGTAAGGACTTTTACTCTCCCTTCCTTTTTTCTCTCTATGAAAAATAACACCGGGTGCTTGATGAAGCTGATTAACAATAACCCTTTCAGTACCATTAATAATAAAAGAACCTGTCTCAGTCATCAGAGGGATTTCACCGAAGAAAATATCTCCCTGCTCTTTTATCTCCTTGTGTGTGGGAACATCTTTCTTTTCTCCTTCTTCCTCTTCTTCTCCGATAATCAATCTTAGCTTTACATAAAGAGGGATTGAATAAGTGTATCCTTTATCAAGGCATTCTTCTGGAGTGTGAGGGATTTTAAGTTCCACTCTTGTTCCGCACTTTTCGCAGGTGGGATATTCAAATTCACCTTCAGTACCACAATAAGGACAAACAGTCTCCGGAGTAGGTTCTTTATCAACAGGAAGAGGCCTCCCGCAATGTTTACATACAGCTCTTGCATTTTCAACTCCCTGCAATTTCCCACATTTACAGCTCCATTTCCCGAGTTTGTATTCAACAAATTCGAGGACTGCTGTTTCTTTAAAATTAGAAATAGGGAACACTTTTTCGAAAGCAGCTTGAATCCCTATCTTTTTTCTCTCTTCGGGAAAATGTTTAATCTGCAAAAACTCTTCATAACTTTCCCTCTGAACTTTCATTAAATCATCAACAGGCAGATTAAATTTAGTTCTTTGGAAAGATTTTCTTTCTAAATATGGATTTTTTTCCATTTTTCCTCTTAAAAAAATTTAAATTTACAAAATAGTATAGAAAAATAGGATAAAGTGTAAATATCTTTAATCCTTACTTAATTTCTACTTCAGCTCCCACCTCTTCAAATTTGGCTTTGATTTTTTCTGCTTCTTCTTTAGAAACTCCCTCTGCAATCTTGCTACCGGGTGCCTCGTCAACAACAGCCTTCGCCTCTTTAAGACCAAGATTTGTTACTTCTCTCACGACTTTAATAACATTGATCTTCTTGGGACCAACATTCTTTAAAATAACATCAAATTCTGTTTTCTCCTCTGCTTCCTGGCCACCCTGAGCAGCACCTGCAGCAGGCATCATACCTACAGGCATTGCAGCTGCGGCTTCAATACCGTATCTCTCTTCAAATTCCTTAATGTACTCAACTAACTCAAGAACTGTTAATTTGTCAAGGTGATTAAAAAAATCTTCTTTGGTTATTTCTGCCATTTTATTTTTCCTCCTTTTTATTTTTCAATTGATGTAATAAATTGTCAAAATTCTGTAATGGGGCTCTCAATGTCATGAGGAATCTCCTCAAAGGAACAGCCATTAATCCAGCAAATTGTGCCATCAAAACTTCTCTTGAAGGTATCTTTGATAATGCTTCTGCTTCTTCTGAAGAAAGCTTCTTACCCTCAACAAGTCCGGCCTTAACATTAATTTTATTCGTTTCCTTTTTGTATTCAAAAAGAACTTTCGCAACTTCTATAAATCTTTCTGAAGAATAAGCCATTGCAGTGGAGCCATTTAAAACCTCCACAGGAAATTCAGGGTAATCATCTCCGACAGCTTTTTTTACAAGAGTGTTTTTTACTACTCTAAAACCGGAATTTTCAAAAGATTTAACTCTTTTTCTCAGGTCAGAAATCTCACTCACGGAAATATTGTTAAACGCTACCAAAAAGATACCTTTGTTATTCTCAATAATCTCTCTTATCTCTTCTGCAATTTTAAATTTTTCCTCTTTTCTCATTTTTCCCTTCCTTTACTCTATTGATGATAAATCTATTTCTACAGATGGAGTCATAGTTGCTGATAAATATATTCTCTGAATGTATTTTCCTTTTGCTCCAGAAGGTTTAGCTCTCTGAACAGCCTCTACAAAAGCATTAAAATTTTCAACTAATTTTTCATTAGGGAAGGAAGCTTTGCCAATACCAGAGTGAAGATTACCAGCTTTATCAACTTTAAATTGAACTTTACCAGCTTTGATTTCTTTAACAGCCTGTTCGATATCAAAAGTAACAGTTCCAGATTTGGGACTGGGCATCAACCCTCTTGCACCCAAAAGCTTACCCAGCTTACCTACTTTTCTCATAACATCAGGAGTTGCAACAACAGCATCAAAATCAAGCCATCCCTCACTAATCTTTTGAATAATATCATCTTCCCCAACAAAATCCGCACCCGCTGCTTCTGCTTCTTTTATTTTTTCTCCAGTAGCAATTACTACAACCTTCACCTGTTTTCCAGTCCCATGAGGAAGCACAGTATAACCTCTTACCATTTGATCAGAATACTTAGGATCAACCCCAAGTCTCATTGCAACTTCCACAGTCTGATCAAACTTTGCTGTTTCATAGGCAATTTCTTTTATTACTTTTACAGCTTCCTCAACACCATACTTTCTATCCTCAACTCTGGATTTTGCATTTAAATACTTCTTTCCTCTCTTTTTCACTCTAACAACAGAACTATCTCTTTTAACATTAACAGTTGTTTCACTCATTTTCTATCTCCACTCCCATAGATTTTGCCGTTCCCATGATAATCCTTTTAGCCATTTCAAGATCATCTGTGTTAAGATCAGGCATTTTGTACTTTGCTATTTCTTCAATATCTTTCATTGTAACTTTCCCAACTTTGTTCTTATTCGGCTCTCCTGAGCCTTTGGCAATCTTAGCAGCCTTTTTTAAAAGAACAGCGGCTGGGGTTGTTTTAATAACAAAATCAAAACTCCTATCTTTATAAACAGTAACTATCACGGGAACAGTAATACCGGCTTCAAGTTTCGATGTTTTATCATTAAACTGCTTAACAAAATCCATTAAGCTGATTCCATGGGGGCCAAGTGCTGAACCAACCGGCGGTGCCGGGCTTGCTTGCCCCGCAGGAATTTGCATTCTAACCTGCGCCATTATTTCTTTTTTCTTTTTCGGTGGCATTTCTATTCTCCTTTTTTAAATCTTCTCAACCTGTAAAAAGTCAAGCTCCACAGGGGTAGCTCGACCAAAGATTGTGACAGTAACCTTTAAAACCTGTCTCTTTTCATCTACCTCTTCAATAACTCCATTAAAATTAAGAAAAGGGCCATCTATAATTCTCACGGCTTCTCCTCTTTCATATTTGTACTTTGGCATTGGTTTCTTATCTGTGGTTTCAATATGAGATATTATTCTTTTTACCTCTTTTTCAGTTAAAGGAACAGGCTTGCCTTCCGCTCCAACAAAGCCTGTAACCTTAGGAACACTCTTTATTATATTCTGGTTTCTATCATTAAGAACCATCTGAATAATAATATAACCGGGAAAAGATCTCTTGGTTACAATCTTCTTTTCTCCACCTTTAACTTCGACTACTTTTTCAGTAGGAACGAGAATTTCACCAATATCATCTGCAATTTCCTCTTTCTCGGCTCTTTCACGGATTGCTTTTGCAACAAAATCCTCAGAGCCTGTCATTGTGTGAACCACATACCATTTTTTTTCTTCAGATCCCATTTCCATCACCTAAAAAAGTTTTTCAGATTTTGCACCAACCATCCGAACACCAGATCCATTGACCAGAGGTAAAAGCCGAAGAAAATAACAGCTATTATGACCATGATTGTGGTAGAATAAACTTCCTGCATTGATGGCCAGGTTACTTTCTTAATCTCCGACTTAATTTCACTAAGAAATTTTCTTGTCTTATTTAACAACTTTCTCTCTCCTTATTTTATAAAGCAGGCCAGGGAGGACTTGAACCCCCAGCCCTCGGTTTTGGAGACCGACGCTCTACCAATTGAGCTACTGGCCTACTTTGATTCTTTATGAATTGTATGTTTTCTACAGGTAGGGCAATACTTCTTAAGCTCAAGTTTGCCCTTCTGATTTTTTCTATTTCTTACTGTAGTATAATTCTTATTCTTACAAACAGTACATTTAAGATGGACTATAATTCGGTTATCTGCCATTCTTCAAAACCTCTTTATTCAATAATCTCGGTGACAGAACCTGCTCCGATTGTTCTTCCGCCT
>CAZWJH010000011.1:0-41476 GCA_964634755.1 uncultured Clostridia bacterium
TGAATTTTATATCCTCCCATTTTTATTACCGATTGGGGGGTTAATCCAATATGACCCATTACCGGGATCTCAGCCTTAACTATCTTTTCTATGATGCTTTCCTTACCTTCCACTCCCTCAATCTTAACAGCCTCAGCATTCCCCTCTCTTACCATTCTAATTGCGTTTTCCACAGCTGCTTCTTCAGTTGTATGATAAGAGCCAAATGGCATATCAACGACAACCAACGCTCTTTTTACTCCTTTGCTCACCGCTCTTAAATGGTGAAGCATAATTTCCATGGTTGCTTTTAGTGTTGTTTTCTCTCCAAGAACTACCATAGCAAGACTATCCCCTACAAGAATTATGTCTATACCGGCTCTATCTAATGCTATAGCTGTGGGATAATCGTACGCTGTAAGTGCAGTTATTTTTTCTTTCCCTTTTCTTTTCTTTATGATGGGAGGTGTTATTTTCAATTTTCCTCCTCAATAAAAAAGAATTTTTTATTCTGAGTGGTATTAGCAATCTCTTTTATTATCTCTGATATTCCTCTTTCATTTTCCCTGAAGTCAAGATTATCCGCTTTTATAACCAATGAAGGTGTTTGATTATAGTTAAAGGCAAAGTGATTGTACTCATCGTTGAGCTCTTTCCAGAATTTGGAAGAGATGGCTTTTTCCTCTTCTGTGCCATACTTTTCTATTCTTCTCAAAAGTTCATTATTTGTGAGCTGGAAAAAGATGACAAAATCCGGTTTTCTAATGCTTCTGTAAAATAATTCGTACATCTTATTGTAAATCAGAAGTTCCTCCTCTTTTAAAAACTTGTAAGCAAAGATTTTATCTTTTTCAAGCATAAAGGAGGTAATAATTATTTCTTTGAATATGGTCCTTTGTCTTAGTGATAGTAATATTCTTCCTCTTTCAACAAGAAAAACAAGTTGGGTTAAAAAGGCTAATCTTTCGTCTTTTGGATTTTTAAGGAACTTTTCAAGATACGGATTTTCTTCTACATCAGGCACGAATCTTCCATTTATTCGAGTGGCAATCTTTACTCCGAATATCTTTTTCCCAGATTTTGGCGGGCCCTCAATTGCTATGTATTCATATGGAAGATTATACATCTCTTCTATTTTTCTCTTTTGTAAAATGGAGTGGGGATTATTTTTGCTTTCTTTTTCCCTCCGTGAATTCCTATATAAATTTCCGTGCCTATTTTTGTAAGTCTGAGTGGAAGATATGTGAGCCCTACATTCTTTTTAATATATGGCATAAAGCCTCCGCTTGTCACAAATGATATACTCTCTTCATCGTCGGGTTTTTCAAAAACATCTTCAAGAGGCCTTGGTATCCCGTCCTCAACCATTTCGAATCCGACAAGAAGCTTTTTTATTCCTCTCCTTCTTTGCTGTTCAAGGACTTCTCTTCCTATGAAATCACCTTTGTCAAATTTGAGTATCCAGCCCAAATCAGCTTCCAAAACAGTTGTAGTCTCTCCTATGTCATTACCATAAAGTGGCATTTTTGCTTCAAGTCTTAGGGAATCCCTTGCTGCAAGCCCGCACGGCATAATCCCGAATTTCTCTCCTTTTTCAAGAAGAGTAAACCAGATTTTTTCCGCATCCTCTTCACTTCCGGTAAAGTAAATTTCAAAACCATCTTCTCCTGTGTATCCGGTTCTTGATACAATGGCATCCTTTCCCATTACCTTTCCATACTTGAATCTATAATATTTAATTGTTGAAAGATCAAGATCTGTAATTTTTTGCAATATTTCCTGAGCTTTAGGTCCCTGAACTGCTATCTGAGAATATTCATCCGACAAATTCTCTACCTTTGCATCAAACTTTGCTCCTTTCTCTTTTATCCAATTAAAATCTTTTTCAGTATTTGCAGCATTAACTACCAAAAGATATTTCTCTTCTTCTAACATATAAACCAACAAATCATCCACAAAGGTACCTTTATGGGTTAAGAGAGCGTTATAATGAATCTTTCCCGGTTTTAATTTTTTTACATTGTTTGCCGTAAGATAATTAATCATATCAGCAGCTTCTTTTCCTGTAACAATGATTTCTCCCATATGGGATACATCAAAAATTCCGACTTTTTCTCTTACAGCCATATGCTCCTTTATCATACTTTTGTACCAGATAGGCATTTCAAATCCTGCAAATTCAATTATTTTACCTTTTAATTTTTTGTGTGCATTATAAAGTTTTGTCTTTTTCATTTTTATCTCCTTATTTGAATTATTAAATTTTGCAATGTTATTATAACTCTATTTTTCCCTATAATAAACTATTGACCAATAACCAACCCAGTGTTTCAATGAAAAGGGAGCTGTGATACCTATACCAATATTATAAGCTGGCAAAATTCCGGTTGTATAGCTATCTGAGTATCTTGCAGGATATCCTACTGTTTTTTCATTAGAAAGACTTTTTATAACCCTTGATACAGTTAAAACTCCAAAAGGGACTGTATATCTTCCGCACCAGTATATTTTCTCTTTCCATACCTTATCTGCATAAGCTTTAAGCTTTTCTTTTGTGATAGTACCGGATAAAAATGTTTTTCCAATGTATATATCCTGCTCGGTTCCTTTTTTGTGTGCTGTTTCATCAAGCCCAAATCTCACATCACCAAAATCCGGTCCGTAATGGGTCGTATCTGTTGAGATTAGAAAACTTACATCCTTTCCCAAAACAAGTTTGTTTTCTTTTATATATTTTACTAAGAGTTTGGAAAGTTCTTTTGAAATAACATCAAGATTTTCAAAGTCCATTGTCGTTACCATAATGGGAAGAACTTTTACATTGCGGTTATAATACTTTAAAAAGGCAAGCATAGCCTCTATTGAGTGCTCAAGGGAGTGTGCTTTATTGCTTACGAAAAAATGTTTTGGATTAAGATTTTTTCTCAAAAATTCCCTAAATTTTTTATCAATCTTTGTATTGGAGTAAGGAGATTTCCACTCATCAAAATCATCCAAGATGATAAAGTTTTTAGGATCTTTCAGAGCAAGCCTTGGTTTCCTATGAGTTACTCCAAATACAATAACTGTTTTTGCTTTTGCAACATAGGGAAGAGAATAAAGATACACCCTTCCGGCATACATATGATCATCGTGGGGTGAAATCGCGGCTATAACATTTTTACCTTTTAAGAAATTTTCTTCTTTTAAAAGACTATCCTTTTCAGCCGCTTTTGCAAGAGATATGATTTTTTCAATCTGCGCTGCTTTTGTGCAAAACCCAACATCATCAACCACATCTCTTACCTTTGTCTCTGCAAAACCATTAAAAGAAAAAAGTAAAACCAAAAAGCTTAAGATTATTCCCTTCATCTCATTACTCCTTAAAAATACGGTATTATAATTTTAAAATAAAAGTGGAAATAATGCAAATTTTGTTTTTGGGTTGATAGATGTTAGGTTTCATATATTCCGGTATATAAGATATAATATAAGATGCACAAAAAGGAGTATTTTCTCGGAATAGATATAGGCGGAACCAATGTTAAAAGCGGAATAATTGATGGAGGGGGGGGGCTTGCGGATGAAAATATTGTTAAAACAGAGAAAAATTCCACAAAATTGTTTTATGAAAACCTTAATGCATTGATAAAAGAATGGAAATCAAAGTATGAAATTAAGGGAATAGGAATTGGTTTTCCAGGTTTAATATATATTGAAAACTTAAAGATTTTCAAATCTCCAAATTTACCTGCTATCAATAATACCTCTATCAGGGAATATCTCTCTTTTGATAATCTTCCTGTTTTCATAGATAATGATGCGAATTTTGCAGCTTTCGGAGAATACTCTGTGCTTTCCAAAGAGAAGAGAGAAAAAACTAAGACTTTTCTTCTTCTAACTCTTGGAAGTGGTGTTGGCACAGGTATTATTATTGATGGTGATATTTATCATGGAGCAAAAAATTTCATTGAAGGTGGGCACATTATAGTAAATCTCGATGGTGCTGAGTGCGGATGTGGCGGCAAAGGCTGTTTTGAGACAGAGGTTTCTTCCAATGGATTAAAGAAAATGTATAAAGAGCTTACAGGTATAAGTGTGAATGATCCTATTGAAATTTATAAAAAAGCTAAAAAAGGAGAAAAATCTGCTCTTAAGGTATTTGAAAGGTTTTCTTATTATTTGGGCATTGCTCTTTCAACATTTAATAATCTGTTAAACCCCGATATTATTGTAATAGGTGGAGGATTATCTCACTTTTCCGAATTTTTTCTTGAAGATGCGGTAAAAGTGTTAGCCAAAAGATCATATCTTTATAAATACTTTAAGCCTGAAATATATGTTGGAAAATTAAAAAATAAAGCAGGAGTAATAGGAGCTTCAAATTATGTTAGAGAGAAAAGTGGAAAGAGATAAAATCAGGAATTTTTCGATTATTGCCCACATTGACCATGGAAAAACAACTTTATCCGATCGCCTTTTGGAACTTACCGGAGCGGTTTCCAAAAGAGAGCTTGAGGAGCAGATGCTTGATAGTATGGACCTTGAAAAGGAAAGAGGGATTACTATTAAGGCTCACTATGTCAGATTAAATTATAAAGCTAAAGATGGGAATGAATATATTCTGAATTTAATAGATACTCCCGGACATGTGGATTTTTCCTATGAAGTTTCAAGATCTCTTGCAGCTTGCGAAGGAGCTCTTTTGGTTGTTGATGCCACTCAGGGAGTTGAGGCTCAAACAGTAGCGAATGCTTATCTTGCAATTGACAATGATCTTACATTAATTCCGGTGATTAATAAAATAGATCTTCCGAGTGCTGAAATAGAAAAGACTGAGGAGCAGATAGAACATGTAGTTGGACTTCCGGCGGAAGAAGCCATTTTAGTTTCTGCAAAAACAGGAGAGGGGATAGAAGATGTCTTAGAAGCAATAATTGAGAGAATTCCTCCTCCTCAAGGTGATGAAAACAAACCCCTTAAGGCATTAATCTTTGATTCATGGTACAATCCTTACAGAGGGGTTGTACTTTTAGTAAAGGTAATTGAAGGAAAGATAAGGGTAAAGGATAAGATAAAATTAATGTTTTCAGGTTCTGTTTATAATGTGGAAGAACTTGGCTTTTTTACTCCGAAAGAGAAAAAAGTTAATGAACTTGTGGCAGGTGAGACAGGTTATCTTATAGCTGAAATAAAAAAGATTTCCGATATAACCGTGGGAGATACCATAACTCACCTTAAAAATCCGACGGAAAAACCATTTCCGGGTTTTAAGAAATTAAAACCTATGATTTTTGCTGGTTTTTATCCTGCTGATAAAACCACGCACGAGGAACTTTCGGATGCTCTTAACAAACTCAGTCTTAATGATTCATCCTTTGAGTTTGAGTCTGAAAACTCCCCTGCTCTTGGATTTGGTTTCAGATGCGGATTTTTGGGGCTTTTACACAGAGAAATTATTCAGGAAAGGCTTGAAAGGGAATTTAACCTTACCATTATAACTACTGCACCATCGGTTAGATATATGGTTGAGCTTGTTGACGGAAGTAAAATAGAGATAGACTCTCCAGCAAAACTTCCCCCGAAAAATGAATATTTGAAAATAGAGGAACCATTTATGAAAGTTATGATTTTCACTCCTCAAAAGTTTGTGGGAACAATAATGAAATTTATGGAGAAAAAAAGATCAACTTACAAAACAATGGAATACATTTCAGAGCAAAGGGTAATTCTGACATATGAAGTGCCATTTGCGGAAATGGTTGTTGAATTTTACGATAATATAAAGCTTCTTACAAGTGGTTATGCCTCTTTTGATTATGAATTCATAGGATTTAAAGAGTCAAAACTTGAAAAATTGGAGATTTTAATAAACGGAGAGCCTGTTGATGCGTTAAGTTTAATTGTAAGCAAGGATATTGCATACAGAAGAGGAAGGGACATACTTTTGAAATTAAAAAGAGCAATTCCCCGACAGCTTTTTGAGGTTATTCTTCAAGCAAAAATAGGGGGAAAGATAATTGCGAGGGAAACAGTAAAGCCTTTGAGAAAAAATGTTCTCGCAAAATGCTATGGGGGAGATATTACAAGAAAGAGGAAGCTTCTTGAAAAGCAGAAAGAGGGGAAAAAGAGAATGAAAAAAATCGGAAGGGTTGAAATCCCTCAGGAGGCTTTTCTTTCAATATTAAAGACTGATTGATAAAATATTGAATTAAATAAAAAAGGCGTTTCCGCTTTAAGCGGAAACGCCTTTTTATTTTTATCTTTCAGCTTATTCTTTAGCCTTAATTAGAGCAGTAAAGAGCTCCTTGTTTTCTTGAAGCTTTTTCTCATTACCGTATACACAGTAGTAATTCTTGCTCAGAATATTGCTTACCAATTTTGCAAAATTTCTTATGTCTTCCGGTGTTGTTGAAAGAATCTCTTTTCTTTCTCTTATTACATCATCCTTTGTTACTCCCTGGTAATAATAGGATAGTGCATAGGAGCCTTTTGTTTGAGGGTTAAGAGGCATTTCATACTTTGCAACTGTACCGATTATAAATCTTGTCATCTGACGGGGAGTAGCTTTGAAGTTTTTCAAATAATTTATTGCTTCCTTGTATTTTTCAAGAGTTCTTTTCAAGTGAGGGTCTCTGTAGGAGCCAAAGTAAGCTGTTCCTGAGGATGAAAAGCCTGCAAAACCGCCATATGCTCCTCCCAATACTCTTATCTGTGTTTGCAAATAATCGGTTGAGAGGATTTGTCTTAAAACATTTAGTTCTCCGCTGTACTTGTATCCTAACTTTTTAAAATCGTATCCCTGAACCACATATTGAACCTTTGATGCTGATGTGATTCCTTCGTTTTTCCTGTCAAATTTAAAGGTATAAGTATGGTAAGTGACTTTATTATCTTTAAGAGCATTGACAAAGGATTTTGATTCATTGATAAATTTGCCAATATCTTTTTGTGAAGCTGTAACTGCAAATTCAACATTGGATTTATTGAAAAGTAAATCCGAAACTTTCTTAAGGTTGGTAACTATTTCATCAGCTTTTTTATCAAAATTCTTTGATAAATCTGTTACAAATTTATAATAAGAAAGACCGCTTGTTAGCTCATCTATTTTACCACTTAATGAATAATAAGAACTGAGTCTTGTCATTGCAAGGCCTATGCCATTAAATTGAGTCATTGTTTCAAGGTTTGACTGAAGTCTCATCAAAACCTGTTTTAATCTTGCTTTCTCATCCAATTTGCTCTTTAAAAGAACCTCTTTTGCAAGTTCAAATCCTTTTCCGATTTTATCATTCATAACTTTTGCGCTTACTACAAATTTCGGTAAAGGTTTATCCTGATTGAGGTTTTTAAGATAGGTGGTAAGATAAGTGCTTACTCCTCCTGTGTTGATATTGATTTCAGTGCTCAAATCTCCGTAACTGTATTTTTCGGTGTTTAAGAGCCCAAATAAATCGGATAAAAGCTGGGCATAGGGAATGAGCTCTTGTGGTACAGCTCTTAAATCAAAAATAATTTTTCCATAAACAATATCACTTGTGAAGGTTGGATAGGTCAGATAATTTATTCCATTTACTGTTTTCTTCTTTATTTCATAGTAATCATCTCTCGGTTTAATATCTTTTAATGAAAGAAGAGGAATTTTCTTCAGGTCCTCAGGTGAATCAGGTTTTTTCTGATATGCTTTTAATTCTTTTGTCTGCTCCACCAATTTTTCTATTTGAGCAGGTGTCATCTTTGCTTTAAGCTCTTTTAGCTTTAATGTGAGCTTTTCTATGTTTTTCTCCATTAATTCCGGCTCAGGTTTGAGAATTGTTAAAAGTGTGTGCGGATTCTTTATCAATTTTTCCTGAATAAGATTTTCAAAATAATTTGTATCCAATTTGCTTTTTATAAACTTAATTTCTTTGTCATAGGATGCTGTAAGAAATGGGTCATTTTTAAACATCCATCCCTGAAGCATACTCATTCCTAAAATAAGACCTTTATAACCACTCTTAGGCTCTCTTAATCTGAATTCCTTCCTATTTATCAAACCTTTCAAGACTTTTTTATCAATACCCTTTTTCGCGACATCTGCTAAGACATCATAAACTATTTTTTTGAATTTATCCGCGTCTTCCGGATTTGCATTTTTTACTGTAATAGTAAAAACAGTTTGTTTCCTGCTATCATCATAATAGCAACTTACCTCTTTTCCAATGCCTGCTTTTCTTAAAGCCTGTCTTATTGGAGCTGAAGGAAGGTTTACAAGATAGCTGGAGAGAATATCCATTGCCATATTGAGCTTTGTATCTGTCCCGAGTCCGACTACTACACTGAGGTTGAGAAAAGTTTGATTTTTTGTTTTCGCTGTTTTTGTTGCGGGGTAGGACCTTATAATTTTTTTCGGTGCGGTGAATGGTTTTTGTAGAGGGATAAATGCTTTTACATCCTTTTTGTCAAAGTGTGAAAGATATTCATCATTTATGAACTTTAACTCTTTCATAAGATCATAATCACCGTAAAGATAGATGTAACTGTTTGAAGGATGATAAAATCTTTTGTAAAAATTAATAAACCTATTATAGCTTAAATCAGGGATATAATCGGGATTTCCACCTGAGTCAAACCCATAGGTGTTGTCAGAGAAAAGATTTCTGTTTACATAGTATTCAAGATATGCTTCTGGTGATGAGTAAACTCCTTTCATTTCATTGTAAACAACTCCATTGTATTTGAGAGGAGCATCTTTACTTTTTAACTCATAATGCCATCCTTCCTGCATGAAAATTTTAGGCTCTTTTAAAACATTTGGGAAAAAGACCGCATCAAGGTACACATGCATAAGATTAAAATAATCTTTGTCATTTCTACTTGATACAGGGTACATAGTTCTATCACTTGCTGTCATTGCATTTAAAAATGTGCTTAAAGAACCTTTCATTAAAACATCAAAGGGGCTTTTCACGGGAAAATGTTTTGAGCCATTTAACACAGAATGCTCTAATATATGAGGCATACCGCAATCACAATCTGGTATTGTTTTAAATGAAATCATGAAGGTTTTATTATCATCATTGGTTATGATTTTGATGAGCTTTGCACCGCTTTTAATATGCTTAAAAAGCAAACCTTCAGCATTGTACTCTTTAATTTTTTCTTTTTTGATAAATTTAAAACCATGGTAAACCTTACCTATCTCGAACTTTTGAGTGTTTGAAAAGGCAAAAGTCAACCCTAAAACGATTAAAGCTACAAAAAAAACAAAAAATTTCTTCCTCATACAGCCCTCCTAAATAATTTTTAAAATATAATACGATACAATACGAGAAAAGATATAAAATGTTTGAGCTTTTGTCAAATTATTAACTTGTTTTAAAGTTTGACAAAGGGGAGAGAAACATAAATAATATTTAATATTATTTTAAGAGGGAGGAAGTAATGATAAGAATGGATAAGTCTGTAAAGTTTTCAACTGAGATTATGGCTGGTTTTACAACTTTTCTTACAATGGCTTACATAATTTTTGTAAATTCACAGATTCTATCGGCAGCAGGAATGGATAAAACGGCTTTGATTGGAGTTACTTGTATTGTTACTGGGATAATAACTATTCTTACCGGTTTGCTTACTGATACACCAATTGCTATGGCTCCGGGGATGGGACTAAATGCATATTTTACTTATACTCTTGTTATAAATCAAAAGATAAGCTGGGAGATTGCTCTTGGGATAGTTTTTTTATCTGGGCTCCTCTTTCTTATTCTTACTTTGGTCGGTATAAGAGAAAAAATTGTTGAAGCTATTCCCTCAGAACTTTTAAATGCAATAGCAGTAGGGATAGGAATTTTTATTGCTTTTATAGGTTTACAAAATATGAAACTGATTGTCGGTAATCCTGAAACTCTTGTTACCACAGGAAAAATTGGTACAACAACTCTTATATCACTTTTTACTCTTTTTTTTATAGTGATTTTATACATAAAAAGGGTGAACGGAGCTCTTTTGATAGGAATAGTAGCTGCTACAATTGTTTCGGTTTTAATGGGGTACACAAAACTTCCTCCCAAGTTTATAACCTTTGATGTGAATATTTCTCCCGTATTTGCAAAATTAAACATAAAGGATGCTTTTAAATTGAGCCTTTTAGCTCCTATATTCTCTCTTATGTTTGTTGATATGTTTGATAGTATTGGTTCTCTTTTGGCACTCGGGAAAGAAGCCAATTTGATTGATGAAAAAGGTAGAATGAAAAAGATAACTCCTCTTCTGACAATAGATGCTGCTGCGACTATGTTTGGAGCTTTTATGGGAACTTCCACGACCACTACATATATAGAATCCGCTGCCGGTATAGAGAGTGGTGGAAAGGGAGGTTTGACAGCGATTACTACCGGGATTTTGTTTCTTGCTGCTTTGATTTTTGTCCCAATTTTATCAATTGTCCCAGCTTTTGCAACAGCACCGGCTTTGGTGATGGTTGGATTTTTGATGATGAAAAATATTAAAAACATTGATTTTCAAAACCTTGAGGTCGGTTTTCCATCTTTTGTAATTATAATAATGATAGGGCTGAGCTACAGTATAAGCACGGGCCTTGCTTTTGGTTTTTTAAGCTATACTTTTATAAAAATAGTAAGAGGGAAACTTAAAGATATAACTCCTGCAATGTGGTTGATTGCAGTTTTGTCGGTGATTTTTCTAATTGTATGATTTGACAATTATAAAAATGTCTTATAAGGTTTAAATTATTTTAACGAAAAAAATCTTTTTAAGGTTTTAAAACAGTAAAAAGGGAGGACTTTTGTTTGAAAAAGTGAAGATAAAAAGTGTATTGAATTTGCTTTTTGTCGATATTAGCTTTGTTGGAGCAGTACTTTTGTTAATTAGAATTTTTAAAAAGCATGTTGAGTTTGCTTTCTTCTCTACTTTCATCATTGCTCTGTTTTTTTTTGTTTTAAAGAGAAAAAAAATTCAATTAAGAAATATTTTGTTCGCATTTGGGATTGCTCTTGGGTGGAGTATAATAGGAAAAAATTATTATGCTTATAACTATAATTTTAAAAGTTTTTTTGGGCTTTCTCTTTTGCCCCTTTTTGCTTGGACGCTTGGACTTTATGCTTTGTACTTACTCTACTCATACCATAAAGAAATTATAAGATTTAAAAATTGGTATCTAAAGTTTGTATTTTATGTTTTTTTGTACTGGTTTTTTCTTATTTTAATGGAAACAATAGCTTTTCATGTTATCGGAATAAGGGATGTGGCAACAAGTCAGTACGAAGGACTTCCTATCTGTGATTGTATTCATGCTCCTCTTTTTATGAAATTTGTTTATTTTAGTTTGGGAATTGTTTATTTTATTTTTGTAAAAATTTTTGAAATCTATTTCCCCTTAAAAGTCAAGAGCAAATAAATCTGGTTTTATCTTTCAAAGCCTTCTGCTTTCTTTACCCTGTAAACCTTTTTCCTTGATGATTCATGATATGTGCGGGATAACATTTCGCCAATAAGTCCCAAGGAAAAAAATTGAACTCCCATAAAAATTAAGAGCATGGAGAGAAAAAGAAGTGGTCTTCCCCCTATTCCTATCTTTTGTATTAGTCTTACATATGCAAGATAAAGGCCAATTAATATACCGGCTCCACCCGTAAGAATGCCTAAAAGGCCAAAAATCTGGAGAGGTTTTGTGGAATAACTTGAAAGGAATTTTACTGTCATTAAATCAAGAACAACTCTTATCGTTCTTGAAATTCCGTACTTGCTTTTCCCGAATTTTCTCTCTCTATGGTTTACCTTCATCTCTCCCACTTTTCCCCCCTCTATGTGGGCAAGAGCAGGAATAAATCTGTGCTGCTCTCCGTAGAGCTTTAAATCCTTTGCAATCTCCTTTCTGTATGCTTTAAGTGTACATCCATAATCATGAAGTTTCACACCGGTAATCCATGAGATTAATTTATTTGCCATCATTGAGGGGAGTTTTCTTGATAAGAATGGATCCTTTCTCTTGTATCTCCATCCGTTTACAAGATCAAGGTTTTTTTCTTCGAGGATTTTAATTAAATCTGGAATATCAGCGGGGTCATTTTGAAGATCTCCATCCATTGTAATCATTATCTCTCCCTCAGCAAAATCAAAACCGGCAGCAAGTGCAGCTGTTTGTCCGAAATTTTTTCTGAAATCTATATACTTAACTCTTTTGTCTTTTTCCCTAAGCTCTTTTATCTTTTCAAGAGATGAATCAGAGCTTCCGTCATTTATGAAAATAAGCTCAAAATCAGGTTCATAATTTTCCATTGTTTTTAGTATCTCATCAAAAAGAATCAGAATATTTTCCTCTTCATTGTAAACAGGAACTATAATTGAAATTTTGGGATTAGCCATTTTCTCCTCTTATAATTAATTCTTTTCCGTCAAAATCTATCATTACACTATCTCCGTCCTTTATTTTACCATTTAAAATTTCATATGCAAGTTTGTTTTGAATCTCTCTTTGAATTACCCTTTTAAGAGGTCTTGCTCCGAACTGCGGATCATAACCGATTTTCGCTATGTACACTTTAGCTTTATCCGATATATTTAGTTTTATCTTCTTTTCATCCAAAAGTTTCTGAAGCCTTTTTAGTTGGATGTCAACAATTTTTAAAATCATCTTTTTTGTTAAAGGATTAAAAATTATTATGTCATCAATTCTGTTTAAAAACTCAGGTTTAAAGTGTGCTTTAAGTAGTTTGTCAATTTCCTTTTCCAATCTTTCTCTGTCATTTATAAAATCTATTGTGTATTGGGAGCCTATGTTGGATGTCATAATTATCACGGTGTTTCTAAAGTCAACCGTTCTTCCCTTTGAATCCGTTAATCTTCCGTCATCAAGTATTTGAAGAAGTATATTGAAAACATCCGGGTGAGCCTTTTCTATTTCATCCATTAAAATGACAGAGTACGGTCTTCTTCTGACCCTTTCTGTAAGCTGTCCACCCTCTTCATAACCAATATATCCCGGAGGAGCTCCTATTAATTTTGCAACAGAGTGCTTTTCCATGTATTCTGACATATCTATTCTTATCATTGCTCTTTCATCATCAAAGAGAAATTCGGCAAGAGATTTTGCAAGCTCTGTTTTTCCGACACCTGTGGGTCCCAAAAAAAGAAATGAACCGATAGGTCTGTTCGGATCCTGAAGCCCAGCCCTTGATCTTCTTATTGCATTTGAAACAACCCTTATGGCCTCATCCTGTCCGACAACTCTTTCGGAAAGTCTCTCCTCCATCCTCAGCAATTTTTCTCTCTCCCCCTCCAAAAGCTTTGAAACGGGAATGCCTGTCCATCTTGAGATTATCTCTGCTATATCCTCTTCGTCAATTTCCTCTTTGAGCATTCCTCCTTTTTCCTGTAATTCCTTTAATTCTTCATTCTTCTTCTGAAGTTCCTGCTGTAATTTTGGTATAACTCCGTACCTTATCTCTGCGATTTTATCCAGATTACCTTCTCTCTCATGCTTTTGCTCAAGGGTTTTTTGCTCTTCTATCTGTTTTTTTAATGAATTTATCTTTTCAATTATTTCTTTTTCCCTCTTCCACTGAGCTTTAAGTGCATTGCTCTTTTCTTTAAGATCAGCAAGCTCTTTTTTGATTTTCTCCAATTTTCCCTTTGAGCTTTCATCCTTTTCCTTTGAAAGAGCCTGTTTTTCTATTTCAAGCTGAATAATTTTTCTTTCGATTTCATCAATTTCCTGAGGCATTGAATCTATTTCAATCCTCAGTTTTGCCGCAGCTTCATCTATCAAATCAATAGCCTTATCGGGCAATTTTCTATCGGCAATATATCTGTGAGATAAAACCGCTGCAGCAACAAGAGCCGAATCTTTTATTTTTATTCCATGGTGAACTTCATATTTTTCTTTTAAGCCTCTTAGTATGGAGATAGTATCTTCCACCGTAGGCTCAGATACATAAACAGGTTGAAATCTTCTCTCAAGAGCAGGATCCTTTTCAATATATTTTTTGTATTCATTTAAGGTAGTGGCACCTATTGCTCTTAATTCTCCCCTTGCGAGCGATGGTTTAAGAATATTGGAAGCGTCAACCGCCCCTTCGGCAGAGCCGGCTCCCACTATTGTATGCATCTCATCTATAAATAAAATAATCTGACCTTCGCTGTCTATTATCTCTTTTACGACTGCCTTAAGTCTGTCTTCAAATTCTCCTCTGAATTTTGCTCCCGCAAGAAGAGCTCCCATATCAAGTGCAATAATTCTTCTGTTTTTCAAAGATTCGGGAACATCTCCGTTTACAATTCTTTGGGCAAGACCCTCCACTATTGCGGTTTTACCAACTCCCGGCTCTCCGATAAGAGCAGGGTTATTCTTTTTCTTTCTTGAAAGAACCTGAATCACCCTTCTTATTTCTTCGTCTCTTCCTATGACAGGATCAAGTTTTCCCATTCTTGCCATTTCTGTCAAATCTTTTCCGTATCTTTCAAGTGCCTGAAATTTATCTTCGGGATTCTGATCTGTTACCCTGTGAGAGCCTCTTATTTCCATAAGCGCCTGTAAAAAAGTTTGCTCTTTTACGCCGGCTTTTTCAAGAATTTCCCCGGCTTTTGTACCCTTATCCTTTAAAATAGCAAGGAAAAGATGCTCTGTTGAAACAAATTCATCCCCAAATTGCTTTATTTCTGAAAAAGAATTGTTTAAGATTCTGTTTAAGCTTTGTGATAGATAAATTTCAGCACCCTGAACCTTTGGAAGTGTATTAAGATAATTTTTTAATTCTGAAACTATTTGAATAGGTTTAACTCCTATCTTTTCAAGTGTTTTTGGAACTATACTATCCTCCTGAATGAGAAGTGAAATCAAAAGGTGCTCGGGTAAAATCTCCTGATGTCCGTAATCCATTGCAAGACTCTGAGCATTTTGTATAGATTCCTGTGCTTTTATTGTAAATTTATCAAGTCTCATTTTTACCTCCTCTGAAGAAGTGTTATTTTCCCATATTATACACTAATTGGAATGGTTTTTGCAAAAATTGAGTATCTCAATTTTGGCGGAAATTGCTTAACCTTCTTTTGCTTTTAGTTTTTTAAAGTGGTAAAATATGCGATGAAAAGATTTAAATTAATAATAATTTCAATATTTGTTTTAACTTTAAGTTTGCAAGCTTATGTAGGCCCCGGTGCAGGGTTTGCTTTTTTGGGCTCATTTTTATTTGTTTTCTTGGCTTTTATAGTAGCCATATTTAACTTTATAACCTTTCCAATAAGAGCACTAATAAGATTTTTTAAAAGATACAAAGCCCTTAAAAATGCGAGAGTAAAGAGAGTTGTTATTTTAGGCTTTGACGGAATGGATTTTAGTCTGACAGGGGAGTTAATCAAGAAAGGATTACTTCCTAACTTTAAGAAGCTTAAAGAAGAAGGTACTTTTGCTCCTTTAAGAAGTACAGAGCCTCCGATTTCACCTGTGGCATGGTCAACATTTGCAACGGGAGTAAATCCCGGGAAACACAATATTTTTGATTTTTTAACAAGAGATCCCAATACATATCTTCCGGCTCTTGCTTCAACGGAAATTATCCCCCCAAAAAAATATATTAACATAGGAAAGTACAAAATCCCTATTTCAAAACCTGTTATAGAATTATTGAGAAAAAGCAAAGCTTTCTGGAAAATAACAGGAGAGCACGGAATTTATTCATCTGTTCTAAGGGTTCCAATCACTTTCCCTCCTGAGAAATTTTACGGTAATATGACATCGGGTCTCGGAACACCGGACTTAAGAGGAACACAGGGAAGTTTTACATATATATCAGAAAAGAGTATGAATGAGGATTTTTCAATTTCAGACGGAGTCTCAGTTATTTTAGAAAAGTCGGAAGACGGGTTTATCGCAAAGATTCCCGGAACTGAACATCCGATGTTGAGGGAAAAGAAAAATCTTGAGGCTACAGTGAAAATAAGAAAGATAGATAAGGATAGAATTGAAGTTGAAACTTCAGGGAAAAAGCATATTTTAAAAAAAGGTAAGCTTTCTGAATGGACAAAACTTGAGTTTGGCTCAGGGCTTATTAAGGTGTCAGGAATTGCGAGGTGGTTTTTAATTGATACAGAGCCTTATCTTAAAATTTATCTTTCTCCGATAAATATTGACCCTGAAAAACCTGCAATGGATGTAAGCCATCCGAAGATATTTTCAGTTTATCTCTCAAAAATTTTTGGACCATTTGCAACATTGGGAATGGTTGAAGATACCTGGGCTTTAAATGAAGGTCTTCTTTCGGAAGAAGGTTACCTTGATCAAGTTTACACTGCTCAGGAGGAGAGAGAAAGGATTTTCTGGGATACTTTTAAGAAGGTAAAAGAGGGACTTGTTGTGTCTGTTTTTGAATCTACGGACAGAATTCAGCATATGTTCTGGAGATATGTGAATAGCGAATCTCCTGCGCCAAAGTCGGGAACAAAACCTGAAATAGTTAATGCAATCCAGATAGTTTATCAGAAAATGGACGAACTTGTGGGAAAAGTTCTTGAAGAATTGAGAAAAGATGATGCTCTTATTATTGTTTCTGATCATGGTTTTAACAGGTTTGACAGGGGCTTTAATGTGAACACTTGGCTTTATAAGGAAGGATATCTTGTTCTTAAAGAGGGAAAGACAAAAAGTGATAAGTGGTTTGCTGATGTTGATTGGAGTAAAACAAAAGCATACGGAACCGGATTGGGTGGAATATTTTTAAATATCAAGGGAAGAGAAAAGTATGGAATTGTAGAGAGAGGGGAAGAGGCGGAAAAATTAAAGCAAGAGATAAAGAAAAAACTGGAAAATTTGAAAGATCCTAAGACAGGGGAAAAAGCAATGGATATGGTATCCACAAGAGAAGAGATATATAAGGGAGCTTATGTTACCAATGCTCCTGATATTATTATGGGGTACGCAATTGGCTACAGAATTTCGTGGGAATCTGCTGTTGGAGAAGTTGGTGGGGATGTCTTTGTTGATAACACAAGAATGTGGAGCGGAGACCACTGCTTTACCTCAGAGACAGTACCTGGTATATTTTTTTCAAACAAAAAGATTAACAGAAATGATCCTACCCTTGCCGATATTTCTCCGTCTGTTCTCTCTCTTTTCGGAATCAAGATTCCGGCATTTATTGATGGGAGAGATCTGGAGGTAGGAAAATGAAAAGAAGAGAATTTTTAAAGTTAAGCGGGTTCCTTTTAACTTTTCCCTCTGTTTTTACCCGCTCTTTAAAAGGTGAAAAGTTATATAATAAAGTTTTAATAATAGGTTTTGATGGCATGGATCCGAAAATTGCAATGAATTTGGTAATGCAGGGGAAAATGCCCAATTTGAGAAATTTTCTGAACTCTCAAGGTACACTTTCAAAAATGCTGTCAACACCACCACCTGCAAGTCCAGTAGCATGGGCAAGTTTTACCACAGGAAGGGATCCAGGAGCTCACGGAATTTTTGACTTTATACATAGAGATCCAGAAACATATATCCCTAAGTTTTCAATTGCCGATGCTGTTCCCCCTGAAAAATTTTTGAAATTGGGAAGCTATAAAATCCCTCTTGATAGTGGAGATGTGCTTTTGAACAGAAAGACAAAACCATTCTGGGATTATATCCAGGATAAAGAAATTGAGGCAACTGTTTTTAAAATCCCATCAAATTACCCTCCTTCTGACATGAGATTCGGAAGGGCGCTTTCCGGGATGGGAACTCCCGATGTTTTGGGTGGTTATGGCACATACACTCTGTACACTACGGATGAGGATGAAGCGAGAAAGGAATACTCAGGTGCTAATGTGTCTTATGCTTACTTTGATGAGAAGAGTATGCTTGAAGGAGAGATAGAGGGCCCTCCTAATGCTCTTAAAGAGGATGGAGAACCTACTATTGCCGAATTTAAGGCTTACTGGGATAGAAATCACAAAACTGCAAGAATTGATATTCAGGGAAAAGAGCTCTATCTTAAAGAGGGGGATTTTAGCAAATGGATAGAAATTGAGTTTGATATAATCCCGAATATAAAAAGTATAAAAGCAATAGTGAGATTCTATCTTTTGGATGCTCACGATAAATTCAGGCTATATATTTCTCCTCCTTCAATAGATCCTGCTGATCCTGCACAGCCTATAAGTTCTCCAGATAATTACAGCAAAGAGCTGGTTGAAAAAGTTGGTCTTTATCATACTCTCGGGCTTCCCGCTGATACAAAGGCATTGAGTAATGAAACTTTTAAAATGGAGAACTTTTTGGTTCAGGCAAATACAATACTTGATGAAAGCAGGAAGATTTTTGAATATGAGCTTTCAAGATTTAATTCTTTGAAAAGAGGCTTGCTCTTTTTCTATTTCTCAAGCCTTGATCAGGGCTCTCATATGCTCTGGTCATTGAGAGATCTGGAGCATCCTTTCTATCATCCAGATGTAGCAAAAGAATTTGGGGATCAAGTTGAACTTCTCTACCTCGAATTTGATAAAATAATTGGAAAAACATTAAAATCCGTTCCAAAAAATACTCCAATAATTATTCTTTCAGACCATGGTTTTAATAGTTTCAGAAGAAGGGTTAATGTTAACAGAATTTTGTATGAAGGCGGATTTTTAAAATTGAACACCAATGAATTTCCGGCTTCAATTTTGGAAGAGGCAAATTGGGATGAAACAAAGGCCTATGCAATAGGACTTAACGGTTTATATCTCAATTTAAAAGGTAGAGAATCAAATGGTATTGTTGCACCCGAAGACAAAAGAGCAGTTCTTGAGGGTATAAAAAAACTTTTGCTATCTTATAAAGATCCTAAGACAGGTGATCCAGCAATTACAAGGGTTTTTATAACTGATGATGTCTTTGCCCATGATAATCCTAAGGTTATGCCTGATATAATTGTAGGCTTTAATCATCTTTACAGAGTTGACAATGATTCGGCTCTCGGTACTTTGGGGAAGGAGGCCATTACAGATAATCTTGATTGGTGGGCAGGAGATCACTGCATTGATCCTCATTTTGTTATGGCAAGTTTGATTACAAATGTTAGAATAGATAGAAAGAGAACACCTGTTATTTGGGATCTTGCTCCCACTGTACTTAAGCTTTTTGGTATTGAAATACCCTCTGATATGAGAGGGAAAAGTTTGATTTAGGAGGTTAAAATGTTTGGAAAAAAGGTGAAATTAAGCAAAGAAGTTTATGAAAAAGCTGAAGCTCTTATGGAAATCAGAGGATACTCTTCAATGGAAGAACTTATAAATCATCTTATTGAAAAAGAATTTCAAGAGATAAAAGAAGAGGGAGATGAAGAGGCAATAGAAAAATTAAAAGGATTAGGATATATTTCATAAATGGCAAAGTTTAATCTTTTTGTGACAAAACTTTTTGATTATATCTTATATCCATTCTCTTTTCTGAATCCTCTTTGGGCTGTTTTTTTTCTTAGCTTTGTCTCTTCAATAGTGGTTCTTGTTATTTACAAAGCTGTTTCAAGTCCGGATAAAATTAAAGATGCAAAAGATAAGATAAAAGGACATATACTTGCAATAAGAATTTACAGAGACCACTGGAAGGTATTGCTTGTCTCTTTTTTTAAAAGTCTTTTTTATACTATTAAATACTTTACACTGAATTTTTTCCCTATTATCTTCATTCTCCCGATTCTGTTCTTTGTTTTTGCTCAGATGGAAGTAAGGTATGGTTACAGGCCTTTTGTCAAGGGAGAGAAGGCAATTGTCAAGGTAAGATTCACGGATGATTTTGATCTTGAAACCTCTACTATTAATTTAATTAAAAAAGATTATGTCAAAGAGGAAATCCCTCCTGTGTTTGTCTATGCTTTGAATGAGGCAGATTATGTGTTAAAAGTGGATAAGAACAGCTCTTTTGTCTTGAGTTTTGAAGTGAATGGGACAGAGTATGAGAAGAAGTTTTCCGTACTTCCAAAAGCAGGAAATAAATCCGAAGCTTTAGGGATTAAAACATTTTTCATATCAAACCCGGAAGTTTTTCTCTATCCTGCGGAGAACAAAATTAAAGATAGTTCCGAGGTAAGGTACATTTACACAAAATACCCCTCTTACAGGATAAATTTTTTGGGAATAAAGCTCCATTGGTTATGGCACTATCTTTTGTGGACTCTTATCATAGTGTTAACTCTTAAAAACAAGTTCGGAGTGGAATTTTAATAGTTAAATTAAATAGTGAAGGGAAAGGTTTTACTTGGAATAGGGCTGGCTTTTCTTTTATGGTTTATCACTTTTTATCTTAAACCTGCTAATTTTTGGTTTTTAATGGGTTTTTCAACTTTTCTTCTTTTAATTTTTGTTTTTGTCTCTGATAAAAAAATCTTCTTTAAGTTAAAACCTGGGCCAAAATCATTTTTTTATGGCTTGCTCTCAGCTATCTTATTATACAGTGTTTTTTATATTGGGAATTTGTTTCTCAAATACATAGCCACTTTTAATCTTTTAAAAAATAGAAAGATTTTCATAGAAAATATTTATGCAAATAAAGGAAATTTTTCACCCATTTTTATCTCTCTGTTAATAATTTTTCCCATAGCTTTTGGTGAGGAGATTTTCTGGAGAGGTTTTCTTCAGAAGAATTTGAGTAATATTATTGGTAAGTGGAAAGCTCTTTTTGTTACTGTATTTTTTTATTCTATGGTTCATGTATTTTCCTTAAACCCAATACTTATGCTTGCGGCCCTTGTTTGCGGGGGCTTTTGGGGAGTGCTTTATTTGTATACTAAAGATATAAAAATAGTACTGATTTCTCATATTATATGGGATTTGATTATTTTTGTAATTTTCCCTATTTTATGACGACTGTTTAAATTTGGTTTTTATTTTTTTTAATAAATATTATTTGATTTTAGTAATAAAGTTTACTTCATTTTTTATGTTTTTTTTGGTATTATAAAAGAGTGAAGAAGATATTAAGAATTTTTGTCGCAATTAGTGTATTTATTTTTGTGGGGTTTTTTATTTACAGCAGTGTATCAGGAAGTAGTGTCTTCAATAGTTTTGATATTGACACAAAAGGTGCGTATCTTATTTCTCAAGTTGGTAAAATCCTGTTAAATGATTCTGATGAAATAAATGTGACTCCTTTTTCATTAAGAAATGGAACAAAACTAAGCTCTTCTGCTAAAAGTGGAGGTCTTATTGTTTTGGGGACAGGAGAAGAATTAGGCTTAAGTGAGAATTCGGAAATCATAATCCTTTCCAACAGAAAGATTAAGTTATTGAAAGGAGAATTAAAGTTTTTAACTCCAACAAATGATGCACTTTTTGTTTTGTGGGACAATTATAGCTTCAGAGTAAGAGATAAGACAGTATTTTTAGTAAAAGAGATAAAGAAGAGAAGAAATCAGGTAGAGTATCGACTTGTAATTAAGATTTGTGGGCGTCCAGTAAAAGCAAATATTGATGGCGGTAAGGTACTCTTGAATGGTTCTCAATACCTCCTTGATTCTTCCGGAATTATATCCGAATTCCAGATGATAAAAGCTCCTGAGTTGAAAGAGCCTGTTGATAAAAAAAATATTAGTATTGATGAAGGAAGTAATATTGTATTTAAGTGGAACAGGGTTGTAGAGGCAAATTCTTACAATTTTTATTTTTCTTACAACCCTATCTTTTTGAATTCAAGATTAATAAATATAAGAAAAAGTTTCACCACTATAAATATTACAGATTTTAAAGAATCTCCTGTTTTTTGGAAAGTTTGTAGTGTGGATAGGATTAATAGAGAGGGGTTGTGTTCAGAACCCTTTAAGTTTCATATAAAAAACTTAATCCAAATTTTGCAATTATGGAAAAATCCTCCTAAACTAAAAATAGAAGGCCCTCTTACTCCAACAGGAAATCTTGTAATAATAAAAGGCTCTACTGATTTAGGTGTTAATTTGACTATAAATGGAGAAGAGGTAAATGTGGATTCATCTGGGAATTTTATGCATATTCTAAGATTTAATACTATTGGGGAGCATAGTATAAGGATAGTGGCAAGAAACCTTTCCGGAGCAGAAAAAGTCTTTACAAAGAATGTAATAATCTACGAAAAATGATAAAAAGCAAAAATTACTTTAAAGTATTTTACGATATAGTAAGTGATGGAATTTCTACAGAAGATTTAAATGATATGATTTTCAAGATTGAAAAGAAGATGTGTAAACAATTCTCGCTTTCCTCTATTTCTCTATATTATGATACAAGCGGTTTTTATTTTAATTTTAATTGCAATTGTAAGCATAAAACATTGGAATTTAAACATGTAAAGAAAAGTGCAATTGATTTTCCAAATGATTTGATTGTTGAAAAAGTTGAAAATGTTTTTGTCTATAAATTCCCGTTTAGGTCCAAGGTGGATTCAATAGAAGCTTTTGTTGAACTCAGACGAAAAAATGGTTTTTCCGAAGATGAGTTAGAAGGAACAAAACTTTTGATTAAATCTATCTTTCTTTATTTCTTAAGATTGTACAAAGCAAAGCGGTTATCTCTTCACGATGAGTTAACTGGTTTGTATAACAATAGATATTTGAGAGAATATTTAAGACAGGAAAGTATCAGAGCTTTAAGATATAATACGAAGTTCTCTATTATTTTCCTTGATTTGGATGGTTTAAAAGATATTAATGATTCTTATGGCCATATTTATGGGGCGAAAACCTTAAAAGAGCTTGGAAGTTTATTAAAAGAATATACTAGGTCTTCGGATGTTGTCGGGAGGTTCGGAGGAGACGAGTTTATAATAGTAATTTTTGGGGCAAGTAAAAGAGAGGCTAAAATTGTAGCTGAACGATTGAGAAAAAAGATTAAAAAGAATATTTTTTTAAAAGATGAAGATTATAATGTAAAACTAACAGCGAGCTTTGGAATAGCATCTTTTCCTGAGGATGCAACTAATGTGGATGAATTGATAAATAAAGCTGATAAGGCAATGTACAAAGTTAAAAAAGCGGGGAAAGACGGGGTCCAATGTTATGAGGAGGAATAAAGATGGGAATTTTTGATTGGTTTTTGGATCACTTTTCTTATGATCTTGCTATAGATCTTGGAACTGCAAATACTCTCGTTTACATGAGAGGTAAAGGTATTGTTATCAGTGAGCCTTCAATAGTAGCATTGAATAAGCTTACTGGGAAACCGGAGGCAGTAGGATTGAGAGCCAAAGAAATGTTAGGTAAGACACCTGCAAATATTGTTGCTATTCGTCCCATGAAAGACGGAGTTATCGCGGATTTTGATGTGACTGAAAAGATGCTCGAATATTTTATAGACAAAGCAAGAGAGAAAAGGCATCTTTTAAGACCCCGTATTGTTATTGGGATCCCATCAGGTATTACTCAGGTAGAAAAGAGAGCGGTTAAAGATGCTGCTTTCAGAGCAAGAGCAAGGGAAGTTTACCTTGTGGAGCAGGCAATGGCTGCGGCAATAGGAGCCGAACTTCCAATTGTTGAGCCTGCTGGTAATATGATTGTTGATATTGGCGGTGGAACAACAGATGTTGCTGTTATTTCTTTAGCTGGGATAGTGCATTCCCGTTCAATAAAAGTAGCAGGAAACGAAATGGATGAAGCTATTATTCATTATTTAAAGAAAAAATATAATCTTTTAATTGGTGAAAGATCCGCAGAGCAGATAAAAATAAAAATTGGAACTGCATACCCTTTACCTGAGCCATTAAACATGGAAATAAAGGGAAGAGATTTGAAAGAGGGTATTCCAAAAACAATTGTTATTAGCGATAGTGAAATAAGGGAAGCTTTAAAATCTCCTATTGAGGCGTTAATAGATGTAGTTAAGACCACTCTTGAAAATACTCCACCGGAGTTGGCAGCTGATATTGTTGATAGAGGGATAGTATTGACCGGTGGAGGTTCTATGTTAAAAGCCCTTGATATAAGATTAAGAGAAGAAACCCAGCTTCCTATTTTCACAACAGAAGATCCTCTTTCTTCTGTAGTTAAGGGAGCTGGTAAAATTCTCGAAGATATAAATCTCCTTAAAAAAGTAGCTGTTGAATAAGAAGTTTATGGCAAAAAAGAGAGATACAATCTTTTTCATTATCTTACTTTTTGTTTCATTGATTGTTCTCTCAATAAATTCACCAAGAAGAAAAAATATAACAAAAGTAAAAAAGGTTTTTTCATATCTTTACAGAGAAACGAGTACATTTTTTTCAAATATGGTTTTTGTAGTAGGGGATTATTTTAGAGCAAGTAAGCTTCACAAAGAAACTTTTTATGAAAATATCCGGTTGAAAAAAGAAATAATAAAATTAAAGGAAGAAAATGTTCTTTTGAAAGATTTTATCTTGAAAAAGGGGTTTAATGTACCTCTAAAAGAGGATTTCTTGCTGATCGCAAGAGTTATTTCTTGGGATCTTGAAGAGCCTTATAGGACTTTTTACATTAATAAAGGAAATAAAGATAAAATAGAGATAAATTCGCCTGTTGTAGATGAGTATGGCTTTTTGGTGGGAAAAATTATTGAACCTTTGTTTCCTCATGGATCCACTGTTTTGTTGATCTCAAATCCTGAATTTGGAGTGGGGGTTAAAATAGGGGAAAAAGAAGCTCTTGGTATACTTTTTGGGATGGGAAAGGATAAAGGGATTATTAAATACATTAGATTGACAACAAAGATAAAAATAGGAGACCCTGTCTATACCTCTGGCCTTGACATGACTTTTCCTGAAGGTTTAAAAATCGGAAATATTGTAGAAGTAAAGAAAGGTTATTATGCTATTGAAGCGATTTCTGATTTAAAAGCTTTAAAGCATAACCCAAGATATGTAGGAATACTAAAGTATGAAAAGAATAGGTAGCTTTTTTTTGTTAAGCTTTGTCATAGTTTTCCTTAATTATCTTTTACAAAAAGCTTTTTTCAACTTTACCTCCTATTTAAGTTTAATTACTCTTTTTCTGGTTTTAATAGCTTTTGATTTAAGATTGTCTAATAAAACCATTCTCATATTTGCGTTTTTTTTGGGATTTATAAATGACTCATTATCTTTTTCCCCTTTAGGGCTTTCTTCTTCTTCTTTGGTGATTATGGTTTTTTTTATAATCAAAATGAGAGAAAATTTTGTTTTTTCAAAGATTAAAGATAAAGCGCTTTTAGGAATGGCCGGCGTTTTATTAAAATCTTTTAGTGATATTTTGCTTTCTTCCTTTTTTGAATATAAAATTAGTATTTCCTATTTGAATATTCTTTTAATAAAACCTTTTATTTCTTTCCTACTTTTAGCTTTAATTTTCTTTTTTATGACAAAAGAGACAGATGATGATTTTTAATACAGAATATAAAAGGAAAATTTTACTTCAAAATAATAAGAGAAATTTAAAGCTTTTATTTATTTTTATTCTGTTTTTTATTTTTTTGATTTTTTTATTCTTCTGGAAAATTCAGGTTATTGATTATAAAAAGTATTTTTTAGCTGCTCAGAGAAATATAATAAGAGTTGAAAGGATATCCCCTTTAAGAGGGCTAATAAGGGATTCTAAAAGCAATATTATTGCAGAAAATAGGCTTTCCTTTGATTTGATTATTCCTAAGGAAAATATGATTTCTTCAAAAAGGAAGAATACTGAAAAGGAAATAAAGGAGATTTTGAATTTATTAAAAAAAGGAGATAAGTATGAGTTAAAAAATATGGGAACCTATTATTTAGTAAAGGAGGATATTCCCTTAAATATAGCAAATTTTATTTTCTCAAACAGAAGAGAGTTCAGATATGTCTCAATAAGAGTTTCTCCGAGGAGACTTTATCCTCTCGGAGAGAGCTGCAGTAGCTTTCTTGGATATATTGGAGAAGCTAATCTTAATGAAATAAAAAAATTTGGTTTGAAAACAGGAGATTTTGTGGGTAAATATGGATTGGAAAGATATTATGAGAATGAGCTTAAGGGGAAAGCTGGTTATAAGGTTAAAGTTGTGAATAATCTTAATATTCTTGAGAGAGTGGTAAAAGAGGTTCCACCTGTTGCAGGAAAGACATTGGAACTTTCAATTAATTTGAAGCTTCAAAAAAAGGTTGAGGAGTTTATGAAAGAGAAGAATCTTATAGGCTCTACAATTGTCTTAAACCCAAAAAATGGAGAAATCCTTTCTCTTGTCACCACTCCTCTTTTTAATCCTAATCTTTTTACATCTTATTTTTCAAAAAAGGATTGGGATAAACTTATCAGTACTGAGGGAAAACCTCTTATAAATAAAGCAATAAGTGGTTTGTATCCAGCAGGTTCAATTTTTAAATTGGTTGTTGGGCTTGCAGGTTTAGAAGAGGGCTTTATAAATGAGCATACAATAGTGAATTGTTATGGCTATAAAGAAATTTATAATAAAATATTTCACTGTTGGAATGCGGCAGGTCATGGACCAATGAATCTTGCCAGGGCAATTGAACAATCGTGTGATGTTTATTTTTATGTTTTAGGGAAAAACCTTAAGGTAGATTTAATTGAAAAATATGCAAAAATGTTAGGTCTTGGGAAGTATACGGGAATTGATTTAGTAGGTGAAAAAAGTGGGCTTGTTCCTTCAAAGGAGTGGAAACTTAGGCGATTTCATATAAAATGGTTCCCTGGAGAAACTATTTCAGTTGCAATAGGTCAGGGACCTTTGTTAGTTACGCCGATTCAAATTGCTCAGCTTTTTTCCATTATTGCAAACAGAGGGTTTTATTTCTCACCACATTTATTAAAGTCCAAAAAAGGAAAAGAGATTGTTGTGAAAATTAAAAAAGAAAATTTTGAAAAAATAATAAAAGGTATGCGGCTTGTTGTGAATGGTGAAAAAGGTACCGGTAGACTTGCCAAGATAGAGGGTATAAACGTTTGTGGTAAAACAAGTACTGTTCAGGTCATTAGTAAGGAAACTCTTAAAACAAAAGTGAAAAACAAGAAAGACAGACGATGGCTTCATCATGCTTGGTTTGGAGCTTTTGCACCATGCGAAGCACCTGAGATTGTAGTGGTATCAATGTTAGAACATGCTGGCGGAGGAGGGGAGGTCGCTGCTCCATTGGTAAGAAAGGTGATGAAATATTATTTCAATAATATAAGGGAAAAAAGATGAAAAAGTATTTTAAGTATTTTAACTATTCTTTACTTTTCACTCCTCTGTCAATTACTATAATAGGAATTTTTGTTTTATACTCCATTTTCGAGGCAACGGGTCAGGCTTTTTTTAAAAGACAAATTATTTGGTTGATTGTTTCTCTGATTGCTTTTTTTATTTTTTCTATATTGAATTATAAATTTTATCTAAACCTTGCTCCTTCTCTTTATTTATTTTTAATTGTGATTTTAACATTTTTAATTTTTTTTGGTAAAAGAATAGCTGGGACGAAGTCTTGGATCGGGATAGGAGGTTTGGGTGTTCAACCCTCTGAGTTTGGAAAAATAGTGGTTATACTGTTAATAGCTAGAATATTCAGGGATTATTACAAAGGACCTTTAAACTTTATTGATTTTTTTAAGGCGAGTTTTATAGTGGGGGTTCCGGCTTTATTAGTTTTTCTTGGAAATGATATGGGAACAGCTATGACCTATTCTTTTATAATTATCATTTTAATTTTTATTTTAGGAGTAAGAAGGAATTTGCTTATTTTAATTATTGTCGGGGCTGTTCTTTTTTCCATAGGTTCCTGGAATTTTGTTTTAAAGGATTATCAAAAGAAAAGGATAAAAGTGTTTTTAAACCCCCAATCAGATCCATTGGGTGTTGGTTATCATACAATTCAATCAAAAATTACTATTGGATCTGGGGGGATTTCTGGGAAAGGGTTTTTAAAGGGGACGCAAAAAAAATTGGGATTTCTTCCAGCCCAGCATACTGATTTTATACTTTCCGTATATGCAGAGGAGTTTGGATTTGTGGGGATAATAGTGTTAATCTTGCTATATTCTTTTCTTTTTTACTCTATTTTTAGGGTTGCTTATGTAGCAGAGGATATATCCTCTATGCTACTTGTTGGTTTGATTTTAGGGCAGATTTTTTTTCAATTCTTAATTAATATTTTGGTTAGCCTCGGAAAGCTTCCTGTTGCAGGAGTAACTTTGCCTTTGTTCAGTTATGGTGGTTCCTCTTTGATTACTGTTTATTCTCTTCTTGGTATTGTTGAGGGGGTTCATATCTCAAAGTATAGCAGAGAGTAATGGATTCTTCTGTTTTTGTTGGAATTGAAAGGCCTTCACGATATTTGGGGGAAGAATTAAATGTAATAGTAAAGGATTGGGATAGTGTTATTTTAAAGATAGCATTATCTTATCCCGATTTGTACGAAGTGGGAATGTCTCACATGGGACTTCCTATTTTGTATCATTATTTAAACAATATAAAGGGTGTGCTAGCTGAAAGGGTCTTTTCTCCTGCAAAAGATTTTGAATCTGTTTTGAGAGAAAAGAAAATATCTCTCTTTTCGCTTGAAAATAAAAAACCAATAAAAGAATTTGATATCTTTGGTTTTTCCCTTCTTTCGGAGTTGACTTACACAAATCTTTTAAATATTTTGGAGCTTTCTAATATAAATGTATTTTCTAAAAATAGAGATGATAATGAGCCTCTTGTTTTTGCAGGAGGTGTTAATGTTTTTAATCCAGAGCCTATCGCTCCTTTTGTAGATGTTTTTTTTATAGGAGATGCGGAAGCAGGATTTTTTAAGATGGTTGAAAAGATAAGAGATTTAAAAAAAAGTGGGAAGGGGAGAAGGGAGATTTTAGAGAGTATTTCTGAAAAAAAAGGGGTATATGTTCCTGTTTTGCATGAGGTAGAAAAAAAAGGCAATTTTTTTATTCCAGTTTTTAAAAATGGTAAAAAGATTAAGAAAGCCTATTTAAAAAATTTGGATAAATATCCGCTTCCGGAAAACCCTATTGTTCCCACAAGTGAAATAATCTTTGATAGATTAAGTATAGAGATTGCAAGAGGATGTCCACAAAGATGCAGATTCTGTCAGGCTTCCTTTGTTTACCACCCTTTTAGATGGAGGGATCCTAATTATCTGGTAAATTATATTGAAAGAACGGTAAAAAAAAGTGGTTTTGAAGATTTTTCACTATCTTCTCTCAGTACAGCGGATTACCCTTATATAGAAAAACTTATGTATGAATTGGTGGAAAGATTGGAAAGAGAAAAGGTAGGGATAGGTCTTCCCTCTTTGAGACCTAAAATGATAAAAGAATTTATGTTAGGACTAATAAAGAGAACAAGAAAAACCGGTTTTACCATTGTTCCTGAAGCAGGTACAGAGAGACTTAGGAGGGTAATAAACAAGTATGTTGATGATGGGGAAGTCTTTCGTTCTCTTGAGATGGCATATAAATACGGATGGAGAGCTGTTAAATTTTATTTTATGATAGGACTTCCTTCTGAAAATGACGAAGATATAAAAGGTATAGGAGAAATTCTTTTAAAGGCTTTAGAACTCGGAAGGGCCTATAGAAGAAGACTTAAGATAGGGGCTACCATATCGGTCTTTATTCCAAAACCTCACACTCCATTTCAATGGTATGGTTTTGCGTCGGGGGAAGAGATAAAGAGAAAGAAAGAGATGTTATTGAATATGATAAAGGGGAGAAGGGAGATTTTTTTGAAATTTCATCCATATGAAACAGCTTATATTGAAACGCTTTTGTCAAGAGGAGATAGAAGTGTTAGCAAAATTATTTATTTGGCTTTTAAGAGAGGAGCTAAATTTGATGCCTGGGATTCTGAATTTGGTTTTACGAAATGGGAAAGTGCAATAGAAGAGAGTAAAGTGGATGTATCACCATTTTTTAAAAAATTAGAGATAGAAGAAACACTCCCTTGGGAGCATATTGACACAGGAGTAAAAAAAGAGTATTTGATTGAGGAGTATAAAAAGAGCAAAAAAGAGGAAAGAACAGTCTCGTGCATTGAGAGGGATTGTGATGAATGTAAAGGGTGTTATCTTCCTGTAAAAATTGTAAAGGACATTTCAATAGAGGCGAAAAAAACAAATAGAAGTGGATTAAAATCTTCTGAAAAAGAGTATTTTAGGTATGTAATATCTTACAGAAAAAAAGATTCTACTGTTTTTTTATCAAGTCTTGAGACTGTAAGAGTTATAGAGAGAACTTTGAGAAGAAGTCCTTTTGATTTTGCTTTTACCGAGGGTTTCCATCCTAAAATAAAGATATCTTTTCTTTTTGCTGATCCGCTTGGCGTAGAAATTGAAGAAGATATTTTTGAAGTTAGATCTGCTGGTAAATTAAGTTATAAAGAGCTTTCTCATTTAACCGAAATAACAATACGGGATTTAGTTTTTTTTGATGTCAAAAGGGTGAAACTAAATTCACCCCGTCTTTCGAAGATTGTGAAAAAGATTGTATTTAAAATTGCTAAAAGAGAAATAAAAAGTAGTGTCAAATTTTCCAATTTGAGAGGAATTTTCCCTGAATATGAAGATAAGGAGGAAAGAAACGGGTTTGCCTATTTTATATTTAAATATAATCCCCAAAAAAAGTTTGCTCCTTATAAGTTTTTTAAGGAGATTATGAAAGAATATTCTCCCTTTAAAATTAACAAACATAGAATTATTCTCAAAGAGGAATTTTTTGAGAGTAAATAAAAAATGTGGCGAGGGGCGGAATCGAACCACCGACACGAAGATTTTCAGTCTTCTGCTCTACCGACTGAGCTACCTCGCCACGGGTGAATGGATAAATTTATCAAAAAATAATTCTACTGTCAATAGTTAAATAAGAGTTTTCTCTTTGATTAATAAAGTTTGATTGTTTTAATTTCTTCTTCAAATTTTTTACTATTAAAAAAATCAATTGATTGACTATTATCATTTTCGACAAATTTTCTCACTCTGTTGCTTCCTGTTATTATATCAATGGGAAGTTTTTCTTTTTCATATTCGTAAGGGGGGGATGTCCACTTGAATTTGTCAGGGTAGAGTTTTCTAATTGTTTTTAATATCAATATGCCGGTTTTGTAAGGGGAAAATTTTTCAAAATCTGAAATTACTATGAAAACCCCTCCGCAAAGTTCTCCCGACCACTTATTAAAAGTCGGAGTGAAAGCATATGGTATGAAATTTACTCCTTTCAGCCTTAGTTTATTTAATTCATTTGAGAGCCTTTCAGAATTTATAAACGGAGCTCCTATTATTTCAAAAGGTCTTGTTGTCCCCCTCCCTTCTGATATATTGGTCCCTTCAAGAAGAACGGTTCCCGGATATATGTAAGAAGTTGTATAAAAGGGTATATTCGGAGAAGTGGGATACCAGTTCCTTCCTATTAATTCAAAAAATGAACCATCCCAGTTTTTCATTTTTATAGGGATAACATCAATGGTTAAATTTTCTTTTTTTATAAAATATGATACGAGTTCCGCAGGTGTTAACCCGTAAATCATCGGAATAGGGTGAATACCGACAAAGGAGAAAAAGTCTTTTTCAACAACATTTCCTTCTATTTTTCTTCCGAGTGGATTGGGTCTGTCTAAAATGATAAGTTTTGTATCTTTGTTATTGAGGGCTTTTAAAAGCAAAAAAAGGGTTGATACAAAGGTATAGATTCTTACTCCCACATCCTGAATATCATAAATTATAAGATCTATGTCCTTTAAATCTTCTTCCAAGGGGAAAAACTTTTTTCCATACAGAGATATAAACTTAATTCCATCTTTCTCAAAATCTTCTGATTCTATCATATTATCCTGTTTATCCTGAAAGAATCCATGTTGTGGAAAGAATACCTTTTTTATTTTTAGTCCCTTTTTTAGCAAACAGTGAAGAATATTTTCCCTATCAAAAACTGTAGAGGCTTGATTTATAAGAAGAGCAATATTTAAGGCTTTATATTGATTTGTATATTTTTCACAAAAGATTTCAGCGCCAAAGATTGTTTTTTCTTTCATCGAAAATTTTATATTAAAAGAGCTGTTAGGTAAACATTTACTCTTTTTTTGATTCTAAAATTTTTTTTATGAAATATGATGTTGAGAAAGGTTCAAGTCGCTTGATATTAATTATTTTACCTTTAAAGGTTTTTATTTTATCTTTTGTAAAGTATTTATCTTCTTCACATTGTACGATTAAATCAGGTTTTACTTTTTCAAGGGAATTTTTTAAATTTTCCACGGGAATTACAAAATCCACGAATTCTATGAATTGTAGAATCTCTTTTCTCTCTTCAAATGGTACTATTGGTCTTTTGTCCTCTTTTAATTTCTTTACCGCTTTGTCATTTAACAGACCAATAATTAAAAAATCGCCTATCTCTTTGGCTTTTTTTAGAATATATATATGGCCCGGATGAATTATATCAAAGGCTCCAGTCACAAAAACTTTCAGACCTTTAGTATTTTCTGAATTCAATTCCATCATCAAAATTCCACTGATGATTTATTCTGTAAACACCAACATCTCTTTTGTTTGAGTCAACTCTAAATTTGTGTAAAAGGTGGTGATAATCATAAGGAGTACCATCTTTTGAATGGCTTGCCACATCAATAAAGTAAAATCCATTTATTAGATTTAGCTTTGGTATTTTAAAGACGACTTTATGTAATCCTTTCTTAAGTTTTTTACCCATAAGATTTTCAAGAAAAGTATTCGTACCATAAACAACATGTCCCTCTCCGTTTAATATCCCGATTCCAAAACCAAAATCATCCTTTTCTTCATTTGCTTTAACTTCTAACTCCACTATCATTCCATCTTCAGGAGAGTATATGAATTTTTCTTTTCCTGTAAGATCCTTAATTTTGACCGAGGTTATTTCAACACTCTTGTCTCCCCATCTCTTATTATCAACTGGGATCGATTCTTCCTTTTTTTCTTCTTTGTGTTTGCTCTCCTCTTTTTCACTTATATCCTGAAGGTATGTGTCGACCACTTGCCTCGGGTATCCTCTCATTACTATTTGACCTTTTTTCATCCAGATTGCTTCATCTGTTATCCTTGCCACTGTCTCAAGATCATGGCTCACAAAGACTATTGTTTTGCCGGATCTTTTAAACTCATTTATTTTATCTATACACTTGGGGACGAAAGATGCATCTCCTACAGCAAGAACTTCGTCAACCAAGAGTATATCAGGGTTCACATTAATAGCAACAGAAAAACCTAATCTCATAAACATTCCTGATGAGTATGTCTTTACCGGCTGCTCTATAAAATCTTCAAGCTCTGCAAATCTCACGATTTCATCATATTTTTCCTTTATCTCTTTTTTCGTAAGCCCAAGTATTATCCCATTTATAAAAATATTTTCTCTTCCCGAAATTTCAGGATGAAAACCCGCTCCAAGTTCAATAAGAGCTGAAATTCTTCCTTTGGTAATCACTGTTCCCCTATTAGGTCTTATGATTCCTGCGATAATTTTAAGAAGCGTACTTTTCCCGGACCCATTTTCTCCTAAAATACCCACTGTCTTACCTTTTTCTATATCAAGAGACACATTATTTACTGCCATAAAAACTTCTTCTGGTTTAAAATCTCTGAAGATAGTTCCGTCTATGAATGCACTTTTTAATGTATTAAATCTGTGTTTGCTTGAATATTTCCTGTATGCTTTAACAATATTTCTTAAAGATATTGCTATTTCTTTCATTATACTTCCTCCGCAAAAGTATCCTTTACCCTGTCAAAAAAGTAATATCCACCAAGAAAAAAGAGTAAAGAAATTATGAAAGTAACACTCAACTTTTTCCAGTGAGGCAAAGAACCAAAAAAGAAAGAATACTGGTAACCTTCTACTATATGAGTGAAGGGGTTTAAAAGCAGAGCTGTTTTTATTATCTTTGATTTTAATATTGGTTCAAAGTTGAAGGGGTAAATTATGGGAGTTCCGAAAAACCAAAGAGTTAAAAGGTTTGCTATGAGATTTTGCACATCTTTGAAATGAACAGTCAGAGCTGCAACCAAAAAGGCAAGCCCGAGGGTAAAAAAGAATTGGATTATCATGACTGGGATTGAGAAAAACACATACCATGTAAGTGGATGGCCCAGAATAATAAAAAATAGAATTAATATGGGGAGCCCTAGAAGGAAGTTTATGAAATTTGCAGTGACAGTCATAATAGGCAAGACTTCTACCGGGAATAAAACTTTTTTGATAAGAGCACCATGAATGGATAGTACATTTCCTGCCTCTATTATTGAGGAACTAAACCAGATCCATGGGAGGAGACCGGTAAATAGGAAAAGGGAGTAATCTAAAGCTGTTTTTAATTCCGGTATTGGATACCTTGGTTTTAAAATTATGCCAAAGGCGAGAGTATAAACAAGCATAAGTAAAAGTGGATTTAAAAAAGTCCATAGAAAACCTAAAACTGAGCCTCTGTATCTTGCTTTTAATTCTCTTGAAACAAGATTAGAAATCAATAATCTGCTTCTATAAATAGTTTTAATTTTTTCAATTATAAACATTTTTACCTCTCAGTATATTTTCTATCTCTTCACTATAATTTCCATTATCATCCTCTAATATAATATAGTCAGAGCTTATTTTATCTTTTTCCATCTTTGTAAGCTCTACCATATAAAAAACCGGCTCTCTATTTCTACGAGGAAAGACAACTCTTTCTTTTGATATGAAATAATTTTTATCTTTTACCTCTTTTTTTAATTCTTTTTTTCTTTTATAAGGATAGATAAGATAAAGAGAACCATTCTTTTTTAAAAGATTGAAGGAATTTTCCAAAATTGTTTGCATGTTTAGCTCTATTTCAAATTTTGCGATTCTCTTGTTAGAATTTGCGGGTAGTTTCCCACTATCTTTTTTTATATAAGGTGGATTTGATAGGATGATGTCAAACTTTTTTTTAAAAGGTGGGTTTTTAAAGTCTCCTCTAATTATATTTATTAAATCCTCAAGTCCATTTTCTTTCACACTTTTTCTTATTCCAGTAATCATTGGGTCTTGAATCTCCAAAACATAGATCTTTTTAAACCTTTTTGTTTTAGCAAGAATAAGGCTGATTATACCACATCCTCCCCCTATTTCAAGTAATTCCGCATCACTTTGGGGAATATTTATAAAATCAGCCAAAATAGGGGCATCAATTGAGAATCTAAAACCTTTTCTAGGTTGATAAATTACGATTCTTCCATCTAAAAAATAACTTTTACTTAATTCCATCTTTTTTTATTTTGCTATTTATTATAAATGTTACAGGCCCATCATTTCTCAATGAAACCTCCATCATTGCTCCAAAAACACCGTCTTTTACAGGGATATCGTAGGAGCTTAGTTCTTTTAAAAATTTTTCATAAAAAGTTTTTGCTTTTTCAGGTGGCATAGCTCTTCCAAAATCCGGTCTTCTTCCCTTTTTAATTTTTGAGGTAAGAGTGAATTGAGAAACAGATAAAATTTCTCCCTTTATATCAAATACAGATAAATTCATTTTGCCTTTTTCATCTGGAAATATTCTTAAATTTACGATTTTATTTGCGACAAATTTCAAATCCTTTTCATTATCATCTTTTTCAATTCCAACAAGTATTAAAATCCCTTTTTTAATACTGTTTATCTTTTTGTTGTTTACAGATACAGAAGCTTCTTTTACTCTCTGAATTACGGCTATCATCTTTTATCCTCTGAATAAGAAAAGAATATCGGATTATCCTTAATAAAATCTTTCTTAAACATTTCTAAAGTAAAGTATTTGTTTGAGGAGTAGGGAATAGGAAGTTGAAAATAATAGGTAATCATAGGGAAAATATTTAAAAAAGAAAAATTTTTAAGTATGTGATTTTTCTTTATCCCATTTCCGTAAATAAGAAGAACACCTTCGGGGGAGCTTGATATTTTTGCTGATAAATTTTCTTTTTTCAAAAAATTATTAATCATTTGATCAATCGGGTCAAGAGGACTTACCCCAAAAGATGAATTTACAATTAAAATATCATTGCTTTTTAAATTTAAGAGTATTCTACCAAGGTATTGATCTATATACTGATAGTACTTTTCAAGTATTCCTCCATATTTATGGATTTCTTCCTCTGAAACTGAAGAATAATATTCTGGAAATGTATATTTGTAGAATCTTAGTTCTGCATCTAATAAACCATCTATATATAAGAAGAAAAATCTTGTTTTTAGAGGATTGTTTAGGTGTTGGAGAAAAAGAGAGAATCTTTGTTCATCTAATATGATATCTTTTTTCAAAGATTGGATTAAATGGGTATTAGTGAGCTCAAGTTCGTCAAAAGGGGATGGAAGTTCGGAGTGACCTTTTTTCGTGATAAAAAATTCTTTTTCTTCTTTTAAAAAGGCAATTTTTATGCTTTTTATATTAAAATTTTCAAATAATTGAAAAATATTTTGTCTATATTTGAATGAAGGTTTTGCATATAGTTTTTTTATAAGGTTTAATTTCTCAGAAGATTTGAGGAAAAAGCCATTTGGTAAAAGATAAGGTGAAAAGTTAAAAGCAGAAGTAAAGGATTTTTTCCAAAAAGAATACATAAGATTTTGTGAAGGATAAATACCTGTGATGTATGAGTAATATGCAGAACACTTATTAATTGGATCCACCGTTTTTGTTCTTGACCATACTCCGTTTTCTATAAGCCACCCGAAATTCGGTAATTTCCCGTTTGAGATTAAGGGGAAAATAAAATCATAGGAAAGCCCCTCTATGTAAAGGTTAAGGACTCTCCTTTTTTTATTTAGAACAAAAGTATTGCCAGTCTTACTTTTTATAGATGATTTTATATTAACATTTCTAAGTTTTTTTTCAAACAATCTAAAGTTAGTATAACTTAATAAAAAAACTATTATCAATAAGATAATAAGAAAAGGTATTTTTTTCTCCTTTCCTTCTTTTGCAAAAGCATTTCTTTCATAAGCAAATAGAATAAGGATGCCTATAAAAATAGTAATATTTAAAATAATTTCCATTTTAAGAGGGGAATAAATATAGTAGAAGTAGGTATAATAATTAATAATATAAATAAAAATTAAATAAGAAAAACCTACTTTTAAGAAGGTGAAGAAATAGGAAAGCGTAAAAAAATTAATAGAGTAATGTTTGTGAGCTATGAAATTGTAAATTCTTATATATACGATAGTGATAAGATAAAAAATTGTAAAAAATAGAGAGGAGAGAATAAGTGTATTAGAGTTGATTGTAAATTTTTTAAAAGATAGGTAAGGAAAGTTTAAGGTAAGAAGAATATTCCACGAAAAAAAAATTAAAATACCAGCACCTGCTAATGAATAAAATGCGTGTTTTAATATTTTCAATTGTTAAAAATCTCTTTCAGTGGATTCCATGTATAGTATAGTGCTTTGTCCTATTTGAATTTCCGTTCTGTCTTCTAATTTAACAGAGCTGATCTTTTCTCCATCTATATATGTCCCATTTGTGCTATTTAAGTCCCTTAGAATTGTTTTATTTTCTTTGATTTCAAGAGAAAAGTGCTGTCTTGAAACTTCCAAGTCTGGGATAATTAAATCAGCTTGACTCCCTCTTCCAACAATTACTCTTGGTTTTGTTACTTTGTATTTATACCCTGAACGAGGGCCTTTTATTACATAAAGAAATATATTTTTATCCTTCGGAAGAGCAAGTTCTTCATCGGCTTCTTTTTCTTTTTTTACTTGAGTTGTATCGTCTTCTTTTATTTTTGCATCATAAAGGGGATTATTTACTTCAAAGATACTCTCGCATTTTGGGCATTTGAGTTTTACTATAGGTTTTGGTGTTAATTTCTTCTCATCCAATTTATATCTTGTTTTACAATTTGGGCATATAACTAACACTCTTCTCTCCTTTACTAATAAAATATATTTAAAATCGCCAAAAAAGTCAAGATCTTTGTCTTATAACACTTCTGGAATGTGAAACTCAAAACCTTCTGGAATGAAAGCATGCACATCTTTCTTAAAATAATATTTGGAATACTCCCCTTTTTCAATTTTCTTTAAAATTTCAAAAAGTCTGTCTATCTCCTCTTCAGTATTGTAGAAACTTAAACTTGCTCTTATTGCTCCGGGGAATTTATCTATTTCATCATTTATTATTTTTTTCTTTACTTCCTCTACTTTTTCTTTAGAAAAATTCATGAGTTTTGCAAGATATGGATGTGCGCAGAAACAACCGGCTCTTACTCCTATCCCTTCCTCAAAGGATAGAATGGAAGCAATGAGAAAAGGGGAAAGCCCTTCATCATTTTTAAATGAGAAAACACTGAAATCTTCTTTACTTCGACTCTGATCTCCAAGCAAAGTAAATTTATTTAATTCCTTAAATTTTTCTATGAAATATTTTGCAAGTTCCTCTTCTTTTTTTTCAAGATTTTGGAAACTATAAGAATTTAGTCTTTTTAAAGTTAGAGCAAGAGAAATTGCACCTGGAATATTGGGAGTGCCGGCTTCTTCTCTATCTGGCGGATCTGCCCATACTGTTTCTTCCTTTGCTACAAATTTTATAGTACCCCCACCTACGCATGAAGGATCTTTAGTAGAAAATATCTTTTTATCCCCAATCAGTGCTCCGGAGCCAAATGGTGAATAAATTTTATGAGCAGAAAAGGCTAAAAAATCTATTTTTTCAGAATCTTTATCCGTTGTCATAGATATTTTTTTATGGGGGACAAGTTGAGCTCCATCGATAAAAACATAAGCTCCGTATTTATGGGCTATTGCGGCTATTTCATAAATAGGATTTGTAAAACCTGTAACATTTGACGCTCCAGTTACTGCAACTAATTTAATATTCCTATCTTCTTCTTTAAGGATTTCCTCAAGTCTGTTAAGGTCAAGTCTTCCGTTTTCATCTACTTGCCACCACCTTGTTCTGAAATGTTTTTTCCAGGGGAGTATATTTGAATGATGCTCCATTTCTGAAATAAGAATTGTTGCATCTGGAAAATTGGCTTTCATAATTCTTGCTAATTTATTTACGGCTTCTGTTGTGTTTTTTACAAGAATTGCAGTATCATTTTCAGATGCGCCTACAAATTCCTTTACATATTCCCTTGATTTATCAAAGAGCTCTGTCGAATAAAAAGCTTTGTAACCTGTTCCTCTATGTACGTTAGAATAGTATTTCATGATTTCTTCCATTTGCTGATAAACGCTTTTTAAAGCAGGTGTTGACGCTGCATTATCAAAGAATACATATTCTTTTTCTCCGTTTAAGGTTTTTACTATAGTATCAAAACCCAAAATATCTTTTCTGAGTTCTTTCATCACAACCTCCCTCTCTTTTTATTCGGCATATAATAATATTTTATTTAAGACTTTTTGTCAAAGATTCTTTCCCTATCTTCTTCTTTTACCTTCTTTACCACCTATGACTATTAGGTCGTATGTTTTCAATAATGGAATTTTAATTTTTATATAATTTTCTGAAATCATATATTTGATTATTATTTTTTCGGAGAAATCTGGGGAAATTAAATAACCTGTTTTTCCAATTGAAAAAGGGGGGGTTTTATTTTAATTTCTATGTTTTCTTTTTCTTTTGTACTATCTGTATTTATATTATGGTCATAGTTTAAAACATGAATTATTATTTGATTTTTATCAAAATTGTAATAAGGGGTTACAATTATTTTCCTTTCCACATTTTCGGTATATTGAAAAGAATTAGTTAACTTTAGGAATAGATCTCTTAAAGATTTTCTATATTTATCTTCGTATGAGAAAAAGTAAAGGGAACCGATATCCCATTCTCTATTTTCGTAGAACCAACTATCCAAAACTATGAATACTCCCTTTCCATAATTCTTTATTCCTGTTCCATTTAATCCGAAGCTTTCTCCTGAGAAAATGATTGCCTTACCGCCTTCTCTTACATAATCTTTGATTTTATCTTTTTGATTATCTTCGATCTGTTTCGAATTTGGAATAATAATGAGTGGATATTTTTTTAGTTCATTTGATTTTACCCTATCTTTTAAATATTTGCCTCCTCCTCCAAAAATAACATCATATCCTATATTTGATTCTGAAAGAATTTGCGAGATTCCAAGATAGGAAAAGTATCTATTTCTAAGATTTTCCGAATATAAAAATAGTATTGCAATATCTGATAATGTTTTAGAGTCTTTCATAAACAGATCATTATGAGTTCTTATAAATTTTGCAGCTTCTGCACACTTTTCCCATGTTTTATAGTTATTAAAAGGCTTTCCATAGTAGATTGCAAAAGCTCCCTTGTTAATATATGCTTCCATGAATCTTATATATAGATAATTGGAAAACTTCCCAATATTTGTCTTTTTGTCAAGTTCTTTTATAGTTCCTGTATCCAGCATAGATACAAAAGTATTCCCGGTTGCCTGAAAAGCAAGTTTTTCCCAAGCTATCCATTTATTGCGTGGGTAAGGGGAAAGAATTTGATTTGCTACTGCTGAGTAGTGATTTTCAAAAGTGTAGAAATCTAAAAAATCACTAAAAATTAATCCTTTTACCCAATAATCACCTATTTGGATTCCCCCTATTGCATATGAATTAGCGGATATCGCAATGTTTCTACCTTTCAATTTAGCATAGCTTCTTAAAGATTGAACAAGTCTTTTCTTTAAAAGATAGTTATTTTTTTCATTGAAATTTATATACTCTTTTATTAAGGGGCCTTTTGCTACCCTTTCGAAGTATTTTAGGGCTTTTGTACTGTTTATCCTTTCTTTTAATTCTTCATTTTCTATATTTAAAATGTTGAATTTTTCTTTTAATTCTTCAGATGTGAAGTTGGTTTTTAGGTAATTTCTGAATCCTTCTATACAATGCTCGCAAAATCCTGGCTCTTTCATTCCAGTGAATTGCCCTAACCATTGATAAAGAGGGATAAATCCTCCTCCCTGAATTTCGTCTAAAACAATTAAATCTGCTCCAGAATCTATTGCTTTTTTCCCGTGTAAAAACATCCATTCAAGCCAATTATCGTTATTAGAACACATGAATTTTGATTCAGCAGTCAAATCCCAATCTGAGATTTCTCCATTATAGCTTTTACATGAGAGCTCTTTTAATTTGTTTCCTTGCAAAGTTTCGTGACCTTGTGTTGTTAATATTGTCGCAGGAACAATAAAACTGTTTTTATGAAGATATTCTACAAATTTTTGATCGCTATCATAATTTTTGTTTTCATAATAGGATAAAAGCATTCTTCCGAAAGCAAATGGTGAAGAGACTTTCCCTATGTATCCATTCCATAACCCATTAACTGTTATTGAAAATTTTTCTGAATCCTTTTTATCAAAAACTGTTACACTGTAAATTTGAGGCTTTTTAATCCATTCGCTAATTGTTTTACTTTCTATAAAAAAAGAAATTAAAAACAGAAAAAAACAAAAAAAGATTTTTTTCAAGGGAAAGCTCCTTTTAACTTTTTCTTTTTGTCATTAGATACATTCCTAGCATAACCAAGCCAAAAGCAAACATAACCAACCCCCAGATGAGGTTGAAGTTAAATCCAAGCTTGTCTATTACTTCCTGTTTGTAAAAAAGCCCTGAGATTGTTATTATTATCCCGATTAATATAAAAAATAATCCTATTGGAAGTTTTATATCAAGTCCCATTTTATCCTCCT